>DASSXQ010000095.1:0-7493 GCA_035703725.1 Rudaea sp.
AAATGAGTTTGTCGGGCTCAGCTATGCAGAGTTAGTCCGTGCTGCTGATGAGACATGGAAAGAAGCGTTGATTGAGCGACGCGAGCAGTTCGCTGAGAGCGACATTCGCAGGATGCTGGAGGAACGACAGAGGATCTCCAAACGGTTGAAGATCGAGAAACGATAATTTTCTCAAAACAGGGATGAGAAATGGCGGAGCAGGGCGACCAGAAAAGAAAGCACTTCATCTTGTCAGGAACCGCAAAGGTCGAGGAGTTTATATCCGCGCATCGGGGCGGCGGAGACTCCTCGATACCTGATCGGGATAGAGGGCAACATGGTGCGACCTTGTTACGCCAAGTCCAGGCGCTGATGCCGACAATCCAAAATGCTCGAATCGCGCAGGACGCTGCCGGGGTTGAGACTGGCTTTGGCTTGCAGGTCGTGTTTGAAAGTTTTCCGGATATAGAGCTCGCATTCGAGTCATTGTCGCGTGAGCGTTATGGTATCGAACTGCTCAATGTCCGCCATGATGGCAAACGAACGCTTGCAACCGTTTTCGTACCCGATGGGAAGCTCGACACGTTCGAAGACTTGATCAGAGCCTATCTGGACGAATCACGAGATACGAAAAAAGGGCCGAAGAATCGGAATCTGCTCAATGCGATCACGCAGATTCGTGCGGCCACGCTCGAAGAACTCTGGACTGACGATCCATCAGCGATGCCAAGTTCAGATGAGGAGGCGTTCTGGTGGGAGGTATGGCTACCTGTCCGTAACGATCGGGCAGCCGTCACTAATCAGTTCAAGCATCTGGCACAGGGCCTCGACTTTCGTGTTGCCTCTGGTGAGCTGGAATTCCCCGAACGGACAGTCTTGCTTGTCTATGGTTCAGCTGGGCAGATGAAGCGATCCGTGTTGACGCTCAACAGCATCGCCGAGTTGCGGCGCGCCAAGGATTTCGCGGAGTTTTTCGATGCGCTTCGGCCCGACGAGCAGTCGGAGTGGCTGGACAATCTGTGCAACCGCATAACGACTCCTGACCCGGATGCTGTGGTGCCACACGTCTGCCTTTTCGATTCGGGTGTCAATCAGGGTCATCCACTTTTGGCGTTGGCACTCGATGGACGCGATCTTCACGCTGTTGAGCCTGGGTGGGGAGTTGACGACAGCGATGGCCACGGTACAGCCATGGCTGGGCTGGCTATGATCGGAAATTTGACGGAGGCGCTGGCGTCACGGGAGCCGATTGAAATCGGTTACCGGCTCGAGTCCGTCAAGTTGATACCGCAGGATGGTGCCAACGGGGGTGATGCCAAACACCACGGTTACCTGACGATAGAGGCCGTAGCGAGGCCCGAGGTAACGGCGCCACTGCGACATCGTGTATTCAGTATGGCAGTCACTGCACGAGACAATCGCGATCGTGGCCGCCCGTCTGCTTGGTCCGCCGCAATAGATCGATTGGCAGCCGATGCGGACGGTCAGGGAGAAACTCCTCGGCTGTTCATTATATCGGCGGGAAATGTGGATGATCGCGTTGCATGGGCGAATTATCCGGCCAGCAATGCTGCTGACGGTATTCATGATCCGGGGCAAAGTTGGAATGCGCTGACAGTCGGCGCTACCACCGATCTTGTGCAGATCACTGAGGCCAACACCGATGGGTACCGGCCGATTTCCCCTGTTGGCGGCCTTAGTCCATTCAGCACAACGTCGCTGACTTGGCAGCCTCACTGGCCAATCAAGCCGGACGTCGTGTTCGAAGGCGGCAATGCAGCCAAGGACTTGGCCGGGGAAGCATGGACTATGTCGAGCCTGAGCCTCATTACTGCTAACTCGAAGCCTCAAGAGCGCCTATTCGCGACCGCAAATGCTACCAGCGCAGCGTCGGCACTTGCGGCAAGAATGGCTGCTCAGTTGATGGCGGAATATCCAGAGCTGTGGCCAGAATCCATCCGTGCGTTGATTGTGCACTCAGCGGAGTGGACGGATGCAATGCGAGAGGCGTTTTTGCCGAGGAACGGACACCAGACAAAGGCAGACGTAATCACGCTTGTCCGCCATTGCGGTTTTGGCGTGCCAAATCTAAACAGCGCAATGTGGAGCATCACGAATTCGTTGACGATGGTTTGCGAGGAGCAGTTGCATCCATTCAAACGCGAGCGGGGCCGGGAACCGTCATCGCGTGACATGAATCTGCATCGGCTTCCTTGGCCGTTGGAGGAACTGGAGGCTCTGGGGCAGACACAAGTGGAGATGCGGGTCACGCTTTCATATTTCGTCGAACCCAACCCATCAGCTCGTGGCGTCAAGTCTCGTTATCGGTACGAATCGCACGGATTGCGGTTCGACGTAAAACGACCTTCGGAGTCCGAGGCGGATTTCCGGGCGCGTATTAATGCAGCCGCACGTGATGAAGAAGAACGGACGCGGAGCGGTGGTACCGACCAAGACTGGATCATTGGTACGCAAAACAGGCACAGAGGATCTTTACATTCAGACATCTGGCGAGGCAGCGCTGCCGATCTCGCGAGTCGAGGTGTGCTGGCGGTTTATCCGGCACTTGGCTGGTGGAGGACGCGTCCTCGTCTTGAACGGTACAACACAGCGGCGCGATACGCTCTTGTGGTTTCAATCCGCGCTCCCGAAGTAGACGTTGACCTTTACTCAGCGGTTGCCAACAAGGTGGCTGCGGTCGTAACGATACAAACGTGATGGACTTCCGCATCGCCGACACCTTTACCGACAGCCTCGCTCGCCTCACCGGCGACGAGCAGAAGGCCGTGAAAACGACGGCGTTCGACCTGCAGATGAACCCAGTCAACCCGGGCATGAGCTTCCACAAGCTCGATCGCGCACGGGATCCTAACTTCTGGTCGGTGCGTGTCAGCAGCGATATCCGCCTGATCGTGCACAAGACTGCGGCGAGCCTGCTGCTTTGCTACGTGGATCACCACGACAAGGCCTACCAGTGGGCAGAGCGGCGCAAGCTGGAAACACATCCGAAGACTGGCGCGGCGCAATTGGTGGAGATTCGCGAGCGGGTCGAGGAAATCGCCGTCCCGAAGTACGTCGAGGTCGAACAGCCTGCTCCAGCCAAACCGATGCTTTTTGCGGGTGTGGCCGACGGCGACCTGCTTGCTTACGGTGTGCCGGAAGAGTGGCTGCCGGATGTGCGTGCCGCCGATGAGAACACCCTGCTCGAACTGACCAATCACCTGCCGGCCGAGGCGGCGGAGGCGTTGCTGGAGCTGGCGACGGGTGGACAACCCCAACCGGCCGTCGTGGCGGCGAAGGCGACCAGTCCATTCGAGCACCCGGATGCGCTGCGTCGCTTCCGCACGATGAACGACGTGGAAGAACTTGAGCGTGCGCTGGCGTTTCCGTGGGACAAATGGACGATCTTCCTGCACCCGGCGCAGCGCGAATGGGTGGAGAAGGATTACAGCGGCCCGGCGCGCGTGTCTGGTTCGGCCGGTACCGGCAAGACCATCGTGGCACTGCATCGCGCCGTGCATTTGGCACGTGCGAATCCGGAAGGTCGTGTCTTGTTGGCGACATTTTCGGATACGTTGGCTCACGCGCTTCGCACGATGTTGCGACGCCTGATCGGCAGCACACCCATGTTGGGCGAGCGAATTGAAGTTCACGCGATGAACGCCATTGGTTCGCGATTGTATGAACTGCAGTTTGGTCGGCCACGCATTGCCACGACCGACGAAATTCAAGGTCTTCTCGAAACCGCCGCAGCGGCGCAACCCGAAAGCAAGTTCAGTAGTAGCTTCCTCTTGGCCGAGTGGGAAGACGTTGTAGACGGCTGGCAAATTGATACGTGGGAAAACTATCGCGACGTTCGACGATTGGGCCGCAAGACGCGGTTGCCGGAAGCGCGTCGCGCGCTACTGTGGTCGATTTTTGAAAACGTCCGCGCATCCATGAAGCATCACGGTTGGGTGACCCGTTCCAGCATGTTCGGTCAGTTGGCAAATGAGCTGCCCAACCGCAGGCACCCACCATTTGATTTCGTGGTGATCGACGAAGCGCAGGATATCAACGTGGCACAGTTGAAATTTCTCGCGGCGCTCGGCGCAGATCGACCAAATGCATTGTTCTTTGCAGGCGACCTTGGCCAACGCATCTTTCAGCAACCCTTTTCTTGGAAGGCATTGGGCGTCGACATCCGCGGCCGCTCGCGCACGCTGCACATCAACTACCGCACCTCTCACCAGATCCGCATGCAGGCGGATCGCCTGCTCGCTCCTGAAGTTTCCGATGTGGACGGCAACGTCGAGGAGCGTCGTGGCACGGTATCCGTATTCAACGGGCCGCCCCCTGAAATTCTATCGTTCCCTGACTCGGCGGCGGAGTCTGCGGCCGTCGGCGCCTGGCTTTCGAGGCGGGCAGACGAAGGGGTGTTGCCCCACGAGATAGGAGTGTTTGTACGTTCACCTGCCGAGCTGGATCGCGCACGAGCAGCAGCAACGTCGGCTGGGATTTCGTTCAAAGTGCTGGACGAACATACGCAACCCTCGGCGGGCGACCTTTCGATCAGCACCATGCATCTGGCCAAGGGCCTGGAGTTTCGTGCGGTTGCCGTTATGGCCTGCGACGACGAAGTCATACCACTGCAATCCCGGATTGAATCAGTAACGGACGTTGCGGATCTTGAAGAGGTATACAACACCGAGCGCCATCTTCTGTATGTCGCATGCACTCGCGCTCGTGATTTTCTATCCGTTTCCGGCGTTGAACCGATTTCAGAATTTCTGGACGATCTGAATCGTTAGGGTTCGGTGCGATGGCCGATTTTGCCTGATGCATCGGTATTGCTGTCGCGTGGCGCTATCGTGGCGAAATGCGCTCACGCACGCGCTTTCAAGTTTGCCTGCGGCTGGAACGACGCAATCCGTTTGTACGAGTTCTGTCGCACTGTGAGCATGTAGCATAATGCACCACTACCTTGTGCAGATCAGGCGAACACGATGAAATCCCATTTCCATTTTGCGATTGCGCTTTGTTTTTCGCTCGTCGGTGCGGCGATTGCGTCGGCGCACGCCGCCGAGATCTTCCAGCTCGGCGATTTGCGCAAACTCGTTTCGCTCAGCGACGCGCGGATTTCGCCCGATGGAAAACAGGTTGCGGTGATCGTATCCACGCCAGACTGGAAGTCGAACAAGGATCGCAAAAGTATCGAATTGATCGACGTTGCCAGTGGTGCGCAGCGTGCGTTGACCTGGCATCGCACCGGAATTGGCTCGCCGCGCTGGTCGCCGGATGGGTCGCGGCTGGCGTTTATCGCCAAGGACACGTTGCCGGCGCTGGATTCCGGTTCGCCCGACAAGGACGACAAATCCGACGATGATTCCGAGAAGCCGCAAACGCAAATTTTCGTCATGTCCATGCATGGTGGCGATCCGATTCGGGTGACGCACACCAAACACGGTGTGGAATCGTTTGCGTGGAGCCCCGATGGCCAGCGCATTGCCTTCATTGCGCCGGATCCGCCAGTCAACGAGAAGGCGATCAAGGCACACGACGACGTATTCGAGGTCACCGACAATCATTTCCTGACCCGCGCCGCGCTCAGCTCATGGCATCTGTGGGTCGTGTCGAGCAATGGCGGCAAGCCGCAGCGTTTGACGCAGGGCGAATTCAGCTTGCAAACCGATCAACAAGACAGCCCCGAACCGGCGTGGAGTCACGACGGCAAAACCATCGCGTTCACACGCTTTCCCGGCCCGTACTGGGGCCCATCATTCCATTCGGTCATCGATACGGTCGATGCATCCGGCGCCACACCGCACACGCTGGTGAGCGCGGAAACTTCGGCAAACTTCACGTACGCGCCGCACGGCAATTCATACGCATTCATGCGTCCGCGCAATGGCGACCAAAACAACGGCAACGCGATTTATATTGGCGGTCACGCCAGCGACATCGACGTTACCGCAGCGCTGGCACGCAACATCAATGCCTACGCGTGGCTTCCCAATGCCAAAGCGTTGCTGCTGGCCGGCGCAGAAGGTACGCAAACCGTATTTTGGTCGCAACCGCTGCACGGCTCCGCGCGCAAGCTCGCATTGGGCGATGTTCAGGCAAGTTCGGATTTCAGTGTGGCAAATACCGGAACAATTGCGTTTGTCGGGAGCACTCCGACGCATCCGGCCGAGTTGTACGTCATGGATTCTGCCAATGCCAAACCGCATCGCCTGACCAACCTCAATGCGTTTGTCGATGGCTTGAATCTGGCAAAAACCGAAACGGTGCGCTGGAAAGGGCCCGGCGGTTTTGACGAAGACGGCGTGCTGCTGTACCCGCCGAACTTTCGCAAGGGCACGAAATATCCGTTGGTTCTGATCATCCACGGCGGCCCGGAAAGTGCCTCGACCATCGCATTTTCGCCGCTGTCGCAGCTCATGGCTGCCGCAGGTTTCGTGGTGTTCCAACCCAATTATCGCGGCAGTACCAATCTGGGCGATGCCTACCAACATGCCATTTATCGCGACACCGGGGACGGCCCGGGCAAGGATGTCATGGCAGGACTGGCTGTGGTCGAGAAACTGGGTATCGTCGATACTGCGCGCATTGGCGTCAGTGGTTGGTCGTATGGCGGCTACATGACGGCGTGGCTGACCGGCCATTACGACGTGTGGAAAGCGGCCGTGTCGGGCGCAGCGCTGACGGATTGGGTAATGGATTACACCGTTGCCTTTTACCAGAAAGGCGATCTGTATTTCTTCGGCGGTTCGCCGTGGACGGCGAAGTACCACGACATCTGGCGCGAACAATCGCCCATTGCCTACGCGCACAAGGTCACTGCGCCAACCTTGATCATGGGCGATGTGGGCGACCCGAACGTGCCGTTGATCAACAGTTACGAGTGGTATCACGCGCTGCGCGACAACGGCGTGCCGGTGAAGTTTTTCGCCTATCCAGCCGACACCCATTTCCCTCACGATATTGTGCGCACGACGGATGTCTACAAGCGCTGGATTGACTGGATGACCGTGCACCTGAAGCCGCAACCGTGATTTTTTCCACGCCATGAATTTGGCGTCGATTGGCCAAACGGCAGCCGGAGTCGCACACGAAATCAACAATCCGATCGGTTACACCTGTGCCAAACTTGGTGCGTTGCGAGGTTGCGGGGTCTTGGCCGTCGCCTTGAGATCGTCATTGCGGTTGTGCCATTCCGGCCACGGCATTCAATGTCCCCTTGCTCAGCGCGCATGGGGTCTGTGTAATGAACAACACAGTCAGGTTTGATTACGAGCGTGGTTTGCGCCGCTTCGCTGCGTGAATCGGGCGTCAACTCGCCCACCTCCAAAAATACCCCTGATTCCAGCGTCGATCCAATCGATGCCTCAGGCGTCGTCGGTTTCGGTTTGGATCGTGCGGTTGCTTTGCGCCAGCGTCGCCAACTCGGCATGCACGCGCGCAATCAATTCGTCCCAATCGCCTTGCGTGCGCTGTCGCAGCAAACGCATGCCGGGATACCACGGGGTGGTTTC
>DASSXQ010000155.1:0-9785 GCA_035703725.1 Rudaea sp.
CACGCAGTGGCATCCAGCGGCGGCGACAACCAATGGCCTTGAATCACGTCGCAGCCTTGCTCATGCAGGTATTCGAGCTGTTCCACGGTTTCCACGCCTTCGGCAACAACATCCAGCCCAAGAGAGTGAGCCATGCTGATGATTGTCTTGGTAATCGCCTCATCATCCGGGTCGGTGGTGATGTCACCAACGAAACTGCGATCAATTTTCAGGGTATCGATCGGTAAACGCTTCAGGTAGCTCAAGGACGAATAACCGGTACCGAAATCGTCGATCGCGATTGCCACGCCGAGCGAGTGCAGGCGATCAAGGGTATGGATGGCCAGCTCGGGATTGGCCATCAGTACGCTCTCGGTAAGCTCGAGCTCCAGTGATTCCGGTGCGAGGTCGAGTTCGGCAAGCACTTCACAAAGACGCTGGGTAAGCTCGTTACGCAACAATTGCAGTGCCGAAAGGTTCACCGACATGGTGAAATTGGTGAGGCCACGGCTGAGCCAATCACGTAATTGGGTGCACGCGCGATACAGCACGAATTCGCCAATGCGCTCGATCAAACCGGCTTCTTCGGCCAGGGGAATGAATATGGTCGGACCCACATCACCGAATTCGGCGCTTTTCCAGCGCAGTAGCGCTTCCACGCCGCATATATGCCCACCATCAAGATCAAGCATGGGCTGATAGACCAGGTGGAATTCGTCATGCTCGATAGCCAGGCGCAAGGCACCAAGCATGCCCGCGCGCTGGCGGGCATTGATGTCCATGGCCGACGTGTAAACCTGATACATGTTGCGGCCGGCTTCCTTGGCCTGATACATGGCCGTATCGGCACATTTGAGCAAGTCCGTCGGAACCTGCGCGTGGTCCGGATACAGGCTGATACCGATGGACGGCGAAATCATTACTTGCTGCCCACTGTCGAGTGTCAGTGGGGTGGAAAACACCTCAAGCAGCTGCCGCGCCACTTGCATTGCTTCATCACTGCTCTTGACGTCTTCGAGGACGACGGTAAATTCGTCGCCGCCCAGTCTGGCCACGGTGGCGGCTTCGCTGACGCTCGCGCGCAGACGTTCGCCAACGGTCTTGAGCACACGATCGCCGATGGCATGACCCATGGAGTCATTCACGTGTTTGAAGCGATCAAGATCAAGGAATAACAGTGCGACCTTGCGCGATGTGCGCCGCGCGCGAATGACCGCGTGCGCCAAGCGTTCACCGAGCAACGTTCGATTCGGCAAGCCGGTCAGCGTATCGTAATTGGCCAGATAGCGCAGTTCCTGCTCGGTGCGTTTGCGTTGGGTGATGTCGCTGACCACGCCGACAGAGTGTGTGCGCTGGCCGGACGCATCGCGCACCTCGCTGATTTCGATCCAGCTCAGAAACTCTTCGCCGTCCTTGCGCCGCTGCCACAATTCCCCATGCCAGTGACCGCTGGCCAAAAATGTCTCGCGCATGTTTTCGTAGTGCTCGCGATCATGACGCAAAGAATCCAGCAGGGAAGCCTCATGGCCGATGATTTCGGCTTCCGTATAGCCGAACATGCGCGTAAATGCCCGGTTGACCGAAACGAAGCGGAAGTCCATATCGGTTACGGAAACCGCCTCGCTCATGCTGTCGATCACCTCAATGGCGATCCGGCGCTCACGATCAGCCGTGCGGGCGGCAGTGATGTTGCGTGCCGTGCCGCAAACGCGCAGCGCTTTGCCGTGTTCATCAAGTTCGACAACCTTGCCGCGCGACAATACCCATATCCAATCGCCATTGACGTTGCGGATGCGATGCTCGGATTCGAAAAATCGCTTCTCCCCGTCAATATGATCAAACAGGCGTTGTTCGACCAGAGCAAGATCATCCGGATGCACGGCGTGATTTTTCCAATCTTCGGCCGATACGGCTTCTTCGCGACGCCCACCAATCAATTGATCCGCACCGACGCGATAAATTGTATGGGCACGCATATCCCAATCCCAGAATTCGTCCCCCGAACCCCACAGTGCCAGGCGCAAACGATCTTCCCGGTCGCGCAGTTCACGGTGATGGTGCAATTCGCTTTGCCGGCGTTTTCGGTAAGCCATCCACAGCAGACCCGCAACCGCCATGGCAATGGCCAGATACAGCAACTTCATGCCCAGCGTCGCCCACCATGGCGGTATAACGCGTACGGCGACCCTGGTGCCTTGCGTATTCCATACATGATCGGCATTGCTGCCGCGCACCTCGAATTCGTATTCTCCCGCAGGAAGGTTGGTGTAGGTGGCGGTATGGTGATCGTAAGCGTTGATCCAGTCCTGATCGAATCCACGCAAGCGATAGGCAAAACGGTTGTGTTTGGGCGCGGTAAAGTCCAGTGCCGCAAACTCGAAATGCAGCACACGCTGCGATTGACGCATGGATACTCCGGCAGCAGCCACCGGCGCGAGACTGGTATTGCCAATACCAACACCGGTAATCACGACAGGTGGTGTGTAAACATCATGGCGGATCGAATCCGGGTTGAACAAGTTGAGTCCGTGCAACCCGCCGAACGCCAACTCTCCGTTGGCAAATTTGTAGTTGGAACCTGCGTTGAATTCGCTGCCTTGCAAACCGTCTCTGGCGGTAAAGTTCAAAAATGCGGCCAATGAACGGTTGTAAACGCTTATGCCATGATTCGTGCTCAGCCAGATGTTGTGTTCACTGTCTTCGAGGATTCCCAGCACGGTTGCACCGGACAGTCCGTTGGGCGTCGAATAATGAACAAAATGGATGTCGGTCGAGTCCGGATAATCAATCCGATCAAGACCGCTTTGGGTTCCAACCCACAATACGCCATCACCACTTTGGTAAAGGGTACGCACCAGATTGTCGCCGAGTGATGTGGAATCTCCCGGGATGCGACGGAAACTGCGCATAGAATCGTGTTGCGGGTCATACACGCTCATCCCGTTCAGTGTGCCAATCCAGACGCGTCCATTGCGGTCTTGAAGCAACGTCAATACCGTGTCATTGGCCAACGTGTCCGGATTGTCGCCGCGATGTCGAAAAATTTGCCATCGAGTCGTCGCGGTACCCGTCTTCGGCCACATGCGGGCCAAGCCATGGTTGTACGTCCCAAACCATACGCTGCCGTCCCGCGCGACCAGTACGCTGCGTACGGCAGATCCCGGCAAACCATTGCCGTCGTCGGGAGCAACCGGCATCGGCGTGGCTTTGCGTGCGCGAGGATCGAACAAGAACGCGCCCTGATTCGACGCCACCCAAAGATTGCCCTTGGCGGCTTGGGCCAATCCGACGATATCCCATTCGGGATTTGCTGTCGACGCGACCTGCCGCGTGTTGAACACATCGTCGTAGTACTCGAACCGGTCATGGGTCGTGTCATAACTCTTCAGTCCGTCGCCTTCCGTACCCAGCCACAGAAGGCCCGTGTCGTCCTGAAAGATGGCCCGAATGCTATTGCTTTTCTGGCTGCGGCCAGCCGTGGCGTCCATGATGTAGCGGAATTGCGCACCACCCGGGTCCACGGTCGCAACACCCGTAATATCGCCGCCCACCCAAAGCAATCCCGAGCGATCGAGCAGTAACTGCGTCGTATGGTCGTCCGGCAACGATCCGGGCATCGTGTTGCTGTGACGCAAGGTTTTCGAGCTGCCGTTGGCCGGATCGTAAATCGTTACACCGGCACCGGGTACCGCCAGCCACAAGCGCCCGAGCCGGTCAAACGTCATGGCATGTATGGGTGTCGGGTTGTCGTCGGTTTGCACCGCGGGCCACACACGATGTGCGGTTTGATGTGCCGCATCGACGCGGTACAAACCGCGGTTGCTTCCCACATAGACATTGCCTTTGGAGTCGATCAGGACACACAAGGCCTGTGGCAAATCCGTTGGCGCAACAATTTGGCCGTGTTCGCCATTGGGTGCAATGCGCACCAACCCGCGACTGGTTGCACTCCAGATTGTGCCGTCACCCGCGCGCGCGAAGGAATACACAGTGTGAGTGGCGCCACCCTGGAACGTGAATATTTGGCGACGCTTGCCGCTTTCGACATCCATCAGCTCAATGCCGGCAGCAGTGCCGATCCACAAACCGCGCGTCGAATCAAAGCTCAGCGCGCTGATGGCGTCACGCAGTTGTGTCCGCGTGGCATCAATGAGCGATCGGCTCACGACGTTTGTGCTCACGGGATCCAGTGCCGCCAACCCCTGCGTCATGCTGCCAACCCAGAGTCGATTGCGATTGTCTTCAGCCAAAGCGGTAACGAAACTGCCAGGCAGCGAGGCCGAATCGGCCGGGTCATGGCGCAATTGCAGATATCGATAACCGTCGTATCTCTGCAAACCGCTCTGCGTCGCGATCCAGACGTACCCGGCGTGATCCTGGAACAATGCCGTGACACTGGCTGACGCAAGGCTGTTTTCGCTGTTGACCGGCGTGAAATAAAAAGTACGCTGGCTGGCAACAACTACATTGCAGATGACCAATAGCAACAGGATCGGCATGCACGCACGAAATCGGCACCGCAGTGGCTGCGTTGCTCGCCAGTGGAATCCGCGTGATCGTGCGGATTCCACTTCACCATCCCCATTCCTCACCCGCACCGGCTGCTGAATAGCGATTCTCGACAGCCTGTCTGGATGCATTGGCGTCGTCATGAGAGTCTGAATCCGGCGGGTTACACGCGATAATAGGGTGCGCAGCCGCCAGACGGCAACATTGCCTGTTAGAATTGCCAGTATACGATTGTGTTGCGAGCCGTATGAATTCCACGCGGGAAGTCACTCACGCTCAGTTGGACGAGGCCATTTCCAGGCTGCGCCTGGGTATAACCGCGAGCGATCTTCACGGATCGCTGACCGGCTATCTGTGTGCGGGAACGCAGGCAACCGCGCAAGACTGGTTGGCTGCGTTGCAATTGGAAACGGATGCTTCGGGACGTGCCAACACGACGTTGCAGCAATTGCGCCAAGAGTGCGCCGCATGGCTCGATGATCCAGAGTTGCGCTTCGAACCATTGCTTCCCGTGGCCGACGTTGCGTTGCCTGTGCGCGCAGAAGCGCTGGTTGAATGGTGTCGCGGGTTTCTCGGGGGATTGGGGCTGGCCGGCATTTTGCCGCGGGATGAAATTTCCGAAGATGCCAGAGAGATTCTGAAGGATTTCGCCTCCATCGCGAGCTCGCGCCTGGAATATGCCGAAACCGAAGAAGACGAAAAGGCATTGGCTGAAGTAATAGAATTCATTCGCGTGGGTGTCATGCTGCTGCATGCCGAGTTGTCGACCACGGGCGACGCCAAACGCACGTTGCACTGAAGCGGAGCGCAGAAGGTTGCATGACAGCAATCAAAGGTGCCGATTCACAATGGTGTGTCATTGCAATCCTCCAATCCCGAAATCCGAATCCCGAATCCTGGTCCTCCAATGATTGAACAAAAGGAATTCGCCCGCCGCCGCACGCAATTGATGCGCATCATTGGTGATGACGCAATCTGCATCGTGCCGGCGGCCCCCGAGCACATCCGCAATAACGACAATCATTATCCGTATCGACAGGACAGTGATTTCCATTATCTGACCGGTTTTCCGGAACCCGAAGCGGTATTGGCGCTGATTCCCGGCCGCGCGCATGGCGAAGTGATCTTGTTCTGTCGCGAGCGTGATCCGGAGCGTGAGGCATGGGACGGTCCGCGGGCGGGTCAGGAAGGTGCGATCGAAAGCTGGGGCATGGACGATGCGTTTCCCATTGCCGATATTGACGACATTCTGCCGGGCATGATCGAAGGGCGCTCGCGCGTGTACTACCACTTCGGGCGTGACGCGGAATTCGACAGTCAGTTGATTGGTTGGGTCAATCGTGTGCGCGAACAGGTGCGGCGTGGTGCGCGCGCACCGCACGAGTTCGTGGCTCTCGGGCACATCCTGCACGATTTGCGCCTGTACAAGTCCCGCAACGAATTGCGCGTCATGCGCAAAGCTGCGCGCATTGCTGCCGAAGCGCACATCCGTGCGATGCGAATCACGCGCCCGGGCATGAACGAACATGAAGTCGAAGGCGAAATAGTGCATCACCTGCGCAAACATGGCGCAGTGGTGTCGTATGAACCGATTGTCGGCGGCGGCAACAACGGTTGCGTGCTGCATTACCGCGCCAACAATGCCGTACTCAAGGATGGCGATCTGCTGTTGATCGACGCGGGCGCCGAATATCAGTGTTACGCATCGGATATCACGCGCACGTTTCCGGTCAATGGCAAATTCTCGCCAGCGCAGCGCGCGTTGTACGACATCGTTCTTGCCGCGCAACTGGCAGGCATCGACCAGGTGCGCGCAGGTCGTGCATTTGGCGCCTACCACGATGCGGCCGTGCACGTGATTACTGCAGGCCTGATCAAGCTCGGTCTGCTCAAAGGCAGCCTCGACAAAAACATGCGCGAACACACGTATCGCAAGTTCTACATGCACAAGACCGGACACTGGTTGGGACTGGATGTGCACGATGTTGGTGACTATCGGGTCGACGGAGAAGATCGCGAACTGGAACCGGGCATGGTGGTCACCGTTGAACCGGGAATTTACATCGCTACCGACGCCAAAGGCGTTGCTGCAAAGTGGCGCGGCATCGGAATCCGCATCGAGGATGATGTCGTCGTCACGCGCGGCGAGCCGGAAGTCATCACATCATCCGTTCCACGCGATCCGGATGAGATTGAGGCGCTGATGGCTGCGGCCCACGCCAACTCCGCATGATGCATCCATGAAACGCGAATGGCGCAATTCCGCAAAACGCATCCGGAACCACGCCAAGTCCATGGCCGCCGGTTGCAGTCTTGCATTCGGATTGGCCACCTGCGTGCAGGCCGCAACCAATCCAGTGCACTTCGGCTTGTTCGGCAACGTGCATGCAGCGGTTCCGGTTGGTGAGGTCAAACGCACGGCGGTGCTGATTTCCGACCGCGATGGCTGGAGCGCACGCTCGGAAGCATTGGCGGTGGCGCTTGCCGACAATGGCACCCTGGTTTTCGGCATCGATTTGCCTGCGTACCTGGCGCAAATGGAGTCGATCAAGGACAAATGTTCGTTTCCGGCAGGACACATCGAGGAAATGAGCGACTGGATGCAACGCCAGCAAAAATTGAAAAAGTTCATTTATCCCCTGCTGATTGGCGATGGTGCCGGGGCGACCTTTGCTTACGCCGTCGACGCGCAGGCACCCAAGGGAACGTTCGCCGGACTGATCACTTTGGGGTTCGACGTTTCCCTGCGCTTGCCCAAACCCCTGTGCGCCGGCGACGCGGGCAAGATGACCGCAGCCACGGGAACAGGTGCATTTCGCATCGTTCCCGTTGAGCACTTGCCGAACGCATGGCTGCCAAAACCATTTGCGCCGGGTGCACGATTCAACGCGGCCGCAACCGCAATTGTTGCGTGGTTCAAGGCGGTGCGGGCCAACGCCCCTGGCCAATCCGCGACACCTGGCTCCGACTTGGTCGCGGCGGTTGATTGGCTGACCACGGCAACCACCAAGGCAGCACCATTGCCGCAGGACGTGGCCGATTTGCCGCTGGTGGAAGTGCCCGCCCAAGGCGAATTCGCGCATCGTGTCGCCATCATGCTCACGGGCGACGGCGGCTGGGCGGGACTCGATGTGGCCGTCGCCGATCAGCTTGCGCAGCGCGGCATCGAAGTTGTCGCGCTCAGCACGCTCAAGTATTTCTGGGAAACGCGCACGCCCGAGCAGGCCGCCGACGCGCTCACCCGCATCATCGGCCACTACGGCGCGCAACATCCGCTCGCGGATTTCGTTGTCGTCGGCTATTCCTTCGGCGCGGGTTTGTCGCCCGTGCTGATCAATCGCCTGCCCGAATCCGCGCGCAAGCGCATCGCCGCGCAGGTGCTGATTTCGCCCGATGCCGAAGCGGTGTTCGAGATCCACGTCGGCGACTGGTTCGGATCGACCGCGCACAAGGGCGCGATTCCCATCGCGCCGGAAATCGCCAGGACGCAGGTGCCGGTGATCTGCGTGCACGGCGCCGACGAGGACGACAGCTTCTGCAAACAGATCATCGGCAAACCCAACGTGCGCGATCTCGTGCTCCCCGGCGCGCACCACTACAACGGCGACTACGACAAACTCGGCGCGGGAATTGCGGGGGCGTTGCCGGTTCGGAAAGGTTGAGTATCAGTCCGAACGGGCTCAGGCTGACCGCGCACGCTTCGCGGGTTGACCACGCGATACCTTTTGGGAAAGTTTCACGAGCGAAAGCAGCGCGTCGTTCACCGCTGCTTCCGCAGGAAATGCGCGCGCCACTTCCGGAATCAGGCGGACGATGTTGCTGCCCTTGGCCAGACGCGCGATGTACTTTCCGCGAACGCCCTTGCCGAGATCCTCGTGCCGGTATTCCGTGCGCAGCATGTCCCGCAACTTCGGCAGCAAGCGGAAGTTCGGCGTTTCCCTGCTGCTTTTCCACGCCGATACCGACGATTTCGTCACGCCCAGCGCAAAGCCGAGTTGTTCCTGTGTCAGTCCCGCCGCGACGCGAGCTTGCCGCTGGCGGTCGGCGAATCGCTTGGCCGCATCGCTGCGCAGGCGCGGTGCCTGCGTGCCCAGATCAGGGACGAGAGAATGTCGTGATCAATCGGTTAAAGGCACAGGCAGCGAAACTGGGTGCCAACGGCATCATTCCTGTTGGTCATGAGAATCACTCTGCCGGTTCGAAAGGTTCTGGCTATGCAGTTGCCAACGGCAACACGGCAACAGGTATAGGCGTTTCCTCGAACATCATGGTGAAAGACGGTAAGGGCGTTGCCATCTATGTGCCGCCTGACGATGGGGAGTAACACGCGACACCGTCGAAGTCCAGCGGCACTAGGCCGATCAACCACGCCGCACGGCGACGACTTCGAAGCCGCGCAGCCGTTTCCAGGTTGCGTCGGCGGTGATGACGCGGGACTTGAGATGCTGGGCGAGCGCCAGACAACAACGGTCGCCGAGCGAGAGCCCGAGCGATCGCGTAATCGGTCGCAGTGCGGCGGCGAGATTTGCCTGGGTTTCGTCGAAGGGCACCACGTCGAGGCCGAAGGTGCCGAGTTCGCGGGCAATTTCTTTCGCGGCGACGCCGCGTTGGGCGAGTTTGGCGCCGGCTTCCGACCAATTCACCGCTATACCGCAATTGTCAATTCGGTACACTGCCTAGCCGATCAGGAACCTGCGATACCCGCCCGACACCAGCGCCGCGATGTCGATGAGCAGGCCCGGCACCCAGACGCCGCGCGGGTAGGCGAGGTAGGAACCGACCCATTCGGGTTTGAACTTGTCCTTGTAGCGGCGCACGCCCTGGTAGTTGTAGAAGCGGTTGCCGTACTGGAAGGCGAGCGCGGCAAGGCGTTCGTTGACGCGCGCGTAGGGGTTGTCGCCGACGCGCGAGAGCGGCGCCATGCCGAGGCTGAAAACCTCGAAGCCCTGTTCCTGCGCCCACAGCATGACTTTCGCGAACAGGAAATCCATCGTGCTGCGCGGTGTGTCGGCGACATGGCGCATCAAGTCCACGCTGGCATGGCCACCGGGTCCGTAGGGCGGCAACACGTTGCAGAACGCGATCAATTCTGCGTTGCGATAGACCAGCGCAAGTGGACCCCACTTGAAATACTCGGTATCGAAGCGGCCGAGTGAAAATCCTTTCTCGGTGCCACCCTTGTCGCCCAACCAGGCATCCGACACGTCTTCCAGATCGCTGAGCACGGCCGTGTCGAAAGGCGGTTGCAGCAACTGGAATTCGAGCTTCTCCTTGTGCGCGCGATTGCAGGCTTGGCG
>DASSXQ010000201.1:0-3108 GCA_035703725.1 Rudaea sp.
ATGCTCCCGCCGGAAAATGGCAATCCCACGGTCACCGCCAACGGCATCGCCACCGCGGCCGGTTTGACCAGTGGCTCAGGCAGCGCAATTTCCACGCCGCGCAAATCGGAATTCAACGTGAGCCGCTGACCTGCGTCTGCGATGCTGTCCTTGTCGGCGCTGAATCCAATGTCCCATTGCGCAGCGCCAGTAACCCGATCAGCAAACGGTTGCAGCATCGGTGCATACGCAAACAAATCGTGTATCGGCAACTCGGCCTGCAGCCTGGCCTCGACCGCATGCTGCGGATTGCCGGCAAAACCGCCGACCGCCATCTGAAATGTGGCGGGCTTTGCGTTCATGGTTACCGGCAGCAAGTCAGTCCCGAATCCGGCCTGACTGAAATTCACGTTTCCATTGGCCTTGCTCAGGTGCAAGGCGTACTGCGCGTCGCTCAAATCGGCATCTTTCAAAATGACCTTGCCGGCAAGCACTTTCTCCTCGGCATTCTTGATCGGCAAATGCAGATGAAAATCAACCTTCCCACTGCCACCCACATTCACACCCAGCAACTGCCCGGCAAATTCCTGTCCGATTGGCGTCGCGTTGAGAAAGTCGAGCAAATTCCTGCCCGCGCCGGAGCCGGAAACATCCAGATCCAGAATGCCGTCACCCAGATCGGGAATATCCGCACTGGCGCGAGTCACCTTGTTGCCCAGCGTCTGCGCCGTGCACGAATCCACGTGCAACGAGGTATTGACGAAATCCGCATTGCAATCCAGATGTTCGGCTGCCGGCCAGTCCGGCAGATAGACCAGACTGACGTCGTCGATGTGGGCAAGCGCCTGGAAGCGGCCCGCAGAATTGCGGAAAGGCCAGTCGGCAAGACTACCGCGGATCACCGCACGCCCCTGCGCGTTGCCGGCAGCCAACGCGCGATCAAGCCACGCCACCGCAGCCGGAGGCATCGTATTGATCGGCCAGAACAGGTGCGATGCCGGGACTTGCGCATGAGTCACGACCGCATACGCATCCAGGAATGGGCGCGTTGCGTCATCGGGAAATTCGATGGAACCACGCAACTGTCCACCATAACCGACACCCTCGAAATCAATGGCGTCGGTTTCGACATGCCAAGCCGAATCGGCATGCCAGGCCGCGACATCACCGGAAAACCGCGAAAACTCCAACGATTTGCGGAATACCTTCGGCAGGTTCACGGCAAAATTCTGATGCATCGGCAAATGGGCACTCAACGACTGCTCGTCACCCAGCACCTGAATGTTCACGTCGCTTGCGCCGGGGAAGTTGTCCACCGCATGCCACGCCAGGCCGCGCAATTGTGCGTCGATGTCGTAATGGTTCTTGTCGACGTAACGAATGCGTGCCGTCGCTACCGATCCCACAGGGTTGGCCATGTACAACCAACGCCGTGATTTTTCCGATATGGCGTTACTGAGCATGGCAATGCTTGCCGGTACCGACAGATCGATATCACCAGCATCGAGCGTGTAGTTGGTGTTGCCTTGCGCATTGTCCGGCAAGCGTTGCAGGTGAATCTGCCCGGCTGCGGTGACAACACCCTGGCGCAACAATTTCAAGTCGGCGACATCAAAATGCCAGCCGCCATCGGCGCGAAGCCAGCGCGCATCGAGCGCAATTCGATCAAATCCCGCGCTTGGCGCAATGATGCGCTGCCCATCCAGCTTGATTGGATTCGCCGTCGTCAGCACGATTTGCGTTGCATCGATCTGTGCCTGGGCACGCATCAAACGGTCGCCTTTCCACCATCCCCACATCCGAATACTGCCAACTCCGCGTTGCAGTTGAATTCCGGCAAGCGGCAAGGCCTGCGTGATCGCAGCCAGATCCAGGGCACCGCCACCCACGTAGGCTTCGCCACTGCGATCATCCGTGTTGTATTCAATCGCCACGTCCACCGCCGGCGACAAGGCTTGCGTGCAATGAATCCGCGCGACCAATCGATGCCTGGCACCGAGATTGATCAGGCGAACTTCCGGTGCGGCCAGTTGCACGTGCAAACCGGCCTTTTCATCGTCGATGCTGAAATGCAAATCACTCAGCACCAGTGATCCCAGATCGAACAACACCGGATTTTCGCGCACGTTGCCGATCGCTTTTGTGCCAACGCCACCCGCTGCTCCACCGGCCGCATCCAGACCATGCAGTTGCCAGTTGCCATTCGCTTCGCGCACCAAATGCAGATCAAGACCCACCAGACGGAATTCGCTCCACGTCTGATTGCGGTGAAAGATGGAAAAGAAATTCAGTTTCAATGCAGCTTGCGGGATCGTGCTTGGTGGCTTGCCGGCAGCGGTCGCCGCGATGTGCACGCCATGCAGAATGAGCAACGGCCCATCACTTTCGGAATATCCTTCCACGCGATCAATGCTGACGGATCGATCGAGGCGTTCGCTCAGCAACGCACTGATTTTCTGCGGATGGCTGACGAACCACGGCAAGGCAATGCGCACCAGGCTCACTGTCACCGCCAAAACGATGACACACACCGCAAACAGCGCTTGCAACCACAAACGCAAATGGTGGATTCGGCGTTGCCGGGTTGTCACAGTGGCAAAACCGATGACTGAGGGCTGAGAGCTGAGGGCTGGAGACTGTCAGCGTGAGTCGCCGCACGAATGTGGCGGCAGCCTGAATCTGCAAATGATGCGTTGGTCGGCGCGAGGCAGTGGCACATTGTCATAACGCTCGTTGCTGGCACTCAGTCCCAGCCTTCAGCCCTCGGCCATCAGCCCTGCTCTCACAGCAAGACCACATCGTACTGCTCCTGTGCGTAGTGATCTTCAGACTGAAAGCGGATGGTCTTGCCGATGAACTCTTCCAGCTCGGCGACGGCCGCAGATTCCTCATCGAGGATGCGCGAGACCACATTCGGCGCTGCAAGCACGAGAAGTTTCTGCGCGTCGAACTGCCGCACGGCGCGCATGATCTCGCGAAATATTTCATAGGTAACCGTTTCGGCCGTCTTCACGCTGCCGCGCCCTTCGCATGTCGGGCATGGCTCGCACAACTGGCGTTCGAGACTTTCGACGGTGCGCTTGCGCGTCATTTCCACCAGCCCCAACCCAGACATGGCATAGACGGTTG
>DASSXQ010000280.1:0-19953 GCA_035703725.1 Rudaea sp.
ATAGCAGCCCAGATTGGTCGGCGTCGACCATGCGTTGGAGCCCGTTTCCGAACTCAGAAAGATGTCGCCCGCAGAAGGGCCGCCGGTCGGTGGTGGTGGCGGCGTGTTTCCCGGATAGCAGTCGTCGCCGGTCTGCGCCGAGCTGACGAACAAGAGCTGATTGCCTGCCAGCGGCGTGGGACAATAGTCGAACTCGGGCGAGTTCACTGGCGCGGCGATGTTCTGCGCCGCGCCCCAAGCCGATTGTGTCGTGGCGCGGAATGCGCGCCACACGTCCTGCTTGCCCAGTCCGCCGCTGCGACTGGATGCGAAGTACAGACCCAAGCCATCCGGCGCCTCGATCGGGCAGCCTTCGGCGGCGGCGGTATTGATGTCGGTCACGGCCACGGGATCGCTCCACGGGCCAAAGGACTGGGCATCCGCAAGGTCCAGTCCCGTAGCGAGAAGGAAGATGACGGCGCAGACTTGTTTGAGTGCGAGTTTCATGGACTTTCCTCGTCAGGATGAAGGCGTATTCGCGACCGTATTGGGCGCGCGCGCATCGGCGATGCGGCGTCGGCAAGATTCACGTAGACGGACAAGGAAGTCTTGAGGGCAAGATCAGAGAGTGCTTGGGGAAGCTTGGGGAAGCTTGGAGCGGGCCTTGGAAAGCCCGGCACGACGCCGTTTTCAGGCAACCGGCGTCGCGCGCGTGCGCGGCTACTCGAAGCCGTCCTGGAAGATGCGGTCGTCGCGCCAGACGCGGCGCACGCTTTCGACAACGCCTTGCGAGCCCGAATGCTGTGCGCCGCCGACCTGGCCTTCGGCACGCAGGTAGTAGAACTGCCCGATGGGCGCGGGCACGGCGTCGCGCTGCCAGCCGCCGGCGATACGCGCCATCGTTCCAAGCGCGGTGTAGTTCGTGCCATTGGTCGAGAAGTACAGCGTCGGTGGCCCAGACAGTTCCGGTCCGGCGCCAGCGCGATGCCAGATGACACGGGTACCCTGCGCATCCAGCGACTGGATGGCCGCATCGGCGACGGACAGTCGTGCCGCATGATTGCGCGGCTGGCCGCCGATTTGGGTGAACGCGCCGCCGACCCACAGCTTGCCGTCCGCCTGCATGGCGAGCGCATTGATCCAACCGTCCGCGTCCATGTCCGCAAAGTCGGCGTCGAGACTGCCGCCGGCATTCAGGCGCGCGAGATGATTGCGCGTTTGGTTGTTGATCGTCGTGAACGTACCGCCGAGCAGAATTTTGCCGTCCGCCTGCAGGGCCAGGGCAAAGACGCTACCGGAAGGGAGTGTCGCGAAACCAAAATCGCAACTGCCGTCCGGATTCAGTCGGGCCAACGCAATACTCGACTGTGCGCAAGTCTCGGTGAAGTAGCCGCCGATCAGCACCTTGCCATCCGGTTGCAAAACCAGCGCATCAATGTCGCTGTTCACGCCCGGATCGACGAAGCTCGCATCGATGCTGCCATCGGCATTCAAACGGGAGATGTAATTTCGCGCTTGTCCGCCAAGCTGGGTGAAATGTCCGGCAACCAGCAATTTGCCGTCGGGTTGTAGCGCAAGTGAGGTGACAATATCGTCCGCATTCACGTCGGCGAAACTCGTATCGAGGCTGCCGTTGGCATTCAATCGCGCGAGGCCGTGGCGCGCCTGTCCGCCGACTTGCGTGAACGCACCGCCGATCAGGATTTTGCCGTTCGCTTGCACGAGTTGCGCGAACACTGCGGCTGTGGCGCCCACATTATTTACGCCGGGATCGGCGAAACCGCTGTCGAGAGCACCAAGTGCAGTCAGGCGCGCCAAGTTGCTGCGTGCCTGTCCACCGACCGTAGCGAAGTTGCCGCCGACCAGTACCTTGCCGTCGGATTGCGCGCTCACTGCGAAGACCGTGGCGTTGGTGTTGAAGCCAGGATCGGCGAAGGATGAATCAAGGCTGCCGCCGTCATGCAGCCGTGCAAGGGGGCCGCGGGTTTGACCGCCAATTGAAGTGAACGTGCCGCCAAGCAGCACCTTGCCATCCGCCTGCACGGCGAACGCGTTGACGAAACCGTTCGCGGCGGGGTCGGCCGTCGCATCCAGGCTGCCGCCGGCATTCAGGCGCGCCAGGCGGGTGCGGACCAGTGCCGCGTATTGGGTGAAGGATCCGCCGACCAGAATCTTGTCGTCCGCCTGCACCGCAAGGGCCTCCACCGGACTGTCGTTGCTGGAATTCGGAAAATCCGCATCGAGACTGCCGTCGGCGTTCAAGCGCGCCGCATGGTAGCGCGTCGCTCCGCAGATCGAGGAGAACGAGCCGCCGACCAGCACCTTGCCGTTGCGTTGCACCGCCAGGGCGCGGACCGAACTGCCCGCACCGGGATCTGCGAAGCTCGGATCGAAACTGCCATCGGCGCTCAGCCGCGCGATGCGCCATTGCTTGCGGCCGTCGACCACGGTGAAGTTGCCGCCGATCAGCAATTTGCCGTCCGCCTGCACGGCCATGGCGTAGACCTGTGCGTTCACGCCCGCATCGACGAAACTCGTATCCAGGCTGCCATCCGGGTTGAGGCGCGCCACGTATCGACGCGCGGCTCCGCCGATCGTGGCGAAGTAGCCGCCGACCACGACCTTGCCGCTTTTCTGCAAGGCCAGCGCCGCGACGGCATAGCCGGCATCCGAATCGGCAAAGCCGGCATCGAGCGTGCCGTCGGCATTCAAGCGCGCCAGATACTTGCGCGTCTGCGCGCCGATAGCGGTGAACCAGCCGCCGATCAGCACCTTGCCGTCGGGTTGGACGGCGAACGCCGAGACGCCGTCGTTCGCGCCGGCGTCGGCGAAACTCGCATCCAGCGTGCCGTCCGCGTGCAGTCGTGCCACATGATTGCGTATCTGGCCGCCGATCAGGGTGAACGCACCGCCGACCAGGATGCGCCCGTCGGCCAACACGGCGATCGCGGAAACCCCCGAATCGGCATTCGGATTGACGAACGCGGGGTCCACGCTGCCATCGGCGAGCAACCGGCACAGGTGGCTGCACGGCTGGCCGTTGACCGTGGAGAACGCACCGCCGATCAGGGCCTTGCCGTCGGGCTGGATCGCAACGACGTTTACCGCGCCATCAAGTTGGGGCGCATAACCGTCGTTGACACTTTGCGCAAGTGCGGCCGTTGCCGGTGCGGCGAGCGCGATTGTGGCAATGGCCAAGCGCCGTACGACGGCCAACAGCGTAAACGATGTCATCGCACACTACCCCGGATATGCCGGCAATTCCGGCACAACGATCCTCGCGCGTGAGCGCGCGCACGGTCTTTAGGAAAGTCGCAGGGGTTGCTTGGGAAAAGCTTGGGGCGGACTCAGGAACGCAGCCCCACGCCACGATGCAGCAAGTTGAGGCAGAACGCGCCGAGGCCGACGACAAAGGCAAGCATCACCAGATAGGCCCAGCGCAGATCGATGTCGGAAACCCCGAGCAGGCCGTAGCGGAACGCGTTGACCATGTACAGGATCGGGTTGGCGTAGGAGATTTCCTTCCACGGCGCGGGCAAATCCGCGACGTTGTAGAACACGCCGCCCAGATAGGTGAGTGGGGTGAGCACAAACGTCGGAATGATCGCGATGTCGTCGAACTTGCGCGCAAAGATCGCGTTGACGAAGCCGAGCAGGGCGAAGATCGTCGCGGCGAGCACGAACGTGGTGAGCGTGACGAACGGGTGATACAGGTGGATTTTGGTGAAGAACAGCGAGATACCGAGCACGATCACGCCGACCATGAATCCACGCATCACCGCGCCGGCGATATAGCCGGTGAGAATCGTCCAGCTCGGCATCGGCGAGACCAGCATTTCCTCGACGAAGCGCTGGAATTTCGCGCCGAAAAACGAACTGGTGATGTTGCCGTAGGCATTCTGGATCACCGCCATCATCACCAGTCCCGGCGCAATGTATTCGATGTAGGAGATCGGCGTGCCGTCGGGTGCGTGCGACATGCTGCCGATGCGGCTGCCGATCAGCGTACCGAAGATGATGAAATACAGCGTCATCGTGATCGCCGGCGGCAGCAGGGTCTGCGTCCAGATGCGCAGGATGCGGTTCACCTCGCGGCGCACGATGGTGTCGAGCGCGATCAGCACGGCAGCGCGATTCATGCGGCCTCCTTGTCGTTGGCGTCGATCAGGCGCACGAACAGTTCTTCCAGGCGGTTGGCCTTGTTGCGCATCGAGGTGACGGTGATGCCATGGGCGGACAAGGTGGCAAACAGTGAATTCAGATCGTGCGCGCGCGACATTTCCGCTTCGAGCGTGCGCTCATCCGTGCGTGCGAGTACCACGCCCGGCACTTGCGGCAAATCCACACACGGCGCGGCCAGATCGAGAATGAACGATTCCACGTCGAGCTTGCCGAGCAGGTGCTTCATCGAGGTGTTCTCGATGATGCGGCCGTGATCGATGATCGCGATGTTGCGGCACAAGGATTCGGCTTCCTCCAGATAATGCGTGGTCAGGATCACCGTGGTGCCGGCGGCATTGATCGCCTGAATGAACTTCCACATCGAGCGGCGGATTTCGATATCCACGCCCGCAGTGGGCTCGTCCAGGATCAGCAAGCGCGGTTCGTTCATCATCGCGCGCGCAATCAGCAGGCGCCGTTTCATGCCGCCGGACAAGGTGCGCGAGACCACGAACGCCTTGTCCCACAGCGCCAGCTGCTTGAGATATTTCTCCGCACGTTCGGCGGCGATCTTGCGCGGCACGCCGTAAAAGCCCGCCTGATTCATGCAAATCTGGAACGGCTGGTCGAACATGTTGAAATTGATTTCTTGCGGCACCAGGCCGAGCTGCGCCATCGCTTCGCTGCGCTGACTGCGCACCGAGAGGCCGAACACGCGCGCATCGCCGGCGCTCGCATTCACCAGCGATGAAACGATGCCGATCAGGGTCGATTTGCCGGCACCGTTCGGGCCAAGCAAGGCAAAGAAATCCCCGGTTTCCACGGTGAGCGAAACACCCTCGAGCGCTTGCACGCCGTTGGCGTAGGTTTTCTTCAGATCGATGATTTCAAGCGCGGGCGGCGAACTTGGGGAATTGCTCATGGGCACGTAGTATAGCCGTGCGGCAAGCAGGTCGAGAACATGACTGACGGCAGCTTGACCAATTCCGGTTTCGCTATGTCGCGCCCATCCAATCGCCATTTTTACCGACTTATTCCGAGTCCATTCCACCCGATAATCGATATGGCCGAACATTTTCCTCTGCGTCTGCTTGACAGCCGCATGCTTGCCCCAAGCGTGCGCCATCTGGTGTTTGAACGCGCCGATGGTGCGCCGTGCGCGTTCATTCCGGGACAATTTGTGCAAATCCATTTCAACTACGCGGATGGCAAGCCAACCAAGCGCAGCTATTCGGTAGCCACGGTCGGCAAGGGCGATTCAAGCCCGGTCCAGCACATCGAAATTGCCGTTTCCTATGTTGAAGGTGGCGCGGCGACGCAATTGTTGGGCAACCTCCAACCCGGCGAATGCGTGGACGCAAGCGGACCGTATGGTCGCTTTTGCCTGATGGATGCGGATGCCAATCGACGTTATTTGTTGGTGGCTACCGGTACCGGAGTCACGCCGTTTCGCGCCATGTTGCCGCAACTGGAAAAGCTTGGCGAGCGCGGCGTTGAAGTGGCCCTGGTTTACGGCGCGCGCAATGAAGTCGAGTTGCTGTATGCGGGCGAATTCGAGGAGTTTGCGCAACGCCATCCGCATTTCCGATTTTATTCTTGCCTGAGCCAAACCCCGCGAGCGAGCCCACGAGCGCATGATCGCGCTGGCCGGGTACATGTTGCTCTGAGCGAATTGCAGCCGCATCCGGAACACGACATCGTCTATCTTTGCGGTAATCCGGAAATGGTTGATGAAGCCTTCGGCCAACTCAAGCAAGCCGGTTTGCCGGTGCAGCACATCCGCCGCGAGAAATACGTGTCGTCGCGTTGAATTCCGTCAACGTGTAAAGGTTACTTGACACGTCCCGTGCGTTTGATTATCGTTGCGTCTGTAAAGCAGCCTTTACAGATTGTGCGAAGTGCGTTTGGGATTCGCATGTCGGGCTGGATCTTCGCGAGCAAGGAAATCAACATGTGTGTTGTTCAGAACAAAGAACGTGGCGGCTACTTTTTCATCGCTGCCGGATGCGCGTTTCTCCTGACTGCGGTCGTTGGCAACCAAACAGCATTTTACGGCCTTGGCGCCATGTACCTTGCGATGGGTGCTTCGTATTTGCGTGGTGCCGGAGACGCGTAGTCCCGGCTTCTTCAATGCCTTCGCAGTCGGCCTGCCAGATCAAAGTGCATCGCCGTGCCGCCGCTTGACTCAAGCAACCACGCTCGCAGACGAGGAAATTCGTGACGCGAATCAAATACAAGTCCTTCCAGCGCAACTTCCTGTTGGCCATGTTGGCTTATCTTGTCGTTGTCCTGCTGGTGTGGCCATTGGCGCGAACCGTGCCGTCGTTGCCGTTGAAAGTCTTGTGCGCGCTCGCCCCGATCGTGCCACTGGCTGTTGCCATGGGCTTGATGGCGCGGCGTATCTTGCATAGCGACGAACTCGAACAACGCACACATCTTGTCGGCTTGGGCGTGGCAAGCGGTGTCGTCGCGCTTTTCAGCACGGTAGGAGGCTTTTTGGCCAGCGCGAAATTGCTGTCGCTG
Source organism: Rudaea sp. (assembly GCA_035703725.1). Taxonomy (GTDB): domain Bacteria; phylum Pseudomonadota; class Gammaproteobacteria; order Xanthomonadales; family Rhodanobacteraceae; genus Rudaea. The sequence goes on from DASSXQ010000280.1 coordinate 6,664, forward strand.
GATGCCTGTGCCAATCTGCTGTTGTGGCTTTTTCCGGTGCTGATGGTGAGTTACGGCGTTGCGCGCTTGTGGGTGGCGCGACGCTACGGCATTGCCGCCGGCTGCGACGACGAGGACGAAACATTCCCCACCTATCAGCGCCTTCTCGGTGCCGCCGGCTTGCTCGGCATTTGTACCGCCTGGGGCTATTACAAATCCATCGACAGTTTCCATCTGGGGCTTCTGTCCGGCACCTGCGCAGGACTCGCGGTCAGCGGGGCCTTGTTGGGACTTTTGCACTGGCGACGCAGGCGTGGTTCGCACGAATGAACAACCGGCTGCGTGAGTTGCGTGGCAAACACAATTGGTCACAAGGCGATCTGGCTGAAAAGCTCGACGTTTCGCGACAGACGATCAACGCGATTGAAACCGGCAAATACGATCCCAGCCTGCCGTTGGCATTCCGCATCGCCCGACTTTTTCGCCAAAACATTGAATCGATCTTCGAACCTGGAAAGGATTGAACCGTGAAAAAACAAACCTTGCTACGCATCGCCGTCGTCTCTGCGGCGATTGCGTTTTTCGCCTATACCCAGCTCAAGCCGAAACCCGATCACGCACAGGCGCAATTGGCTGCACCAATCCCGGTCAATGCCGAGGAATTCACCCTTGGCGCGCTGCAATTCAAATCCTGTGAGTTGGCGCAAAAAAATTCAGGCGCAACCACCAGCGCCTACTGCGCGCCATTCTCGGTTCCGGAAAATCCGGACAAGCCCGATGGACGCAAACTTGCGCTGCGTCTGGCGTTGATCAAGAGTGATGCGGTCACGGCCAACCGCGACATCGTCGTGTATCTTGCCGGCGGCCCGGGCCAATCGGCTGTCGACACGTATCCGCAGATGGCATCGGCGCTGGCACCGCTGCGCAAGCATCACCACATCTTGGTACTGGATCAGCGCGGCACCGGCAAATCACATTCGCTCGTCTGCAAGTCGGATGAGGACGCCGATGATGCGGACAAACTGGATCTGGACAAACTGCGCGCGCATGTGGCCACGTGCCTGGCGGAAGTGGAAAAAACAGCCGACCCACGCTACTACACGACCACCATCGCCACGCATGATGTGGAAGCCGTGCGCCAGGCGTTGGGCTCACCACAGTTTGATTTGGTTGGCGTGTCGTACGGTACGCGCGTGGCGCAGCAATACGCGATGCATTTTCCAAAATCCGTGCGCAGTATCGTGCTCGACAGCGTGGTGCCGAACGAACTGGTGCTTGGCGAAACGTTTGCGATCAATCTGGAAAACGCGCTCAAGGCCCAGTTCGACCTGTGCAAGCAAACACCTGCGTGTACCAAGGCGTTTGGGGATCCTTACGCCAGTTTGTACAAGTTGCGCGACCGGTTGCGCGCGCAACCTCAGGATTACACCTATCCGGATCCGGTCACGTTCCAGGCCAGGCACAAACATTTGAATGCCTATACGCTGGCCGGATTGGTGCGCATGTTCGCGTACTCGCCGGAGACTGCGGCGTTATTGCCGCTGTCGATTGCACAAGGCCTGAAGGGCGATTTCACGCCGTTGGCAGGCCAGACACAAATTCTCAGTGGTGATTTGTCTGACCTCCAGGAAAACGGCATGCAGATTTCGGTGATCTGCAGCGAGGATGCCGATTTGATCAAGCCGCACCCTCAAGACGCCGACACGATTTTGGGTACGAGCATGAGCGACGCGATCAAGGCTGAATGCGAAATCTGGCCACATGGCACCCGTCCCAAGGACTTCCATGAACCGATCAAGACTGCCACGCCGGTGTTGATCCTCGAGGGCGAGCTGGATCCGGTGACACCACCTGCCTATGGAAAACAAGTTCTCAAGGGACTGTCCAATGGCCGTTTGCTGATTGCCAAAGGTCAAGGCCATAACGTTATTGGTCGCGGCTGCATGCCCAAACTTGTCGAAGAATTCGTCGACGATCTCAAACCGAAAACACTCGATGCCAAATGTGCGGATGCGCTTGGACCGCTGCCGGCATTCATCGACTTCAACGGAGCGGCACCATGATCGAGGTAAAGAATCTGCACAAACGTTTCGGCAAGGTCATCGCCGTCGATGGGGTGACGTTCAGCGCGCGCGATGGCGAGATTACCGGCCTGCTTGGTCCGAACGGTGCCGGCAAGACCACCGCATTGCGCTGCTTGTACACCCTGATGCGACCGGATGCCGGACAGGTACTGGTGGATGGAATCGACGCCGCCGTTGATCCGGTTGCGGTACGCCGCCGCTTGGGTGTATTGCCGGATGCGCGAGGTTTGTACAAACGCTTGACTGCTCGCGAAAACATCAACTACTTCGCACGCTTGCACGGAATTGAAGCACAGACCATGCACACACGCCGCGAAGCCTTGGTCGATGCGCTGGAGATGCGCGACATTCTCGACCGACGCACGGAAGGATTCTCACAAGGCCAACGGGTCAAGACGGCTATTGCGCGTGCGCTCGTGCACGATCCAAAGAACGTGATTCTGGACGAGCCGACCAACGGTCTGGATGTCATGTCCACGCGCGCCATGCGCGAATTCCTCAGGAAAATGAAAAGCGAAGGTCTCTGCGTACTGTTTTCCAGCCACATCATGCAGGAAGTCGCTGCATTGTGTGATCGCATCGTGGTGATTTCCAAAGGCAAGGTCATCGCCGACGAAACACCGGATGCGTTGCGCGCACAAACCGGCGAAGCAAACCTCGAAGAGGCTTTCGTCAAACTGATCGGTACCGATGAAGGGCTTGCGGCATGAACTCGCTGAAACTTCCTCTCCCCCGAGTGCAACTTGGGGGAGAGGGCTGCGGTGAGGGGGTCATCCTTCTGCCAGCAACAACAACAAACATTTGGAGTGGTACATGAATTCCTCCCTGATCGTCTTCCTCAAGGAAGTTCGCGAAAACCTGCGTGATCGCCGCACCGTGATCAATACCTTGTTCACCGGTCCATTGATGGCTCCGCTGCTGTTCGTGTTGTTGATCAACACGATGGTGACACATGAGTTGGCCAAGGCCGAAAAGCCGTTGGCTCTGCCGGTGGCGGGTGCCGAATACGCGCCGAACCTGATCGCCGCACTCAAGCAGGACAACGTGGAAATCAAACCCGCGCCAGCCGATCCGGAGCGTGCGGTGCGCCAACAGGATGCCGATGTCGTGCTGCGCATATCGCCGGACTATGCCAAGTCCTGGAACAAGGGCGAACCGGCGCAAGTCGAAATCATCTACGATCAATCGCAACGCGATTCGAGCGGTGCCGCGTCGCGCCTGCGCGGTGTGATTGACAGCTACACTCACCGCGGCGGCGCACTGCGCCTGCTTGCGCGCGGACTGTCCCCGGCAATCCTCAGATCAGTGACGATTGCCAACCGCGATCAATCCACACCACAAAGCCGATCCGGCATCATGTTTTCGATGCTGCCGTATTTCTTCATTCTGGGCGGCTTCATTGGTGGCATGGCACTGGCCATCGATACGACTGCAGGTGAGCGCGAACGCCAATCGCTGGAACCGTTGCTGGTCAACCCGGTGGCGCGCTGGCGCATCCTCGCCGGCAAGCTCTTTGCAACCACGGCGTTTGCGATTACCACCGTACTGTTGAGCATTCTCGCATTCGCGTTTGTCGGCCAGTTTTTACCCACGGAAAAAATCGGCATGACCCTGATGATCGGTCTGCCGTTCATCGTCAGCACGATGATCGTCATGTTGCCGTTGGCCGCGTTGCTGGCGTCATTGCAGACACTGGTAGCTGCATTCGCCAAAAGCTATCGCGAAGCGCAAACCTACGTATCGTTGCTGATGATCGTGCCGATCGTGCCGACCATGCTGCTGTCGATCATGCCGTTCAAGACGCAGATGTGGATGTACGCCGTGCCGTTGATGGGCCAGCAAGTCGTCATTACGCGCCTCATGCGTGGCGACGCCATCCCCGACGCCGCGCTATTGACGTGCTTTGTCAGCACCGCCCTTGCTGCACTGGTTGCTGCGGCGATCACGGCGCGCATTTATCAAAGCGAGCGGCTGGCGATTTCGGCTTGAGGGTCGGGATTCCGGTTTGGAGCCGGGAATCGGGAATCGGGTTTCGTGGGTTCGCTGCATGGCAGCGAACCCACTGTTTTTTCGCAGTGTCTCAAAGCGGGATGACCAGCTGCGCTGTTGAAAGCCGTTGCGTTGGTCCCAACCTACGCGCCGTTCAGCGCGCGCCGGTACTGAATCGCTTCGCTCAAATGTGCGCTGCCAATGCGCTCGCTGGCGTCGAGATCGGCAATCGTGCGTGCCACGCGCAGAATGCGGTGGTAGGCGCGTGCTGACAAACCAAGTTTGTCCAGCGCGCGCTCGAGCAGGTTGCGGTCGCCCGTTGTCAGCGCGCAATCGCGCAACACCTCGCGATTGCCGAGTGCGGCATTGGGTTTGCTGGCGCGACGCAGTTGGCGTGCGCGTGCCGCAATCACCCGGTCTCGTACAACTGCACTGGATTCGCCGTCTGCGGCAGGATTGCCCAGTTCCGCCAGTGCCACGCGCGGTACGCTGACTTGCAGGTCGATTCGATCCAGCAACGGTCCGGACAGGCGCGCGCGATAGCGGCGCACGGCATCGGGCGTGCAGGTGCAGCGGCCGGATGGATCACCGGAAAACCCGCATGGGCACGGGTTCATCGCGGCAACCAGTTGGAACGCGGCCGGAAACTCGGCCTGGCGTGCGGCACGCGAGATGATGATGTGGCCGGACTCGAGCGGTTCGCGCAGTACTTCCAGCACGCGGCGATCAAATTCCGGCAATTCGTCAAGAAACAGGACGCCGCGATGTGCCAGCGAAATTTCGCCCGGGCGCGGATTTGACCCGCCGCCAACCAGCGCAACGGCCGACGCCGTGTGATGCGGGGCGCGAAACGGCCGCGCCATCCAGCGTTGAAAATCGATCCCTTGCCCGCTGACCGAACGGATTGCTGCCGATTCGAGTGCTTCGGCTTCGCTCAGCGGCGGCAGGATACCGGGAAGCCGGCTGGCGAGCATGGTCTTGCCCGTGCCAGGGGGGCCAACCAGCAACAAATGATGATTGCCCGCTGCTGCAATTTCCAGCGCGCGTCGAGCTTGGGTCTGACCACGTACATCCGCCAGGTCCAGCTCACCGCGCATGGCCGCCACGACCGGAGTGGCGACGGACGTCGGCAAATCCGCCACGCCGCGCAAAAACGCGCAGACTTCAAGCAACGATGTTGCACTGTGACTCACCGTAGCCGACGCCAGCGCAGCTTCGGCACCGTTGTCGCGCGGCACAACCAAGGTGCGTCCCGCACGTGCGGCCTTGAGTGCGGCTGGCAACACGCCGGTGATGGCACGCAATTCACCGGATAGCGCCAGCTCACCGAGAAACTCGAAATTGCCCAATCGTTCCTTCGGCAGGTGCCCCTGAGCAGCGAGAATACCCAGCGCAATGGGCAAATCGAATCGACCACCGTCCTTGGGCAAATCCGCTGGCGCCAGACTGACCGTCACGCGACGCGACGGATACTCAAGCTGCGCATTCTGGATCGCGACACGCACGCGGTCGCGTGCCTCCTTTACGGCCGCTTCAGGCAAGCCGACAATCGATGTTCCGGGCAGCCCGCCGGACAAATGCACTTCAACGGTTACCGGCGGCGCGGCAACGCCATCCTGTGCGCGACTGTGGACGATTGCCAGACTCATGCTGCATGGGTTCCTTGAAAAATTTCCGCGAACGGCCGAGCAGCACGTTGGCGCTATCCTGCGCGAGCGTTGCTTGCCGAGGGGCAAACTGCCGGCAACGGCGGGCCGTAACCGCCGGGTCGAGCGCACCGGGTGAGTGGTGCAAACAACGCGGCCGTCCGCGGAAAACCAAAAACGAACCCGTGATCAGTGGGGTGTCGGATGATCCGACGGCGATCCATCGATATCGGCGACGCGGGCTTCCAATGCCTCCACCTTTTCGCGCGTACGCAGCAACACGCAACGTTGCACGTCGAATTCTTCGCGTGTGACCAGATCGAGCCTGCGCAAACCCGAGCGCAACGCATCCCGGAAATTGTCGGCGAGTGCCGCACGCGCTTCGTGCGCGCCTGGCGGCACCAAATCTGCCAGACGCCTGGCCAGATCGTCGATGGCGGAAATATTGATCATGCTGCAACCCTCGGATGAACTACGGACGACCGCAGTGTAGCCTGTGGCAATGCACGACGCTGCAAGAAAAGTCTGAAGTTTTTGTAGGAAAATTCCTACACGCAAAACGACACGCGCAGCGGCAATGGACCCATTGCGCGGACGCATGCAACGCAGTGCGCGCCGGACCCGCCCAGACAATTGCGCCATATCGCCGCGGCAAGATGCGCGGGTTGACGGTAGAATCACACGCATGCCGCAGCGACGAGGTTAGCAATGAAACTGATCATGGCAATCATCAAGCCGTTCAAGCTCGACGACGTGCGCGAGGCCCTGGCCGAAGTCGGTGTGCAGGGAATCACCGTTACCGAGGTCAAGGGTTTCGGTCGCCAGAAAGGCCATACCGAGCTTTATCGCGGCGCGGAATACGTGGTCGATTTCCTGCCCAAACTCAAGCTGGAAATTGCCGTGGCCGACAATCTGGTCGAGCGTGTGGTCGAGACGATCATGCAGGCGGCAAACAGTGGCAAGATTGGCGATGGCAAGATTTTCGTCTATGCACTGGATCAGGTCATCCGCATTCGCACGGGTGAAACCGACGCCGACGCGCTTTAGTCCAGATCACGGTTGTCTTTCACGCGGCTTCGCGCAGCAGGTTCGAGGTGCACGCGCCCAGCGCGGCCAACGCCGGCAGATCATCCAGCGATACCGTGCACGCCATGCTCACCTGCGCGAGAATTTCCGCGGCAAGCGTTTGCAGCATCAGCGTGTTGTCACGGATACGCTGTGCGAACGCTTCGTCGCCGAGCTCGTCGTTGAGTCCACGATTGAGCTCGACGAACCATGGCAGCCGAGCTTGGTCGATCATCTGCGCCGCATTGCTGCTGGGTGCATCGACTGCGGCGCGGCGCAACAGCAACTGAATCTCGCCGTTCAAGATCTGGCAGGCCTGCAACGCGTCGCTCAAGCGCGTGAACATGGCCACATCCGTCAGGCGCTGCTGGAAGAAAAACTGGCACAGCACACCCCAGTAATAGGTGTAGTCCCAAATGACCTTGAGCGCCATCAGCTCGGCGTGACCAAACATCGGGTATTGCCGTTCATACAGCGCCAACGTGTTGCGATAGAAGGAAAAGTACAACTGCTGATGGATTCTCGCGGCCCGATCAAACGACTCACCACGGCTGTCGCGACCAATGAGATCGACAATATAAGTGTTGCCGATCGCGATGAAATCGGTACCCGGCGAATAGAACGGGTCGAGAAACAAGCCCGCTTCGCCGGTCAACGCCCAACGGTCTGGCGAAAAAACCTGTTTGCAGTCGTACGAGAAGTTGCGCAGGAATGCGAAATCCTGCAGTTGCTCGCGATGGCCGTCCAATTCGCGATACAAACGCGGTTGATGGCGTGCGAACCAGTTCATGGCCTTGTCGAAGCTGTTGATCGTATTCAACGGATGCATTTGCGCATCGGCGACGATGCCGATGGAGTGTGAGCCCGAAGCCAGCGGAATCATCCATGCCCAGTAACCCGGGCCACACAGATGATTGGTCGAGCGCCAGCGCTCGCGCGGCGTACAACGCGCTTGCCATGCCGGATCATCGGACCACTCGTCGATCTTCAGGCGCGCGCCAATGCGGAACCAGACCGCGTTGGCGTCGTGTGCGTTGTCCTCGGCCAGATTGAACTGACGCTTGAGCATTGCCGCGCGACCGCACGCATCGATCAGCCAGCGAGCGCTGGCGACATGTTCCGCACCGTCGCGGGTGTACTTGACGCTGTGGTCCGCACCATCCGTGCTCGGCACAATTTTGCGAACCAACGCGTCGTCGACAAATTCAACGCCGAGTTCAGTGGCGTGTTTGCCCAGATAGTTCTCGAAAATGCCGCGATCAATCTGATACGTGGGCGTGGGCAGCACGCGGCTGACGCCAACTTCCGTGACGCCATCAAGATCGTCGCGTCCATCGCTGAAAAAGAAGCGAAAACCGAACTTGGAAATCTGGCGTTCATCCAGATGCTGTTTCAAGCCCAGCACGGTATCGAAATAATGCGTACCGATTTCGACCAGCGACTCACCAACCTTGAATGCCGCTTCCGGCACCGGATGACGCCGACGTTCGAGTACGCGTACTTTCAAGTCCGGCAACTCGCGGCGCAACTGGATGGCCAAGGTCAGGCCGGCCAACCCGCCGCCAAGGATGAGCACATCGCTGCCTGCATCTTGCATCAACTGGCTCCAAAACTCGCAGCGCACAGTATACCGGTGCGGCAAAGTATTCACGTGCGAGCGCGGTCGGCCGAACGATTCGGACAGGGTGTGCTCGCGGTTGGTTCAGGCCATCAGCCCGAGCTACGCCACGCTGTGCGGCCTCGAACGACCCGGACGCAGCAACAATCGTTGTGATCAAAGCGTGGATGCGCAATTGGCAACCGCAATCCCCAGCGCCGTGCAGGTTTGCTCATCCAACTCGATCCAGAACGCAAGAACCGGTTTGGCGTCGATCAATTGCGGTGCGCCTGCGCGATGCACATGCAGGCCGAAATTACGTGCGATGCGTTCCACACCAATGTAGCTGAACGTAATCAGGCGTCTGGCTCCCTTCGCCAAGGCCGTTTCAACGACACCCTTGAGCAGTATGCCGAAGCGCTCGCGCGCCTCGCCGCGTGAACCCGGGTCGCCTTGGACAACTTGGGTGGTATATCGCGACAGTTCCCACACCTCGGCCGAACAAGGTGCCGCCTGTCCGCCCAGCAAACCCGGGAAAACCGTTGCCAACAAATAGGCTTGTTCGGTTGAAAGCAGGCGTGCGCAGCCGCAAATGTGTCCGTCCGAGTCTCTGGCCACGACGTACACGGTATCGGCGCGATCAAATTGATCGCGCTCGAAACCGGGTTGTTCGGCTGGAAGCTCCCAGCCGAGTTGTTCCACAAACACCTTGTGACGATAGACTGCGAGATCTGATTCCAATCCAGCCTGCAATTGGTCCGAGGTGCCGATCTCGATATTCAACATGTGCCAGGCTCCCTGTAGCCGTGGCACTATTGAAATGAGTTCTGCGTCGTCAGGTAACTGTCATTATTGACAGGTACGTGAAGGTCGCGTGGCCCCGATGCGTTGCCAACGGCATTTCAGTGAACCGTTGCAGAAGGCGTGAAGCGGGGCGTCGTTGGCGCGAAATGACGTTCGTCTTGCCAGACGCGAATCGACAGCCAATCGGTCAGAAGCTGATGGGTTTGGGACGCGCCGAGGTCGTGACCGTCCGCGGACGTGATCATTACATTGCAACTGATGCCGCCTGGTGCCAGGCGTTGACGCCGGTCGCAAGCGCTGACAAACCAGGCCCAGCCCACGCTTACCTGCACGCGTGCATTTTCATCGAGCCATTCGCAATAGCCGGCTTCGCTGACCGGCAAATTGATCGCCAGCAGTTCCTCGCGCAGCTCATCGTCGTTGAAAATCATGCGCCGGCGAAACGGCAACAAACAAAAGTGTTGATATGTCAGACGAATATAGCCATCCTCGGAGTAAGTCAATTTCGGGCTGATTGGCAAACGTGCGGGTTCCGTCATCAAAGCTCTCCTTTGCTCGGGTAACAAATACTGGAATTAGACGGAATCATTGCGCGCCTGCCAACTGTCAAATATGACAATGTATTCGTTCGCCATCTTGACGATTTTATCGACCAATCGGACTGCATCCTGACCCAATCGGTAACCTTTTCCATGAGCAGTTGGCGTGAAGATTATCTGAATCGCCTCTCCCGGCCCGACCAGGATGCGCAGCAGGTTTTTGACGAGCTTGCAAATATCTGCCGCGACATCGGTTTCGAATATGCCTCGTTGGGCATTCGCGTTCCGGCCTACGGTGACAAGCCGAGGGAATCGTGGTCGACCAATTATCCGCTCAGTTGGCAGGAACGTTATCTTGGGCACAATTATCAGGCCATCGACCCTGTGATCGATGCTGCGTTGCACAACCCCATGCCGATCGTGTGGAACGACACCTTGTTCCGGCACAAGCGGGCGTTCTGGGAAGATGCGCGCGCGCACGGTGTACGCCATGGCTGGACATTGGCCATGCATGGCATGGCAGGAGAAGTGGGCTTGCTGTCACTTGCGCGTTCCTGGGGTGCGGTATCCGATGAAGAACTGGCCGAGGAAGAAGCCAAGCTGTTCTGGCTGGCGCACACGGCCAACGGGATTATCGGAACCCTTATCGCCAATGCAAATCCACTGGGGCCGGTGGACGAACTGACAATTCGTGAACGCGAAGTTTTGCGCTGGACGGCGGCAGGAAAGACGGCGGTCCAAATTGGTCGAATTTTGCACATCTCGGCCCGCACGGTCTGCTTTCACATCAATTCGGCATTGCGCAAACTCGCCGCCAAGAACAAGACGCAGGCCGTGGTCAAGGCATTCATGCTGAACATGCTGGACTGATTTCTGCCCGGAGGTCCCGAGGCGAATTGTGCGCCTGCACAATTGCGCGTGCCAATTCGCGTTTGCCGCTACCTGTCAGAATTGACAGCTAGTCAACGGCAACTGTGCGCCTATAGTGGATACCCAAAAGGGCGCAGAGAAAGCGTATGCAATCGCATCGAAACAAAGTTTGGGGCAAGCGCCACAAGCGGCGCATCCTGACGCGGGCATTTTGCGCTGCGCTGGCTTCGCTGACGTGCTGCGCGACGGCTTTGGGCGCCGCACCAACGGCCAGTGGTCAGGCCTATGATTTCAAGATTCAAATCGGTGTCGCCAGCGTGCCGGTTCTGAATATTGGACCCGTGGATCAGGTCCAGTTTTCAGATCTCGCAAGCGCCTACGAAAACGCCCAGAGTGCGTTGTCGTTCGATTCCGGCGGAGGATTGGGGGTGCTGGCGCGTTTGCAGACCGGCGCGCTGGATGCCGAAACCCAATGGTTGCCCGGCCCGGGTTTTCTGGCTATCGGCTCCAGAGCCAGCGCAAACAATGTGGATTTGGGTGTTGTCAACGCCATCGGCGGAAGTTTATTGTCACTGAAGGCTCCGCTGATCCGGTCCACCGCCATCATTTCAGGCGCGTGTCCGACGGCACCGATCATGCGTCCGGCAAACGCCGTGCATATCGTCGACGATTACGTTTACCGCAACGGATTCGAAATCCCGAATCTGCAAGCATCCAGCACGGCCATGGTGCAAGGGTCGCAGCCGGGACAATCAATCGACTTGTCGGTCACCGGGGTGGATGTAGTCAATATCCCTTCCGATCCCGCAGCCAACACGATGGTCGCAACGGGTGTTGTCGGCGCCACCTTGGTAGTGAACGAGCAAACCTTGACCGGTGACGGCATCAGCGGTCTTGGCGTGGCATCCAATGCATTTCATTTGAGCTTGAACATCGCGGGAATCATTACTGCCGATGTGGTGATTTCACATGCGCAGGCATCCATTGCCTGCAACTGATCGACCCGATACGTCACGGATGCGGATTGGGGCCGCGCACTGCACGGCATAACGTCCCCCTGTCGGAACGCAGCCCGAAAGCTGCGGTACGGCGCGCTCTGGACAGGTCAGGATGACCTGTTCAGAGCATTTTCAAGTCGACATACTCGAAGCGATCATCGCGAAGCTGTCGCTCCCCGCGCTTCAAATGCAATGGTTCACTCCACATCGCAGCAGCATGGACGCACGTGTGGAACTCGCCGTTTTCGCCGCAGGGATCACATGACGCCGGCAGTTCATCGAGGAATTCCGCATCGAATTGCCGACCACAGAAACCGGCATCGAGTTGTTGCGTATCGACGCAGCACACTATCGCGCGGAATCCGGCGCTGACGAAGCGTCGTGCCAGTCCGGTTGTATCTTCGCCCCACAACGGGAAATGCGCTTTCCACTTCAGCGATTCGACCAGGCGCTCGCGGTAGGCGCGCACATCGGCGAGAAACAAATCGCCAAACGCGATGGTATTCAAACCCGGGTTGCGCTCCCGTGCACGATCCAGCGCCTGGGCAAAAGCGGCTTCATATATGGCGTTGCTGGCCTGCGCCGGGATGCTGGCTTCAATCAAGGGCAAATTCAGGCGCTGCGCTTGCGCATGCAGAATTTCACGACGCACACCGTGGATACTGATGCGGTCGTAGTCTTGGGTAATGCAAGTCGACAAGCCAACGACTTGCCATGATGGATCGCCCAGCAAATGCTGCAGCGCCAACGCCGAATCCTTGCCGCCGCTCCAGGAAAGCAATACCGGTGTTGTCATGACGTGCCCCTTTGCCACAAGCGCAGGCGACTATTGGCCGGCATTGCAACATCCGCACGCAATGCAAATCCGGCATCGACAGCCAGTGCATCGACGGCGGCGACATCGCGGATGCCCATGTGTGCTGCGCGTGATTTGAGCGATGCGTCGAATGCCGCGTTGCTGTCGCTGCTGTACGTACCGTCGTAGTTGAATGGACCGTAGATCGCAACTTTTGCCGTGGGCGCGGTGATTCGCGGCAACGCGCGAAAAAACGCTTCAACCTCCGGCCAGCTCATGATGTGCAGCGTGTTCGCACTGAACACGGCATCAAACGCCGTGGTTGGCAGCGGTCCGCGCGATACATCCAGTTCGATTGGCGGCGGCGTGTTGGCAAGCGCGGCTTCGTCCAGCCATGCACGAATGCCGGCAAGGTTTTCCGGCCGGTCCGAGGTCTGCCAGATCAACGTCGGCAATGCTGCGCCAAAATGCACCGCATGCTGTCCGCTGCCGCTGCCGACTTCCAACACATGCCGGCGATCAGCAAAGAAATCTTGCAGGACGGCCAGAATCGGTTCGCGGTTGCGTTCGCACGCGCTGGAAAATGGCTTTTCGTTCATGGCGCAGGCTGATCGTCTTGTTGTGCTAGCGTGTAATCGAATTCGTAGGAATGTTGGCCTTCGGCAATGATGATCGTCATCTTGCCGCTCAAACCAGTCAATCCACCGCTGCCGGAATCCGGTACGACAACGATGTTCAGACAGGGCTCGCCACGTGTCATCGTCGCGTTGTGTTGCAGCGTGAAGCTGCCACTGCGGCCGTGCAGCACGCCACTGACGCGTTCGATGGCAACGTAACCGGCCGAACCCCTGATGCTGCCCATTGCGCTGAGCATTTCTCCCTTGCTGATCCCCTCGAGCTCGCCGTGGAATTGCTTGTTGATC
>DASSXQ010000284.1:0-7288 GCA_035703725.1 Rudaea sp.
ATGGCCTGCGTTCTGCCCGTCGAGTTTGCGGTTGGAACTCCATGCCGCCTCTTCGGACTCGATGCGGTAGGAAGAACCGCTCATGTTGTTGGTCCAGCGCACGGAGTCGAAAATGAAGAACTCCGGTTCCGGACCAAAGAACGCCGTGTCGCCAATTCCGGTCGATTTCAAATACGCCTCGGCACGGTGTGCAATCGACCGTGGGCAGCGCGAATACGCTTGCATCGTGCTCGGCTCAAGCACATCGCAAATCAGGATCAGGGTGGGGTCGGCGCTGAACGGGTCAAGCACGCCAGTGTTGGCATCAGGCATCAGCACCATGTCTGAATCATTTATGCCTTTCCAGCCGGTAATCGAGGACCCGTCAAACATCTTGCCGTCCTCGAATGTCGAGGCGTCGATGGCATGCGCGGGAAACGTCACGTGATGCTGTTTTCCCAGCAAGTCGGTAAATCGCAGATCGACGAATTCAACTTTGTGCTCGCGGATCAGATCGATGACTTTTTCGTGGGACATGGACAGGCCTGCTTCAATGGGAACGTGCGTGGATAGAGCAAGGACGATGCCATCCAAAACAACGAATACAAATCAACAAGATAGCCCTCTGAGCCGGGCAACTCGCCAGCGTGATCGCACCATTACAGCTCGAAACAACCGACCAATCGCACCATAATAGGGCAAAAGACGCGAATCAGCTTTGCACCGATTCTGCATGACGATTGAAATCGCCGATGGTTTCCACGAGATCCTTGACGGCGTCGCATTCGGCTGCGGTCATGTACGGGTTCCACGTGTCAATCAATACGACGACGCGGGTGCGTTCGCTGCGATTCCAAGCCTCATGCTCGAACGTATCATCGAAGGTCACGCAGCGGCCTTCCTGCCAGGCGTGCTGTTCGCCGCTGACGTTCAGGGCGCAGTCGTCCGGCACTATCAGCGGCAGATGTGTCACCAGACGAGTATTGGTCACCCCGCGATGCGGCAGGATGTGCGAGCCTGGCGTTAGCAACGAAAAACATACTTCAGGAGCATGATCGCGAACACGCGCCAGCGTGGGCAAACTGTCAATCACGGCAGCGGTGCGCGGACAGCGTGCGCAATTTTCGTCGTAGCGTTCGCCATGCCGATAGAAAAAGAAGGCATTCCACTGCGGTTTCTCGCAACCACCAAGGGATTCCTTGATATTTTGATCCGGATGAAATTGCAAAAACGGCTGAAATGCATTCTCGACGTTCATCACGGCAAGTAGCTCGGTCCGGATTACGTCAAAATTTTCCTCAAGTGTTGCGTACCACGGAAAAAGCTCGCGCGAAAAATACGGCACCGTCGGCAAATCAGGAAAGTAAAAAAACTTTGGCCGCTGACGCGCATCCGGGTAGTCAATTGGAATTTCGCCCAGATAGCCCGCCAATGCTTTCGTCACACGTGCCATTTCGGTCATGCCGTGGCGTGCGTAATACGGTTGCAGCACCGCTTCAAACAGGCGTTTGCGCTTGATACGCGTAACTCGTGTGGCATGTTTGACCATATCACGCAGCCCCGGCGCAGTGCTGGCATCATTGAGCCATCGTCCCTGTTGCTGCGCGTGTAGCAGCGCAGCGTAGTAATGGGTGATGGCCTCGTCGTTGTGGCCCATCAGTTCCATGATACGGGCCAGATGCAATCGCGCACGAAAGAAGTCCGGCTTCATTTCGACGCAACGGCGCAACGTGTCCAGCGCTTTGTCCATCTGATTCGATGTGACGTACGCAAGCCCTAGGTTGCACAGACCTTCTGCATCCGGCTGCGGCACCATGCTCGCGCGGTGCAAGTAATCGATCGCGGTTGCAACTTGATTGGTGGACAACGCGTATGCGCCGAGATAATTCAACGCTTCGGCATGATCCGGTTGGCTCGACAATATCTTGCGATACAGGTCCGCAGCCTCATTGCTGCGACGTTGTTCGGCGCAAATGCGTGCGCTCAGAACGGCTTCGTTCAGCGCCGGGTTGCTACTCACCGTCTCGGAATCATTCATGGGTTTGTCACCATTAAGCGTTTGCTATTCATCTGTACGCAGCGCTTGGGCGTGGGTGCCGCGATCGAGTTTATCCAGCAACGATGCCAGCGTCTCATGTAAATCGGGGCTGTCTGCGCGTGCATGTGGCAATGCTTCGCGCAGCGTTTGTGCAGCGGCATCAAGATCGTTCAAGCGTTCCATGCAGGCCGAACATGCCAGCGCCGCGCCGGTGTCGGATGGATCGATGGCAAGTACGCGCCGATAGAATTTGATCGCACGGGCATAGTGGCCTTGTTTGTTGGCAACATCACCCATGCCCAACAACCCGCCCGTGTCTTGTTCGTCAACTTTCAGCAAGGCCGCAAATTCTTCGCGTGCCGAATCTGGGCGATCCTGGCGCATGAGCGAGCGGCCCAGATAAATTCGCGCCAAGCGAAGCTCCGGCCGAAGCCGCAGCGCATTGCGCAAGGCTTGCTCGGCAAACGCATACGAACCTTGCTCGAACAAGGCCTGTCCCAGACTTGCCTGAATCGCAGCGTCATCGCGATTGTTTTGTGCTGCCCGCGACAGAAACTTGACGGCATTGTCGATTTCACCGCGTTGCAAATACACGTTGCCAAGTCCGAGCAACATGGACGGATCATCCTGCTCGATGCGTCGGCCGATCCGAAAATGATTTTCCGCCTGCGCTGGATCGCCTCCGTGCAAGGCGAGATGGCCAAGCGCGGCATACGCTTGCGCGCAATTGGGATCCAGATTCAACGCCTGTTCGAAACTCGCGCGAGCGCCGAATTCGTCGCCCTTGCGCAATTGAATGCCGCCCAGAATCAGTTGGTATTGCGCGTGATCCGGTACCAGTTTGACGACACGCCGCAGCAACTCCTCTGCTTCATCGTGGTCGCCACGCTGGTTGCACAAAACACCGAGCAGATACAACGCATCGGTATTCTCGGCATCGCTTTGCAGGCATTCGCGATAACCGCTTTCGGCAGCAGCCAGATCGCCGGCGCGGTGCAGTTCAAGGGATTGTTCAAGAGTCATCGAGTCAATCAGTACACGACCAAGATGGGTCAATGTCTATTATGCCGCAGGCAGTGATTGACTGCTTCGGTTACCCTACGCGCCGAGCAAAACCACTTGACAGCATGACCAACAATCGAGACTTGACCACCCTGATTCGCGCATCCACGCCCCTGCTCGTGATCGAGACGGCCGAGGAAGTTCGCGTCATTTCCACGTTCCGCCAGGCGATTGCGCAAGCATTGCGTCCCTTGTACCGCTGGAGTATCACCGCCGGCTTGCAGCGGCTGGATGTCAGCATCACACCCGACGAAGACAAATTCGGCGCAGCTCCGGATGCCAGCGCGACCCTGATGGCAATCAAGCGCAATCCTGATGCGGGAATCTACCTGCTGCTCGATTTTCAGCCATATCTGCGCTACAGCATGACCTTGCGCCTGCTGCGGGAAATTGGCCTGCGCGAGCAATGTGCCGCCCACACCCTGGTGCTGATTGCGCCGCAAATCGAACTGCCGCCCGAGTTGGAAGCATTTGCCACGCGTTACAGCTTGCCGTTGCCTGACGCGGCGGCATTGGCGCAATTGGTACGTGATGAAGCGTATGCCTATTCACGCGATCATGCCGGCAAACCGGTTGCCGTGGACGCCGATGCAGCGCGTGCGGTGGTGCGCAATTTGCGCGGATTGGATCTGGAAAGCGCGCGCCGCATTTTGCGTCAGGCAATCTACGACGACGGAGCAATCGCCTTGCGCGATGTAGCCAACATCATGCGCGACAAATTCAACCTGCTCAACAAGGATGGCTTGCTCAGCTTCGAAGCCGATACCACGCAGTTTGCCGATATCGCCGGAATGAAGCGGCTCAAGCAGTGGATCGCGCAACGCCGCGGCGCATTTCTCGGATTGAAAAGCGCCGCAGGTCTGGCTTCGCCCAAGGGCGTGTTGTTGCTCGGGGTGCAGGGCTGCGGCAAGAGCCTCGCCGCCAAAGCGATTGCCGGCGGTCTGGGCGTGCCACTGGTGCGGCTGGATTTCGGCGTGCTGTACAACAAGTATCAGGGCGAAACGGAACGCAACTTGCGCGATGCCCTGACACGCGCCGGCAAACTCGCGCCGTGCGTTTTATGGATCGACGAAATCGAGAAGGCGTTGGCCACCGGCGACAGTGACGACGGCGTGTCACGACGGGTGCTTGGCTATTTGTTGACCTGGATGGAAGAGCGGCGTGATGCGATTTTCCTCACCGCCACGGCCAATCAAGTGCGCGAATTGCCCCCGGAGCTGCTGCGCAAGGGTCGATTTGACGAGACGTTTTTCGTCGATTTGCCGGACGAGTCGATGCGCGCGGAGATATTCAACATTCACTTGTCGCGGCGTGAGCTGAAAGCGGAAAATTTCGACGTCACCGCATTGGGTGCTGCCAGCAACGGATTTTCGGGCGCGGAAATCGAACAGGCAATCGTGTCAGCGCAGTTCGCTGCCGCGGCCGACAGCGTGGCAGTGACGCAAAGTCACGTGTTGGCGGCACTCAGGGAAACGCGGCCCTTGTCAGTTCTCATGGCCGAGCCCGTAGCGGCGCTACGCAGTTGGGCTGCCGGACGTACCGTTTCCGTCGATTGATGATTGCCTGGCAAGAAAACTGCGCAATTGCGCGACGATGAAATCATCGGCCCAGCTATGCAGTGATAACCCGGTGATGAATCCACAATGGCCGCCATGAGCAGCGATTTGCAGGTGCGTGGTCGGCGCCAGTGTCAACGAACGAAAATCCGCCACGGGAATCACCGGATCATCTTCCGCGGTCAAAATCGTGGCTGGCACATCAAGCCCGGCCAGCGTATCGCCTGCGATCGAATAGCCGTCCAGATAATTCTCGAGCGTGCCGAAATCGGTATGTCGCAGGACCAGGCTGCGGGTCAGCTCGCGCAGGTTGCCGCGCAATTCGGAAGCGTCGAAAAACTCCTGCCGAGGAAACAGCTTTTGCTTGCGGCGCAGGGAACCGCGCCACTTGTGCATGAAATACTGCTCGTAGAACCACGGCGCAGCTTCGATCGATGCCAAACCTGCGCGCGGGCTTACCACCGGGCAAACCGCAAATACCCAAGCCAACGCGATTCCCCGCGCATGCGCGCGCAACGCGACACGCAGGGCAAAATTTCCGCCAAGGGAAAAGCCGCCAATCAGCAACGGGCGTTGCGGAAAAAGTTCGGCTACGCGCTTTACCGCGCCAACCACCTCGTCGATACGGCAGGAGTGAAACAGATCGCGATTCAGGTGGTGGGTCTGGCCATGATCGCGAAAATTCAGCCGAAACACATCGCAGCCTTCAGCCAGCAAACGGCTGCCGGTATGCAGCAAGTAGCTCGATTGCACGCAGCCCTCCCAGCCGTGCAACAACACGACCAGGGCACGCGGCGAGGCGGCTACACGCTGCCGGGTGTGGAAGCCCTGCAGACGCACGCCGTCGCCGCAATCCAGAATATGTTCACTGGCGCCATGCTCCAGGACGGCGCGGCGGCGCGGAAACAACCACCGGCGCAAGCCACCGGAGGCAAGAATGGATTGCACGTGCGCGTTGCGCAGCAAACGAGGCGGATGGAAATCTGCAAGCTGGGTCATGCCTGCGCGTATCCAAGTGCTGCCGCAATTTGCCGCCGCGCATTGTCGGCAAGTGCGCGGCGGGTAGCGCCTGCCGTGATTTCCACCGGCGCCAGAAAATGCACTTCGGCGTGCAGTGGCGGACTACCAAGCAGGCGCATGAAATTGGCGAAGAAACTTTCGTTGGCTCCAAATGGCACGCTCAAATCCATTTTTCCATTGTTGCCGTAGCACAATGCGACTGGTTGCACGGGAACACCCGCATCGAGTGCCACCTGAAAGATGCGCGCATGAAACGTGCGCAATTGATCGCCTCGGCCAGTGCCGCCTTCCGGAAACACGCCGACGGCCATGCCGTCGGTCAATCGTTCCACCACGCGTTGCATGACTGCGCCAAGCGAGTGCGTGCTGCCGCGCTGGTGATAAATCGTGTCGGCACGCGTCGCCAGCCAACCAACCAGTGGCCAGCGCGCAATCTCCGCCTTGGCCACGAAACTCATGATGCGTTGACTGTGCATCAATTCAATATCCATCCACGATACGTGGTTGGCAACGAACAGCACGGCACCGGCCAATGGTTCGCCAAAGTGGCGAATTCGATATCCGAAAATGCGCACGATTCGTCCCGACCACCAGCGTGTCATCCGGTAATCAAGTCGTTCGCCGCCAATTTCGCAGCGACGGGCCAATGGATTGAACATGGCCAGCGCCAGCGGAAACGCGATCAGCGCATGCAGCAACAATAGCGGCGTACGCCATGCGTAGCGCAATGGCCGCAGCCAGTCGTGATTTGCAGCAGGGATGGGGTGCTCACCGGAATTCATGTGCGCGCATGGTAGCCAAGCAGCCAAGGTATCGCCAGCGCGTTCACATCGAATGATCCGGCGCAGAGGTCAACAATCGCGCTCTTGCGTTTCGCGCAGGCGCGCAATCGCTTCATGCAAATCATTCAGGTGTTGTTCCCACCAGCGCGCTTCGGCAGCGAATCCAAATGCGCGCGGAAATGCTGGATCGTCCCAGCGTTTGGCAATCCAGCCGGCATGGTGAATCTGGCGCATGATTCGCAGCGGCTCGATCAGTGCGAGCTCGCGGTGATCGAAATCGCGAAATTCGCCATAACCATCAAGAAGCCATTGCAGGGTCTGCGCGTTTGGCGCGAGCATCCACAGATCCTGCACGGCCGGGCCGGTACGTGCATCATCGAGGTCGACAAAATGCGGGCCTGCGTCCGTCCACAACACATTGCCGGCGTGGCAATCGCCATGCAAACGCAATTGCCGGATGTCGCCGCATGCTGCGAAGGTTGCGGAAATCAGATTTCTGAGCGTGTCGGTTGCATGGGCGTACCGCTGATGCAAAGCCGCAGGCAGCAGGGCAGACGCCAGCACGGATTGCACCGGTATATCGATCATGCTGGCGCAATCAAGCACCTCACGTGCGCCAAACCTGCCGCGTGCGCCGACAACATGCATGCGCGCAAGCAGACGTCCCATCCACGCCAGGTTTTCTGCCGATTCCAGTTCCGGCGCGCGACCACCCTGGCGAGGGTAAATGGCAAATCGAAACCCGGCATGATGCTGTAACGTGCGCCCGGCGAAGGCCTGTGGAGCAACCATCGGCAGTTCCGCGTCAGCCAGTTCAAGTGCGTAAGCATGTTCTTCAACAATTGCCGCAT
>DASSXQ010000001.1:0-19471 GCA_035703725.1 Rudaea sp.
CAACCAGTTGCTGCCGTCCAATGCGGCAGCATCGGTTGGCGTGGTGAAATTCACATGGGCGGACGACCAACCGTGGCGCTGCACTTCGCCGCGCATCGCCTCGATCAAGGCGACGCGCAATTTTGCCGATTCACTGCCGGCACCAACCAGCAACCGCGGGCCGGTTACGGGCGAGTACGGCACGCCGCACAGCAGCTTGGGGTAGTAGTCCAGTCCGTGACGCGAATACGCGCTCGCCCAACTCCAGTCAAACACGTACTCGCCGTGGGAATTGAGCTTGACGTACAAAGGCGCCGCCGCAATCAGCGTTCCGCCGCGATACAAGCCCAGGTGGCACGGCAGCCAGCCATGCTCGACATGCAGGCATCCGTGCCGTTCCAGTCCGGCCAGAAACGCATGGTCCAAAAACGGATTGTCGTCCGGCAACAATGCGTTCCATTGTGCCGCATCGATTTCGTCAAGGCGCGAGTGGAAGCAGGTGGAGAGGATCGAGGACATACAGGGATTGATCGCAATTGGCTCCGAATTCCAGATGTCCGCTGACGCTGGAATAACGCGCTCGCGAGTTTCCGAATCCCGATTCCCGAATCCCGATTCCCGGCTCAGAATTCAGCCGGCAAGCCCAAGCTTGTCGAGATATTTTTCCGCATCCAGCGCAGCCATGCAGCCAAAGCCGGCAGAAGTGACAGCCTGGCGATAAACCTGATCGGCAACATCGCCGGCGGCAAATACGCCCGGAACGCTGGTTGCCGTCACGCAACCTTCCAAGCCCGATTTGATCGTGATGTAGCCGCCCTTCATGGCCAGTTGCCCATCGAACAACTCGGTGTTCGGGGTGTGACCGATGGCAACGAAAAATCCGGTAATCGGCAGTTCCCGGGTGCTGCCATCAAGCATGCTTTTCAGTCGCATTCCGGTGACGCCGGTGTCGTCGCCGAGCACTTCGTCCACATGGTGATTCCAGACAATGTCCACTTTGCCGCTTTGCTGTTTGGCGAACAGCTTGTCCTGCAGGATCTTCTCGGCCTTGAATTTGTCGCGGCGATGCACGAGCGTCACCTTTTTGGCGATGTTGGCCAGATACACGGCGTCCTCAACGGCTGTGTTGCCACCGCCGATCACGGCCACGTCCTGATCACGAAAAAAGAACCCGTCGCACGTTGCACACGCAGAGACACCCTGGCCCTTGAACCGTTCTTCCGAAGCAATACCCAGGTACTTGGCCGTGGCGCCCGTGGCAACGATGAGTGCGTCGCAACTGTATTCGCCGTTGTCGCCAATCAGGCGAAACGGTCGTTGCGACAAGTCGGCGGTATGAATGTGGTCGAACACCATCTGCGTATCGAACCGCTCGGCGTGTTCGCGCATGCGCTCCATGAGTGCTGGCCCCTGCAATCCTTCGACATCGCCAGGCCAGTTATCGACATCCGTGGTGGTCATCAATTGGCCGCCTTGCTGCAGTCCGGTGATCAAGGTTGGTTTGAGATTGGCACGTGCCGCGTAGACTGCGGCGGTGTAGCCGGCCGGGCCGGAACCAAGAATGATCAGGCGCGAATGCTTGGGGGTCGTCATGTATAATCCTCGCCGCTATGCGGCCTTGAAATCGCGCGTGCTGCGCGGTGCAGGTTTGCGGCCGAAGCCATTTATTCCTTCGTTGCCTGTTGCCCCGACGCTGGCGATGCCGACGTCTGCAACAACAGACCGGAAGGATGGGGCGAATCCCGCAATGAATCAAGGTCGCACGTTGAGTTCGTTTGCGGCGTCGATACTCTTTTCACAATCAATCAGTCAGGAGTTCTCCATGCGTATTGGTGTTCCCAGCGAGACCAAGACCCTCGAAGGTCGCGTCGCCCTGGTTCCAGCCGCTTGTGCGGATCTGGTCAATCGTGGCCATGAAGTGTTTGTGCAGGCGGGTGCGGGCGAGAAGAGCGGCTTCCGCGACGATGAATATCGGCGAGTCGGCGTCACCCTTGCTCCGACTGCGAAGAAGCTGTACGAAGCCGGCGAGCTGATCGTCAAGGTCAAGGAGCCCATCGCAGGCGATCTCAAATTATTGCGCCGCGATCACCTGTTGTTCTGCTACCTGCATCTGGCGGCCGAGCCGAAGCTGACCAAGCAGTTGATGGATATCGGCCTGACCGGCATTGCCTTCGAATCGGTCCAGGAAGCGGATGGGTCGCTGCCGTTGCTGGCACCCATGTCGATCATTGCCGGACGCATTGCCGTGCAAATCGGCACGCACTTGCTGCATCAACCTGCGGGCGGCAAGGGCAAGCTGCTCGGTGGCTTGCCATCGACCGAACGTGGCAAGGTGGTGGTACTCGGCGCTGGTGCGGCAGGCGGAAATTCCGCTTCGTTGGCGGCGGCGGGTGGGGCAAACGTCGTTGTTTTCGACAAGCGCCCGGACCGCCTGGCGCAAATGATGGCGTTGGGTGCGAACGTCACCGCGCTGTATCCCTACGAAGAATATGTCGCACGCGAAGTGCGCGATGCCGATCTGGTCATTGGCGCGGTGCTGATTCCCAGCGCCAAGGCACCGCATGTCGTGACGCGACAAATGGTCAAGTCGATGGAGCCGGGCAGTGTGCTCGTGGACATTTCCATCGATCAGGGCGGTTGCTTTGAAACATCCAAACCGACCACGTATGCCAATCCGACGTACCTTGTCGATGGCGTTACCCATTTTGCCGTTACCAACATGCCCGGTGCGGTGCCACAAACATCCTCGCAGGCAATCTGTGCGGCAATTCTGCCTTACGTGCAACGGCTTGCCGCAGACAAGCACTGGCAAAAGTATGCCCCGTTGGTCGGTGGCATCAATGTGGCCAAGGGCAAGCTGGTTCACCCTGCTTTGAAGGGCATGAAACTTACTTGAAAATAACCACTTGCACGGCAAATTCAAGGTAAAATCACGGCGTGCCGCGCGAACGGAAATCAACGCCCGGAAATGATCCGGGCGATGCCATGCAGCGACGATTGCGCGAGGCAGCATTCCTGTTGCTTGCGCCCATCGCCGTTTACTTGCTGCTGTGCCTGCTGACTTACAACGCCGAGGACCCGAGTTGGTCGCATGCGGGTCATTCGTCGCATCTGCATAACCTCGGCGGCACGGTCGGTGCGTGGGCGGCAGACCTGACCTTCTATTTGTTTGGCTATCTTGCCTATGCATTTCCGCTGTTGCTGCTGATCTTTGGCTGGGCCCTGTTCCGTGGGCGCGACAACGAATCGCGACCGGCGTTGGAGCCGACCCTGCGGCTGATTGGCGGCGTGGCATTTTTCATTGGCGGCACGGGTTTGGCGCAGTTGAAGTTCTGGCAGCAGCCGGTTGCTCTGCCGGCCAAGGCTGGCGGTGTACTCGGACAGATCGTTGGCGATTTGCTCACGCGCGGTTTCGGATTTGCGGGGGCCACCCTGTTCCTGCTCGCCATCTTTTTGGTTGCCTTGACGCTGGCAACCGGGCTGTCCTGGTTCAAGGTGATGGATGCGATTGGCCGTGGCTTGTTGACGGCCAAGGACCGGATCAGGGACGCGCTCAAGCGCATTGGCACACTGCGCCAAGCACGCACGGCGCGCAGCGCTCGCGAAGTCGTGCGCAAGATCGATACGATCAAACAGTCCCGGCGCGAACCGATCAAGATCGAACCCACGCTCAGCAAGGTTGAGAAGAGTCGTCGCGCCGAGCGCGAACAGCAAATTCCGCTGTTTTCCGGCATTGCAGATTCCGATCTGCCGCCGCTGTCGCTGCTCGACGAGCCAAAACAGCAGGCCAAGGGTTATTCGGAGGAGGCACTGGAAGCGTTATCGCGCCAGGTTGAACTCAAGCTCAAGGATTTTCGCATTGACGCGCAGGTGGTGGGTGTTTATCCCGGTCCCGTCATCACGCGCTTTGAAATGCAACCGGCGCCCGGAATCAAGGGAAGCCAGATCAGCAATCTGGACAAGGATATCGCGCGCGGTTTGTCGGTCATCAGCGTGCGAGTGGTTGATGTGATTCCTGGCAAATCCGTGATTGGCCTGGAAATCCCGAATGCGAATCGCGAAATTGTCTACTTGTCCGAGATTCTGCGGTCGGAAAAGTACGACGCGATCAAATCGCCGCTGGCGCTGGCCCTGGGAAAGGATATTGGCGGTCGGGCGGTGGTCGTGGATCTGGCCAAGATGCCGCACTTGCTGGTCGCCGGGACGACCGGTTCCGGCAAGTCGGTCGCGCTCAATGCAATGGTGCTGAGCTTGTTGTACAAGGCCACGGCGCGTGAAGTGCGCATGATCATGATTGATCCGAAAATGCTCGAGCTGTCGGTCTACGAGGGCATACCGCACCTGCTCGCGCCCGTCGTCACCGACATGAAGGAAGCCGCCAACGCCCTGCGCTGGTGCGTCGGTGAAATGGAGCGACGCTACAAGCTGATGGCTGCGGTCGGCGTGCGCAACCTGGCCGGCTTCAACAAGAAGGTAAGAGACGAGGAAGCTCGCGGTCAGCCGCTATCGGACCCGTTGTTCAAGCAGCCGGAAGGTTCGACCGAACCGGTGGCAGTTCCCACGCTGGAACCGCTGCCGTATATCGTCGTCATCATCGACGAATTTGCCGACATGATGATGATCGTCGGCAAGAAGGTCGAAGAACTCATTGCGCGCCTGGCGCAAAAAGCGCGTGCGGCCGGCGTACACCTCATTCTTGCGACACAGCGGCCGTCGGTGGACGTGATCACCGGGCTGATCAAGGCGAACATTCCCACGCGCATTGCATTCCAGGTGTCGAGCAAGATCGACTCACGCACGATTCTGGATCAATCCGGTGCCGAGACCTTGCTTGGACATGGCGACATGCTGTACCTGCCGGCCGGAACCGCCACGCCGGAACGCGTACACGGTGCCTTTGTCGGCGACGACGAGGTTCACAAGGTCGTTGCCCATTTGCGCCATCAGGACAAACCCGAATACATCGATGGCGTCCTGGGCGATATTCAGTCGATAGGCGACGGCCGCGTCATTGGCGAATCGGGCCTGCCCGAAGATGGCGAGGCGGCCGAGGGCGATTACGACGAGTTCTACGACAAGGCCGTCGCCATCGTCACCGAGTCGCGACGCGCATCCATCTCGGGTGTGCAGCGGCGCTTGAAGATCGGCTACAACCGTGCCGCTCGCCTGATCGAACAAATGGAAGCCGAGGGCATCGTCAGCGCGCCGCAACACAACGGCAATCGCGAAGTGCTTGCTCCGCCGCCGCCGGAAGTTTAGGCAACGTTTCAACCGATGCAATGTTTACGCTGGCATCGGGGGTAATGTCAGTTGAGCTGTTTTCATTGTTGAATTGACACTCGGCATTCAGCCTCGATTGCGCATAATTCATTTCACTGACTAATTGTGGTTACCTCCATGCGCTACCGGATTTTTTGCGGATTGCTGCTTGTTTCTACTGCCGTGTGTGCCGCGGACAGCGCGCGCTCGATGCTCGACGCGTTTGCGCATGACCTGCATTCGATTTCCGCGAGTTTCGAGCAGACTACATACGATCCCAATGGCGGCGCGGGCAAGACCAGCCACGGCACGTTGGCATTGCAGGCACCGCGCAAGTTTCGATGGGATACGACCAAACCGTATTCGCAATTGATCGTGGCAGACGGCGAGAAAGTCTGGATCTACGATGCCGACTTGGAACAAGTCACGGTACGCGCGCAGGGCACCGAGGAAGCGCACAGTCCGTTGTCCGTGCTGACGGATCTGTCCCAGCTCGATCGCGATTTCAGCACCAGCGAGCAGGGTGAGCACGATGGTTTGACCTGGCTGCGACTGAAATCGAAGGACAAGCAGCCGCAATTCAATTATTGCGATCTTGGCTTCGACACGCACGGGCTCGAACGCATGCAATTTGAAGATGTCCTGGGAAACCGCACTGAAATCCGCTTTTCCGATTGGCAGCGCAACCCCAGACTTGCAGCGGATACCTTCAGGTTCGTTCCGCCACAGGGCGTGGACGTCATCGGCGATCGCACTCCCGCCGCGCAGGCTTTTCCGCTCAAGCAGCTTTAGGAGCCGGACGGCAGAAATTTTCGGGGCTGCAAATCCATCTGCGCGGTCCGGATTTCAGCCGGTTCCTGGCCCATGGAACCACTATGGGCCGGCAAAGTGCCAAAAATCTGTCTCCACGCAGCTGAATTTTCGCTTCGAAACTTTTTGCCGCCCAGGCTCCTAGGAAACCTCTGCGCGGTCCTGCTCAGGTGCCTTGGCAGTCGTCGCGGCTGCCAGTTCTATAGCGGCGGCAAAATCGTCGGCAAATTGCAGTTGCTCGCCATCGGGATGGATCTGCATTTGCGCCAGAATCGCAAGCGGTTGTTCGCGCAGTCCCGACAGGATGACGCGCGTGCCTTTTCGCTGGCAACGTTGAATCATCTGACGCAGTGCGCTGGCGCCACTGGCGTCGATCATCGGCACCAGACGCATGCGCAGTATGAACAGATGCGTGGGAGTCCGGAACTGATTGATCACCTCGTCGAGCCGGTTTGCCACCGCAAAAAACAACGGCCCGGAAATCTTGAAGGCCTCGGTTCCGGGCGGCAATTGCGCACGTTGGTCCGGTTCCGAACTGGGGAAGCGATCATCGTGCTCCTCGTCGAACAAGGATACATTCGATTCCATCGCCACGGCCTCGCTCATGCGATGCATGAACAGGAAACTTGTCAGTACCAGACCCGCCACGATCGCGACGGTCAGGTCGATGGTCACGGTCAACGCGAACGTCGTGACCAGGACAACGCGGTCGCCGATCGGACCGCGCATCAAGTGTCTGAAACTCTCGATTTCGGCCATGTTCCACGCCACCATGACCAGCACTGCCGCGAGTACCGACAGCGGGATGTAACTCATGAGCGGTGCAAGTGCCAGCATGAACACCAACAGGAACATGGCGTGGGCTATCCCGGCGATCGGCGAGCGTGCGCCGGACCGAATATTGGTTGCGGTGCGCGCAATTGCACCGGTAGCCGGCAAGCCGCCAAACACCGCCGCACCGATGTTGGCCACGCCTTGTGCAACCAGTTCGCAATTCGAGCGGTGACGACCACCAATCATGCCATCGGCGACGACAGCCGAAAGCAGCGATTCGACGGCGGCGAGAAACGCGATCGTGAAAGCACTGGGAAACAATTCCTGCGTGCGTTCGAACGGAATATGCGGAAAATTG
Organism: Rudaea sp.; assembly: GCA_035703725.1. Lineage (GTDB taxonomy): Bacteria > Pseudomonadota > Gammaproteobacteria > Xanthomonadales > Rhodanobacteraceae > Rudaea. The sequence continues at coordinate 7,181 of DASSXQ010000001.1, forward strand.
AAGTGCGGCAATGCTGCCGGGATTCCACCGAAACGCGTGCCAATCGTGTCGATTGGCGCATGGGTCAGCAAAATTGCCGCCACGCCGGCAATCACCGCAATCAGGAAGCCGGGCCAGGCCGGCCGGTATCGGCGCAGCACAATGATGATGGCCAGACTGCCCAGTGCCAGTCCGACGGTTGCGCCACTGAAGCTCGACAAGTGGCCAAGGTAGGCATGCCATCGTGCGAAGAATTCGGCAGGCACCTTGTCCATTTGCAGACCCAGCAGATCCTTGACCTGGCTTGAGAAAATGCTGATGGCAATGCCGGAAGTGAATCCGGTAATCACCGGTTGTGGAACGTATTTCATCAACGTGCCGACACGCAGGACGCCGGCAGCGATCAGCATGATGCCGGCAAGCAGGGTGCACAGGATCAAGCCGCCGTAACCGAACTTGTCGATCACGTTGAACACAACCGGAATGAATGCGGCGGTTGGACCGCCAATTTGCACGCGCGAACCGCCGAGCAGGGAAATCAGGAAGCCAGCCACAATCGCCGTGTGCAAACCCTTTTCAGGCGCGGCACCCGACGCAATTGCCAGTGCCATTGCCAACGGCAACGCGACAATCGACACGGTCAGTCCGGCAACCAGATCGTGGCGCAGGTCCGTCAGCGTATAGCCACGCCGCAAAATCACGAACAACTTCGGCACGTACAGGTGCCAATCGTTGCGGCCAAATAGTGTCGGGGCGGACATGATCGCGAATTGTACAGAATGCGGACGTGTCTAAACGCAGCGTATTCCGTATGATTCGACACATGTCACGACGAAACCCATTGCCTGCCGACGGGCTGTTCGCTGAATCCGAAGCGCTGAAACCCCTGGCCGAGCGCATGCGTCCGCGCAGTCTCGACGAAATTTTCGGCCAGCCGCGCCTGCTTGCGGCCGCGGCACCGCTGCGTCGCTCGATTGAATCGGGTCACGTGCATTCAATGGTGTTGTGGGGGCCGCTGGGTTGCGGCAAAACAACGTTGGCACTGTTGTTGGCGAAATATGCCAACGCGCGCTTTTCGGCCATTTCTGCCGTGCTGTCCGGATTGGCTGATGTACGCAAGGCACTGGCGCAGGCCGAAGTACAGTTTGCCCAGGGCGAGCGCAGCGTATTGTTCGTTGACGAAGTGCATCGTTTCAACAAGACCCAGCAAGATGCCTTTTTGCCACATATTGAAAAAGGCATGATCGTGTTTGTGGGTGCGACGACCGAAAACCCCTCATTCGAGTTGAATTCGGCGTTGCTGTCGCGCTGCCGTGTGCACGTCATGGATGCGGTGTCGCCCGACGCGATTGTCGACGCACTGAAGCGCGCGTTGTCCGATGAGCGCGGATTGGCGGGCCAGCATCTGCGCATTGATGGCACTGCGCTTGCGCTCATTGCCCGAGCCGCCGACGGTGATGTGCGGCGTGCGCTGACCTTGCTGGAAATTGCCGCCGAATTGGCCACCGATGGCTTGATTGACGAAGCCGCGCTGGATCAGGTGCTTGCCGATCGCACACGGCGTTTCGACAAGGGTGGCGAACAGTTTTACGACCAGATTTCAGCGCTGCACAAGTCGGTGCGCAGTTCCGATGCGGACGCGGCGTTGTACTGGTGCACACGTATGCTCGATGGGGGCGTTGACCCTGCGTACCTCGCACGCCGGCTCACACGCATGGCCATCGAGGACATTGGTTTGGCTGATCCGCGCGCGCTGCAACTGGCGCTGGAAACATGGGATACATTTGATCGGCTCGGTGCGCCGGAAGGTGAACTGGCGTTGGCGCAAACTGCGATTTATCTTGCCATCGCGGCAAAGAGCAATGCCACGTATGCTGCATTCAACGCTGCACGGAAAGTCATTGGCGAAACCGGCACGCTGGATGTGCCGCTGCATTTGCGCAATGCGCCGACAAAGCTGATGAAGAGTCTGGGTTACGGTCGCAATTATCAGTACGACCACGATGCCGAGGACGGCATCGCACTGGATCAGCAATGCCTGCCGGATGCGCTTGTCGGGCGCAAGTTTTATCAGCCGGTTGCGCGCGGGTTGGAAGCAAAAATCAGCGAAAAGCTCGACGCACTGCGCGTGGCCCGGCGTGATGCTCGTGGCGGAAGGTCGGAAACGTGAGCGAAGGTATTCTGCGGCTTGGCTTCTTTTTCGTTTTGCTGATTGTGCTGATGCTCGGTGAATGGCGTTGGCCGCGCAATCGAAGTCCCGCGCAACGTTGGCAACGCTGGCCGGTGAATCTGGGGTTTGGTCTGATCGATACGATCTGTCTGCGCGTGCTGTCACCAGTGTTGGCCTATGCCGTTGCGATGCGCGCGCACGAGTCCGGCATGGGCTTGTTCAATGCAGTCGATGCTCCTGCCTGGCTGGCATTTGGCGTCAGCGTGTTGCTTCTGGATCTGGCAATCTACTGGCAACACCGATTGATGCATCTCGTGCCCTGGCTGTGGCGACTGCATCGGCTGCACCATACGGATTTGGCTCTGGATACATCGTCCGGAATACGTTTCCACCCGTTGGAAATCCTGTTCTCGCTGCTGGTAAAGCTCGGTGTGGTGCTGGCGCTTGGCGCGCCACCGCTGGCGGTGCTCGTGTTCGAGATACTGTTGAGCAGTTTTTCGCTGTTCACGCATACCAATGTCGCCATCCCGGTACGCGTGGATCGCGTGTTGCGCTGGTTGGTGGTGACGCCGGACATGCATCGCATTCACCATTCGGTGGCATACGATGAACATAACCGCAACTTCGGCTTCAATGCGTCGTGGTGGGACCGGATATTTCGCAGTTATCGGGATCAACCGCGGCAGTCCCAGACTGAGCTGACATTGGGCCTGGATCGATTTCGCGAGCCTGAAGCACAACGCTTCACTGCGCTGTTGCTGCAACCGTTCGCAAAGTCGAAACAGGTTATTGCGCGGCGCAATTGATCCGCCTTGGGTCCTCGGCGCCAGGAGCGTGGGCCGTAGAATGGATTGCGTCGCGATTCAGGGCGGATCTTTTACGTCTTGATTCGCGCTACCTGCGGGTGTGAACGTCAAATCGCCGAACCATGCATTGGCGTGACTGCCGGTATTGTCGGTATCGGCGGCCAGTGCGACACCGGTTATGCGTGGCGCCGGACGGTGGAACGCGGCCCGAAAATCCGATGCCAGATCACGCTGCTGAAGTTGCCATGTGCCGGCACGGTTGTCACCACTTTGCAACACGATCATGTGAACTCCGGAATAAAACGCATTGGTCGCGATGGTGCCGACGCGATGCTTGTTGTCCCAGACGTAACACAATGCGGCGCGGGGTGGATTGTAGCCAAGCACGGCGCGGGCGACGCGCAATTTGAAGCGCTGCCCGAAAGTCAATGCACTGGCGGGTAGATCGAAGAAGACGTACACGCGTGCGGCAAAATCGTCGCCACGCTTGTGCATGAAATCTGCGGCAGCAACACTGTGATCAATTTTCCAACGCCAACTCAGCCGGGTGGATGCTGGTAGATCGAGTTCGCGCCCGATGGCCCCGGCAGCGTGGTTGGCATCGATATGCAATACATTGGTGCCTGCATCTGCGACAATGGAAATGGCTGCCAGCGCGTGCCGCCGAGACATGATGTACGGCTTCCATCCGGCTGGCAGCGCGGAGCCCACGCCGGTGCCGGAAAAGCGCAGCGAAACGACGCCATCGGCAGCCACAGCGGCGACGCCAACGATCACGGCAAATAGCGACGCAAGCAGGCGCTTCATCGAGCCTGCAGCCAGTCGCGCAAGGTGCATTGGGTCGGGGACAAATCGGGTATCGACGCGAGTGCCGCGGCCAGTAGCGGCAAATCGTCGGCAACATCCACGTCGGTCAGCGTCGGCAGTGTCGCGACTGCACCGAATGGCGCCAGCGCGGCGAGCAGATCGTCGGCGGTATGGGGTTGCGAATAACATACCGATTGCCACACTGCTGCTGGCACGGGTACACGCGTGCCGAACAACCAGAATCCGCCATCGTTGGCCCGACCCAGTGCAAATTCGGCAGCATCGTCCTCCAGCGCGCGTAGCGCAGCGCTGAGCAGTTCCGAGGTGATTTGCGGGGCATCGGCGCCGATCAGTACGACCGCGCCATGGCGGGCCTGCAATTGTGCACACACGTGATCCAGGCGCGCGCCAAGACCTGCGCTGCCTTGCCAGATCGTCGGGAATTGCTGCCAACAGGGATGGTCCACGCCGTTGGCTTCCGCCACTGCCCAGTAGGCGGTGATGCGTGGTTGAAGCGTGGCGACAACTTCCGCCGTTGCGGCGGCGGCCAATTGATGAAAGCGTTCGGCACATTCGCTGCCAATGCTGGCGGCCAGTCGCGTTTTCAGCGGCGACAGACCCGGGGTTTTCACGAAAATTGCGAGCGCGACGCTCATCGCACATGTTTGCGCAGGCGTCGCCACGCCGGCCATGCTTGCGCTGCTGTCAGGCGAAGGTGCTCGACAGTGGTGCGCAGCCAACCGTGCCGGGAGTATTTGCGCGCGCTGGTGGCAATGGGTGCGGCAATGCGCAGCAGCGGCAAACCGGCAGTTCGCGCAGTCCAGACGAGGGCGTGATCCTCGCCGCAAGGCCGCGTTTCATCGAAGCCGGACAGATCGGCAAATCGCGACGCGCGCACAAGCAAGCCTTGATCGCCAAATGGCAGACCGAAGACACGCGAACGCAGATTCGCACCCCACGCGTTGAGCGCGGCAAGACGTGGTCCGTCACGACGAAATGCCAGGTCGAAATATGCCAGTGCGTCAATGTCGCGCCCAAGAAATGCGTGCAATGCGGTCAGCGTCGCTGCACTCAGGCGCGAATCTGCGTGCACAAACCACAGCCAGCGTCCGCACGCGCGACCGGCACCGGCATTCATTTGACGTGCGCGACCGGGCGGGCTGAGTACGTCGAGCAAGGTCACACCATGCGGCCATTGCGCGGGTGCCACCGGTGCGGGCGACCCATCGGTGCGACACACGATTACTTGTGCCGGTACAGGTAGCGCAGCGAGCTGGTCGAGCAACACGCCAAGCTCGGCATTGTCACCCGGCGCCAGCGGGATGATTATCGATAACAGGGTCTTCGCAGGGGCTGCTCCCTGGCTGGCTCGTGGCGCATTTGCGGGCCAGCGTGCGCTCATGGTGGTCGCGCCTAGCAACAGCCGGGATTGTTTTGCGCGCAGGCGCGCACCGGAGTTGCTGCGCAATCGAGCAAGCCGCGGTGCGTACGCTTGTCACCGCCAATGAGGAAATGTCGAGCGTAGCGCGTCGTACTCAATATGTCCGCCGTGTTGCCGCATACGCGCAGCGCGCTGCCGCTTTTCAGTCGATGATGTTGGTCCAGTTCAAAAGTTTGCGGATGGTGATCCAGCGTACCCAGATAAGTGGCTGTCTGACCGTAATCTTCGCAACGATCTTCCAGATCCAGCTTGAACGCGCGCCAGGTGATCGACTCGAAACCGGCAAAACCAATGCGTTGATGAATGGCAGCATCGGTCAACGCAATCGGACTGCGCGCGCAGATGCGCGCATCGTTCACCCCAAGGTTCGCCAGCAGGCGACGGAAGTCTTCGACGTACATGGCGCCGGCCAGGCACTCGCCGACCAGTTCGGAATCGGCCATCAACTCGGGTGGCAGACGTCGATCCGCGAATACGTCGGAAAAATACAATTCGCCGCCGGGCTTGAGCACACGGACGATCTCGGCAAATGCGCGGGGCTTGTCGGGCACAAGATTCAACACGCAATTGGAAACCACGACATCAACACTTGCGTCGGGAATGGCCAATGCGCCAAGGCTGGCCAAATCACCGTGCTTGAATTCGACGTTGGATTGCGCGAAACCAAATGCGTGTGCATGAAATTCGCGGTGACGCTGCGCCACCTCGAGTTGTTCTGCAGTCATGTCCACGCCGATTACGCGACCGTTTGCGCCGACCAGGTTCGACAACATGTATACATCACGCCCACTGCCGCAGCCGAGATCAAGCACGCAGGCACCATCCACTGCCGCAGGTATTGGTGAGCCGCAGCCGTAGAAACGTTCACGCACTTGCGGGTGCAACTTTGCCAGCAGCGCACGCAGGTACTCGGGCATGGAATCCGCGCTGCAACATGCGCTGGTGCGAAGATCCGCGCTGGTTTGCAACGTCTGGCCGTAGTATTCGCGTACTGCCGCTTGTACTTCGTTCGCCGAAATTTCAGTTTGGTGATTCATGCCAGCGCTCCGTGACACGAGCTGCCTGCTCCGGCAGTGCAGCCATAACAATGATCGGCAAAAGCAATCGGGCCATTCTCGATGTCGCTCAGCGATTCGATGTCCCACAGCGTGCGCCGGTGCCGACCCAACGGCAATTCCAGCGCCTGATTGAAGTCACAATCATACAGTTGCCCATCCCAACTTACCGAGAGCAGGTTGCGGCACATGACGCCGAACGCCGCCTGCGGATTGAAAGCTTCCAGCAGCATTTGCATGTAGCGTTCGTATTGGCCCTCGCGTTCGAGCAGGTGCAGAAAGCGCTTGATCGGCATATTGGTGATCGTGAAGAGTCGATTGAAGACGATACCGAAATGATCGTGCAATTCGCGTTTGTAATCCACTTCAAGTTTGCCTTGCGGCGCTGGCAATGAAGCGCCGACCGGGTTGTAGACCAGGTCCAATTCGAGGCCGCTATCTGCCTGACCGTAGCCCAGCGCGTTGAGGTCACGCAGCGCGCGGATGCTCGGATCAAAAACGTGCCGGCCGCGCTGCTTCTCGACATTGGCCTTGGTGTAGCAAGGCAGCGATGCCACTACTTTCACGCCCTGATCGGCCAGAAAGCGTGCCGTGTCGTGTTGCTCGGGCAGGAACAGCACGGTCAGGTTGCAGCGATCCAGCACGGTCTTGCCCAGCGCGCGCGCTTCGCGCACGAGGGTGCGGAAGTGTGGATTCATTTCCGGTGCACCGCCGGTGAGGTCAAGCGTATGCACACCGGGAGCCGCAGCGAGCAATTGAAGAATGCGCTCGACGGTTTTTTCCTGCATGATCTCGCTGCGTTTTGGCCCGGCTTCGACATGACAGTGATGGCATGCCAGATCGCAAAGTTTTCCGACATTGACTTGCAGGATTTCCAATCGCGTTCGCGGCAACGTCACGCCGTGGCGGCGCAGACTGAGGGCGAACGGTGTGTGGATTCCAGATACGACGGCATTCATTCGCTGGTTTCCGAATCAGTGTTGTGACGACGACGTTCGCGCCGACGCCATCGATGGTAACGCTGCAACCAGCCCAATATCCGTTCCGGTGCATGCGCGCGCTTCCAGTTGCCCGCCGCGTACTTGTTTGCTTCAGCCCAGGTGGGGTAGGCATGAACGGTGCCGAGGATCTTGTTCAATCCGATGCCGTGCTTCATGGCCAGTGCGAATTCGGCCATCCATTCGCCCGCATGCGCGCCGACGCAGGTTGCGCCGAGTATGATGTCTTTGCCTTTGGCGGTGATCACTTTGACGAAACCCGATGACTCGCGTTCGGCCAGTGCGCGATCCAGGTCTTCCAGATTGTAGCGCGTCACTTCGAATTGGATTTCGCGATGTAGTGCCTCACGCTCGTTCAAGCCGACACGCGCGACCTCCGGGTCGGTAAACGTCACAGCGGGCACGACCCGATAATCGGCCTTGAATTTTCTGAACGTTCCAAACAGCGAATTCACGGCGGCATACCAGGCTTGATGCGCGCCTGCATGGGTCAACTGGAATGGGCCAGCAACGTCGCCACATGCAAAAATGTTCGGGTATGGCGTGCGCAAATAATCGTCGGTTTCGATGGTTTTGCCTTTTTCGCGCAGCGGGATGTTCAATTCTTCCAGGCCGTAGTTCGCAACGCGCGGGACGCGGCCGACGGCAACCAGAATTGCATCAAAAGCGATGCGTACGGTTTGCGCACCATGTTCGCAGACCAATACGTGACCGCCGCCATCGCGTTCCACCGCAGTCGCCTTGTGCCCGGCAAGCACACGCACACCTTCGGATTGCAATCGCGCGCAGACCAGTTCGGACACCTCATCGTCCTCGCGCAACAGCAAGCGATCTGCCATTTCAACCTGCACGACGGCGCTGCCAAGGCGGGCAAACGCTTGCGCCATTTCGCAACCAATCGGACCGCCGCCGAGAATCAGGAATCGCTGTGGCAATACGTCGAGATTCCACAACGTGTCCGAGGTCAGATAACCGCATTCGGCCAGGCCGGGTAGTTTGGGCACGAACGGCTCGGCGCCGGTGGCAATGACTATGGCGCGCGTGGTGATGGGCATGCCATCGACTTCGACACACCACGGTGACACGATCCGGGCGTGCCCGCGTTGCACGTCGACGCCAAGCCGGGTGTAGCGTTCGACGGAATCATGCGGGGCGATTGCGGCAATCGATGCACGCACACTGTTCATGACTGCGGCAAAGTCGACGCGTGCTGCAGGTAGATCGATTCCAAATTCCCTGGCCTGACGCGCTTCGTGCGCGATTCGCGCGATGCGAATCAGCGCCTTCGACGGCACGCAGCCAAAGTTCAAGCAATCGCCACCCATTTTGTTGCCTTCAATCAAGCTGACCTTTGCGCGCACGGTTGCGGCGATATAGGCGCTGACCAGTCCCGCGGCCCCGGCACCGATCACAACCAGATTGCGATCAAATCGCCTGGGCTTTTTCCAGCCTGCGTACACTCGTCGCGCCTTGAGCCACGCAACGAAACCGCGCGAAAACCAGGGCAACGCCGCGAGCAGCAGGAAGGAACCGATCAATGCCGGCGACAACAATCCCGACAACGACGACAGACTGGCCAGCCGTGTGCCAGCGTTGACGAAAGCCACCGTCCCGGCAAGCATGCCAAGCTGACTGACCCAATAAAACGTGCGCACGGGCAGGGCGGTCAATCCCATCACCAGATTGACCACGAAGAAGGGAAATGCCGGAACCAGACGCAAGCTGAAAAGATAGAAGGCACCATCACGCCGGATGCCTTCATCGACACGCTTGATGCGTGCGCCAAAGCGCGCGCGAACGCCATCACGCAATATGAATCGACTGGCCAGCATTGCCAACGTGGCGCCAATCGACGAGGCAAACGACACAAGAATCGTGCCTTCAAACAATCCGAATACCGCGCCGCCGGCCAGAGTGAGAATTGCTGCGCCAGGCAACGACAGCGCAGCAATCGCGACATACACAACGAAATATCCACCTGCCAACAGCCACGGATGCGTGGCTTGCCATTGGCTCAGTTCGGCTTGGCGCGCCTTGAGTGCATCAAGACTCAGTTGGTGTTGCAGGCCGAACGCAAAAAACGCAACGGCACCGGCCACGATCAACGCCAGAACCAGTAATCGTGGCAGCCATTTGCGGGTGCTCAAGGGAATAACGCCATGCGAATCACATCACGGCAAACGGACTCATGTGTCGCATCGTGCATCGGTTTCTCCAAGGGAATTTCCCCGAATCAACGGATTTGACCGCGTTTGCATGAAATTCATTTCAGGATTGTATTGCATGATGTCCGCAGTGCCGACGTTCGGCGCAGGCCTGCATGCTCGACGAGGCTTGCGTTGCCGTCAAACTTGCAGGGGCGATGGGCGACAACGCGGCGTTTCGACCGGGTTCCGAGCCCGACCGCCTGTCCTGTTACATCGGTTGGTGGTGCGGGTTTGCGCCGAACCCCGTGCAACCGCGATAATTCGCCTCTTGACCCCAATTTTCAGGATTTCGTCATGCTCGACCCAGCACTTCTGCGCGGGCAACTCGATAGCGTCGCCGAGCGCCTTCAGATGCGTGGCTACGAACTCGACAAGGCTGCACTTGAAACGCTTGAAGCGCAGCGCAAGGCGGTGCAGACGCGAACTCAGGAATTGCAGAACCTGCGCAACACCCGTTCCAAATCCATTGGCATGGCCAAGGCCAAAGGTGAGGACACTGCAGCGTTGATGGCGGAAGTAGCCAGCATCGGCGACGAACTCAAGGCAAACGAAAGCCGGCTCGCGGAATTGCAGGGCGATCTGGCGAAGATTGCGCTCGGGATTCCCAATCTCGCCGACGAATCGGTGCCAGCTGGCAGCGACGAATCGCAGAACCGGAAAATCCACGAATGGGGAACGCCGCGCAAATTCGATTTCGCGGTGAAGGATCATGTCGAACTCGGCGCGCGCCATGGCTGGCTTGATGGCGAAACCGCGGCGAAAATGTCAGGTGCCCGATTCACCGTCTTGCGCGGCGAGCTGGCGCGGCTGCATCGTGCACTCGCACAATTCATGCTCGATCTGCACACGACCGAACATGAACATCTGGAATGCAACGTACCGCTGCTGGTGAACGCACAGACGATGCAGGGAACGGGGCAGTTGCCGAAGTTCGAGGAAGACTTGTTTTCAACGCAGGTTGGTGAAAGCAAACGCTATCTCATTCCGACTGCTGAAGTTTCGCTGACCAATCTGGTCGCTGACGAAATCGTCGAAGCCGAGAAACTTCCGCTGCGCCTGACTGCACACAGCCAATGTTTTCGTGCCGAAGCCGGTTCGCACGGCAAGGACACGCGCGGCATGATTCGCCAGCATCAGTTCGAGAAAGTGGAACTGGTGACGATTTCCAAGCCGGCGCAAAGCGCGGCCGAGCACGAACGCATGACCCGTTGCGCCGAGGTAGTGTTGGAACGACTCGAATTGCCGTATCGGCGCATGTTGCTTTGCACTGGCGACATGGGATTTGCTGTAGCCAAGACATTCGATCTGGAAGTCTGGCTGCCGTCACAAGACACCTATCGCGAAATTTCGTCGTGTTCCAATTGCACGGATTTCCAGGCGCGACGCATGCAGGCGCGCTGGCGCAATCCGGATAGCGGCAAAATCGAGCTGGTGCACACGCTCAATGGTTCCGGAGTCGCTGTCGGTCGCGCATTGATCGCGGTGATGGAAAATTATCAGAACGCGGACGGCTCCATCGGCGTTCCGGCCGTACTGCAGGCGTACATGGGCGGCACTGAACGCATACAATAGCGCTGCCGGCATTTTTGCCGCCAATGCCATTGATTGTCGAAAAACGGAAGCGTGGCCGAGCGGTTTAAGGCACCGGTCTTGAAAACCGGCAGAGGTGAGAGCCTCTCGTGAGTTCGAATCTCACCGCTTCCGCCAGTTTCATGTTCCAGCGGTTGGCCAGCAGGAAGTTGGATGCGTTTGAAAACTTCCCTGTGCTACATCACGCCATGAAATGGACGCCTGCATCATTTGCAGCAAGCTCTGCAGCGCGTGGGTGGTCAACCGGGTGTGGCCTGCGTGGTGGTTGATTACGCTTGTCCGGATCAAACGGCCGATTGGGTGGCGGCGAATTTTTCCGGCGTGAAGCTGGTCCGGGTCACTGGCGAGGCGGGATTCCGTGCATCCCACGCACGTAACTTCGGTCCACCCGCCAGCATCGAAGAATGGTTGGCTTTCTTTGATGCGGATATCTTGTGGTCGCCCAAACTGGCGAAGCATGTGATACCGCGGCTGCAGACCGGTCATTTCTACCGTGCCCAACCGATCACGCTGCAATTGCAAATCCGCCAGGAGCTGTTCAACAGGATCAAGCGTTCCCTTTCGCATACTGCGCTTGCCCGCAAGCGCAATGCCAGCGTCGAACGCAACGTGCCGGCATTGCGTAGCGCACCGCCGCCGATCAATTGCGTGGTTGGACAATGGCGCCTTAATCGCAAGCTGACGTAGTCAATTGGCATTGCTGCTGACGACGCCAGCGTCGAGCGTAAATTGAACAAAAAGTAGGCTATTGGCTGCTGTTGGGTTCTTGATTCGACCCGGCAAATCCGAGCCCAGGCTGTTTTTTCTTGTCTGATGGCCCTGTACGCGTTAATTTGAACGCGTTGCATTCATTGGCCGGGGAACATGATTCGTATCGTACTCATCGACGACCACGAGCTGGTGCGTACCGGCTTGCGCATGATTCTGGAGAAGCACGCCGATGTCGAGGTGCTTGGGGAAGCCCATGATGGCGAGCAGGGTTTGGCGCTGATCAAGCAGAGCAAGCCGGACATTGCATTGGTCGATGTGCACATGCCGGGCTTCAGCGGGGTCGAAGTGACCGAGCGCGTGCGCCGCGCAAAATTGGCGACTCGAATCGTAATCCTGACGATGGCATCGGATGCGCCATTTCCCCGGCGTCTGCTGGAAGCTGGCGCAAGTGGCTATTTGACCAAAGGTTGCCCGGCCGAAGAACTGGTCAAGGCCATTCGATGCGTGGCGGATGGCAAGCGCTATAT
>DASSXQ010000004.1:0-3850 GCA_035703725.1 Rudaea sp.
CCGCGACGATTGGATTTTTCCACGGTGAACGCAATCAGGCCACCGGGGCGCAGCGCGCGTGCGGCGGCGGCAAGAATGGCGTGCAGGTCGCCGAAATAGATGAACACGTCGGCGAAGACGCAGACGTCAAACTGTTGCGGATGTTGTGCGAGAAATTCCCCGAGTTCGCTCTCGCACAATTCGTCGTAATGACCGCTCGCGCGCGCGCGCGCCAGCATCGCCGGTGAAAGGTCCACACCGACGAGCTTGCGTGCGTAGGGCCGCAACACCGGCGCGGCGAGTCCGGTGCCGCAGCCGCCGTCGAGGATATCCAGATCGATCTGCGCAGTGGGCAAGCGCCGCGCCAGTGCGTCAGCAATGAGCTCGGGTCCACGATAACCAAGCAAGCGGATGTGCTTGTCGAAATCCTGGGCATAGGCGTCGAAGTTGGCCTTGACCATGGCGTCGGGTACGCGCGCGGGCGGCGTGCCCTTGTCGAGCGCATCGAGCAGGAATGCCGCCGTGGGATTGCCGGGCGCGGCCTCAAGCCAGCGTCGGTAGGCTTGCCGAGTGCGCACCCGTCGAAAGCGCGAGATCAAGCCGGATTGTTCAATGCGCAGCAAGACGCGACACAGGCTGTCGTGCGCCGGGCTGAAATCGGGCTTGATCGCCAGCACACGCTCGAATGCCTGCACGGCTTGTTCCAGTTCGCGCGTGCAGGCCAGGGCATTGGCCAGTGCCAGCCATGCCGCCGCGTTGTCGGGATCCAATTCCACCGCCCGGCGACCGCTGGCAACGGCTTCGTCGCTGCGACCGAGCTTGCGCAGCGCCACGCAGAGGTTCAAATGGTTGCTCGCATCCGTCGGACGCTCGGCGAGGATGGCGCGATACAGTGTTTGCGCCTCGTCGCACCGGTTCATGTCGTTGAGCATGTTGCCCAGGTTCTTGCGGATGTCGAAATCTTCGGGCGCTTGCGCGTGCGCGCGTTGCAACAACGCCAGACCCTTTGCGCTGTCGCCATCCATGTGTTCGAGCACGCCGAGAAAATGCAGTGCGGGAACAAGATTTGGTGCGCGTTTGAGGATGCTCTCGAAACGCGGACGCGCCGCGGCGAATCGCCCCTGGCGCAGTTCGGAGCGTGCCGTGTCGAACTCGTGGGTGAGTGCGGCGGGAATCTGATGGTTCGCGTTTGCGCGCGTCATTCCCAAGCGATCAAGGACAACCCAGGTACTCGAATCCGCTGGCGAAAATCCGGTCCGGCACGGGGGCCAGCACTTCGAGCAGGGAATTGAGCGGCAATGATGCGCTGCCGTCGCTCACGCTCAGGCTCAATTGCACGATGCCGGCGGGTCCCGGCGCGCTGCCGTTGACCGTACACTGCAAGCTGCCGGCGGCGTTGGTGCATGACGAGGTCAGCGATCCCGGCAGTCCGGACTGCACCGGATTTGCGTCGCGCTGGTAACTGAAGGCGCCCGAAAGCGCATCGCCGTCGACGTCGCTCGCCGCAAACGTCACGGCTCCGATCTGCGCATCGGCGGTGCGCGTTTGCGCCGTGCACTGCACGCTGCCGGTCGGCGCGTGGTTTTGCTGGCAGGTGCAACTGGCGCGGGCCAGGCCGGCCGTCACTGGCGACGGCGCAAAGACCACAAAAGGCTTTTCCTTCAAGCTGGACAGGACATCGTGCGATGGCCAGCGCCCAGTCAGTTCATGCACGCGTTGGCGCAACAAAAGGCGATCCTGATCATCCGTTTGTATACAAAGCTGCAAATCCGCAAAGTACGCCAGCAGGGCGTCGGCTTTGAGTTGCGGTGTGGCGCAGGCCTGTTCCAGCACGCGTGCCGCCACGTATCGTCCCGGCACGATCTGCGCGAAGGCGGGCAAGCGGTGGTCGAGGATGCTGTGTCCGGACAACAGCACCACGGTTTGCGGCTTGGCGTTCGCGCCGGCGGATGGCACCTCCGCCCAAGCGGCGGATGCGAGCAGGCACCCGACAATGCCCAGTGAAAACATCAAGCGCATCAAGTGCCCCTTGCACATGAGCTATGGATCAGGTTTCTGCCGACGCCATCAGAATGGCGGCATGCTCGAATTGGTGGTCAAGTCGAAGGCGAAGCACTGTGGCGAGCCTTTGCTCTGCGTCTGATAGCAGTATGAAACCTTATTGAAAATCAGCGAGATACTCTCCGTGTCGAGATCGCTGCCGCTGCTGTTTCCCGTGGACAGCGAACTCACCTGCACGTTGAGCAAGCGGATGGTCAAGTAGGGTGTTGTCGAATCGCAACCCGTACCGCAATTCATGTATTCGCGAAATTCCACGGTGCCGCTGATTGGCGGCGTGTGCACGCTGGCGAAACGCAACAAGTCGTCCGAGCTCGAGTCGATCGATTTGGTGAAGGTGAACTCCTTGAACGTCGCAGGGCTGAGGACGGATCCCTTTGCCCCCGTAGTCACTTGTGAGCTCAAGCCCCAACTCCAGGCCAGCACATCGATGCATCCCGCAGCGCCCGTGGCCTGACTGTCACCCTTGATATCGGTGTTGCACAGTACAGCAGCGCTGGCCGCAACGGCGGCACTACTGTAGAAACCCAACAGACTCAACAGGAAAAACCAAAGCCCCTTGATTGGACGTGTCATGTTTGCTGCCCCTGTGTCAGTGAATGCCAGTCCCGAACCGGCTCCAGTATACGCAGCTCCGCGGCGTGAAATCCATCGAAAAATCCAACCTCCGGACCGGCTTGCGTCGAATCGTTCGACGCAAACTGGACGACCTCGGCGTTTGCTGATGGCCTTGATGCCGAACGCTCGCGCGGCGGGGATGTCCGTGGCAAAACCAGGGATCTTGAGTGGCCTCACGCGGGCGCCGAGCAGGTTGGTTTCCAGATACGCGGCGTGCTGCGCGTCGGCGTCGGTGTAAAAACCGATGAAGGCGTGACAGGGCACCAGCACCAGAAAGCTGCGCACGCCGATGCGTTGCAGCACCGAGGCGATCCGTACGCTGCCGTCGATGCAGTTGGCGGAACGATCCAACCAGGTTTGCGCGAGCGAGCGCACGCGCTGGCTGCAACTGTGCGGTCCACGTTCGATTGCTGGATTGGCGCTGGAATACCGAATGGCGCGGCGGCTGAGCACGTCCCAGATCGCCCACACCTGACGATAAACATGCTCCGGGTCTGCGCTGGCGTAGGCATTGAAAAGCGGCGCGATGTCGCTGGCGCGTGCCTCTTCGAGTACTTGCGCGACCATGGGATCGCTTTCATTCACATAGGCGGCGAGGAGCCGGATGGCATTGCGGTCGGCACCGTGGATATTTCCGAACCCTCGTACATGATTGTCGTCAACGGCACGGATTATGTGCTCAAAAACAACCAATGGGTTATTCCGAGCGGCAACGATCCGCAGTCCGAAGCATTGACATCAATACAAGTCTGCGGCGGCTCTGCGGAAATCTTTGCATCGACAACACCCGGCCTTCCGATTGCACACGTCGTGCGGTTGGCTGCACTGCGGGACTTCTCGTTGCAGGATTATTCCTTGTCCGTCGTCGGGGCCGACACCATGTATAGGACGAATAAACGCCCTGTTGTCGGCTGACCCGCTGTGCACCGGATGCGTATGGAGTCGCAGATTGACGCCTGCCATGGGCTGTTTCCTGCAACGCAACGCGCCTTTGGCCGACTGTGCAATGCGGCCATCCGTGCAACGCTGGCCGCATGTCCCGACAGTTGCGCCGGCACCGCCCAAGCCTTGCGCTGCACGCCACCCAGCACGTCGTCAACCGCTGCATTTGCTACAACGTCGACATCGACCGCCGCCGTCCCGCCGCAGCGCAAGTGCGAAGCAACGGCGCATGGATGTGACGAGTGTCGCAGCC
>DASSXQ010000020.1:0-4571 GCA_035703725.1 Rudaea sp.
GAACCGGTGGCGCTTTCGCCGAAACCATTGCCGTGGATCCAACTGCCATTGCCGCCGGCGATATCGATGGCCGCCTGAGTGAAGAAGGTGAATACGATGCCGCGCACTTCCAGATGCACGTTCGGGTTGGCCGAGTCTGCCACACGCAAACCGTAGCCGGGCTTGTTGGTTGGATCGCCGGCCAGAAAGATGCAAATCCCGGCATTGAAATTCACTTGTCCATTGGCGGAACGCGCCAGCGTGTTTCGGGTAGAGCCCGGCTGGTAATAGCCGTCGATCAGCATCGGCACCGTGATCGCCGGCAATGGCGTATTCAAAATGATGGTTTGCGGTCCACAGGTGCTGCCAATGTGAAAGGCAATGCGCGCCGGCGCAGCGGAAGCATTCGCATCGGTGATGGCCTGACGCAGACTGAGGATGCCACTGTCGTTGGTGTTGGTGACAAGGTAAGTATGCGCTGCAGACAGATCGTCAATAGCGGATTCGTAAGCGCCTTGATCCGGCGCACTGCCAACGACGCGCAGATTGTCGCCAGCGTCGGTCAAGGGTAGTGCCATCGGCGCGGGCAATCCGGAATTGATCGCCGGAGAATTGCCATCGAGGCGATAGTCGGCAGCCAGCCTCGGATCTGCCGCCACGTTGTTTGACGATGACGCATCCAGTCCGCTGTTTGTGTCGATCGACGCATTCAACCACGTGTTGTTCATGGCAAATACATGGCAATCGATCAGGATCAGATCATTGGCGACATTGTTCCAAAGTATATTGTTGTACAACCGCGTCGGTTGAAACGAATACGTATCCAGCGCCAGACCCGGCCCCAGGTTGCCGGCTATCGTGTTGTTGGCCAGGGTCAACGGCGCGCCCGGGTATTCGGCGTGCACGTACACCGAGGCGTTTGAAATTGCGTTGTCGTGGACGATGTTGTCGTCGAACAGCAACCCGCCGAAGACGTAAATCGCCAGAATATGGTCGTTGACGCCGTTGACGCCATTGCCGGTGACAGCGACATTCTCGATATGGATCATGCCGCCCGCTTCGGTATCGGCGAGTGCGATCGCGTTTGTCCCTGCGGCAGGCTTGAATCCGCTGAACGTGATGTTCTTCACCTCCAGACCACCGGCGCCCGTGATGTTGACAAACGCACCCGATCCGGTGGCCCCGGAAACGAGGGTGTTGTCGGCAACCGGAATGGCAGGGCCACTGCAGGTCGCGTTGGAATAACCGCCTTCAATGCTGAGCGGAAAACCGTCGCTGACGGTGACGGCCAGAGCCGTGGAAAATACGTAGGTGCCGGCAACCAGACCAATGCGATTGGCGTGATGATCGCTTGCCGCCGCAGTCAGCGCCGCCTGCAGTTGGGTTGCCGAACTGACGCAGGTCGGTGGATCGGCAAACGCCGGCGACGCTGCCAGCACACCCAACGACACGACAACTTTTGCGACACGGCGCAATGAAAACGACAACATCCGAATTCTCCGGCAAGAGGGCTTGCCGAGGAGAACGATGAACCACAGGGCAACCGAACATGTTTCAGCGCCAGCCGCCTTATCCTGTCGAGGGTGTTGCACTTGAAGGTTGAGTCCAAGGGGCCAACACGGCACCTCGGTCGTTACGCTACGCTTGCAAGGGAACTACTCGAAGCCGTTCGCGAAAAGTCGATCCGTACTGCGAAACGTAATCAGCAAGGCACCCCACGACACCGAATTCTGCGCTGCGGCACCTGCCATCTCCACGCCGGTTGCCGTTGCGCCAAGGTTCCATGCAGGCAGCACACACAAGGTATTGTCGCCACTGCATAACAAATCCAGGCCTTGGGCGGGCGTCGCCGCCCCGATCATGCCGGGCGTTGTCGCCGACGCAAACACGCTGTAGACCAATTCGTTGGCAAATTGGGTTGGCGCGGACGAGCTCACGCTCAAACTGCTGTTGTTGCCAACGTTCGTGCCGTAGGCGTCATCCGGATTGGCGACAGCCATGATGCCGGGAAGCATGACCGCTTCGGCACATGACTGCGCCGACGTCGAACCTGTGGAAAAATAGTTGATCGTAATAATGCTGCCAATGTTGAGCGCGCTGGAGACAAGTCCCGCGTAAGCGGCAGCGATGCCGGAGTTGGCGTCCAATATGACGGCATTGGTAATCGGATAGTTGTTTCCAGCATTGTCGGTAACACTGGTGAATTGCGCCAGTGCATTCACCGCTACACTGACCACAATGAGTTTTCCCGCGGCGACCGGCTGATTTATCGTCACGGTTTGTTGCTGATTGAAAACCGCCGGAAATGTGGCGCAACCCGAACCGATTACCGTTTGCGCCACGCCTGCGCACGGCATCACCGCCGCGCATGCCGCCAACAGACGCGAACCGATTTTTGCAATGGTATTCATCAGATGCTCCTGGCGTTACTGCAGTGGTTGCGTACTGGTTGGCGCGCCGTTGATCGCATTGTTGAAATTGCGGTTGTTGCCAAACGAGATGACGACTGCCCCACCGGTCGCGTGAATGCCTTGTGCGTTGCGGGTGATCGTTGAATCGGACAATTGCGCCAGCGCGGCAGCGCCTTGCACGACAACGCCGTTTCCGCCATTGCTGCTGACGATGCTGTGATCGAGCATCAGATTCGTGGCCGCGCTTGCGCTTGAGCCAACCACGCCATCACCGGCATTGCCGCTCACCACGCTGTCACGCAAGGTCACCGTGGCCGAGCCTTGCACTTGCAAACCGAACCCTGCGTTGCTGACCATGCGCACGTTTTGCAAAATCGCATTCGCCGTTGCGCTGCCGCCGGGGGCAATCCGGATAGCGCCCGTCGCGGACGCATTGGTTGCGTTGCCATTGTTGTGAATGCTGGAGTCGATCACGACCAAGCTCGCAGTCGCGGAAGGCGTAAACGCGATGCCCGTGCCATTGTTGGTGTCATTGAAGCCGCCGATGTCGCAGCGCTCCACGATCAATTGCTTGCCGTTCAGAAATTTGACACCGGCCAGACCCGAACCCGCGCCTTCCACTGACAAACCACGCAACACCACGACGGCATTTGCGTTGTTGATGATGATGCCGTTGGTCGCAGACACCAACACACCGCCGACCGCTCCCTCGTTTTCCAGGGTGATCGATTTGGTGATGGTTACGCCACCGAAACCGCCAGGATCCAGAACGTCGATGACGCCGCCAGATGCGGTTTTTGAAATCGCACCAGCAAACGTCTTGCACGGTGCCGTGCGGCTGCACGGATTAGCGTCGTCGCCAACACCGGAAATCCAGGTGCGTGTAGCTTGCGCTTGCGCCTGACTGGTGGTGAATGCACAAAACAACAACACGGCGATGCAGCAAAACAATCGCGCGGCCATCGACATGACACTTCTCCGTGAGTGGGCGGCGGCAGTCTACACCCACGCGCTGGCGAAAAGCGCCAGTGCCCGGCATGCTATGTACTTTCCGCTTTTTCGGATTCGCTGATGAATGTTGTCGCCGCACCGCGCACTTATCGTTACTACGATTTCATCCTCGGCGCATTCGTCTGCGTGCTGTTGTGTTCCAACTTGATCGGCCCGGCCAAGGTGGCGCAAGTGCATGTGCCGCTGATCGGGGAATTTACCTTTGGCGCCGGGGTTTTATTCTTTCCGATTTCGTACATTTTTGGCGATATTCTCACCGAGGTGTACGGCTACGCGCGTGCGCGGCGCGTGATTTGGTCGGGGCTTGTTGCTTTGGTATTTGCTTCAATCATGGCCACGGTCGTGGTCAAGCTGCCAGCGGCGGCGAACTGGCACGACCAAGCCGCTTACGAAAGCATTTTCGGGCAAACACCGCGCATCGTGTTTGCATCGATCGCGGCATTTTTCTGCGGTGAATTTGTCAATTCGTACACCTTGGCAAAAATGAAATTGTGGACACGCGGCAACGCGCTGTGGTCACGCATCATCGGCTCGACCATCTGCGGCGAAGGCGTAGACTCGATGGTGTTTTATCCGGTTGCATTTCTCGGTGTGTGGGACACAAAACTTGTGCTTACCGTGATGGTATCGAACTACGCACTCAAGGTGCTGTGGGAAATTCTCGCAACGCCCTTGACCTATCGCATCATCGCCGCACTCAAGCGCGCCGAGCACGAGGACTACTACGATCAAGGCACCAACTTCACGCCGTTTACGTTGGGCACGTAACGCGCAGGTCGGGATTTATCCCGACATCGAGGCACGCAATTGTCGGTTTGAAACCCGACCGACATCCGGCGTGTATGCAGGTCGGGGAGTGTCGGACGAATAAACGCCCAGTTGTCGGCTGACCCGCTGTGCACCGGATGCGTATGGAGTCGCCAATTGACGCCTGCCATGGGCTGTTTCCTGCAACGCAACGCGCCTTTGGCCGACTATGCAACGCGGCCGTCCGTGCAACGCTGGCCGCATGTCCCGACAGTTGCGCCTGCACCGCCCAAGCCTTGCGCTGCACGCCACCCAGCACGTCGTCAACCGCTGCATTTGCTACAACGTCGACATCGACCGCCGCCGTCCCGCCGCAGCGCAAGTGCGAAGCAACGGCGCATGGATGTGACGAGTGTCGCAGCC
>DASSXQ010000156.1:0-18412 GCA_035703725.1 Rudaea sp.
AGGCGGCGCGGTTTGGATTGGCAATGCTGGATCGTGCCTGGCCGGATCAGGCGCCGTTCACGCCGGAAAATACCCGCATCATCGCCACCGGTTTATCCAATGGCGGTGGCGCAGTGCTGCAAGCCGCCGGACTCGACGATGCCGGCCTGCTCGACGCCGTGGTTGCCATCGAACCCAATATCAACGTACCCGGTCACGGCCGCACCTTGTTTGATTATGCGACGCAAGCGGCCATGTTGATGCCGTGTGCATTGCTTGATTCGCGCTTCGACAATGCTCCGCTCGCGCGCGTTGCCGGGCTACCGCCACCGGCATGGCCATTGCGTTGCGCCAGTTTGCGCGAGGACGGGACACTCAACGCGAACACCTTGCCGGCGCAAGCGGCCGAAGCGTTGCAATTGCTGCACGCGGACGGTTGGCGCGATGATGCCATTGCCACGGCAGCCACCACGACCTTGTTCGATATCTGGCGTGCGGCAGCGGCTGGCTATGCGTCAGCATATCTGCGCCGTGGCGTTGGTCACATGCCGTGTGGATTCGAATACCGTGCGATGAATGCTGCGGGTGTTCCCGTCGTTGCCGACGCTGCCACGCGTGCATCGTGGTGGGCCGATGCGGCAGGTATTCCGCCCGGCGCTGGCGTTGGTTTGTTTGGTGGCCTGGATGCATCCGTCGACCCAACCTTGAGCGGCGTTCGCTGTCTGCGTCGATTGTGGGAAGGCGATGACGGCGACGCCCGCGCGCTGCACGCGGAGGTCGCCAGGCTGGACGCAAAAATGCCGCGCGTGAACCTGCCGATCTGGGTCGTGCACGGTGGCGCAGACGGATTGATTCCGACGGCTTTCAGTTCGGAACCCTACATCGCCTGGCTGCGCGAACAAGGCCGCACGCCACGCTACTGGAAAGTCCCCTACGCGCAGCATTTCGATGCGTTTCTCGCGCTGCCCGGGTTCGGTGACGCGCATGTCCCATTGATGCCATTTGGCTATGCCGCGCTGGATCACGTGGCTGAGCATTTGTTCAGCGGCAAACCACTCGCCGACCCACCGACACCGCAAACGCAGCCACGTGGCACCGCAGGGCTGGACGCGCAAAAACTGGGATTGAAGCAGATTCCGCGCTGATACCGACCGCCTTCCGCGGTCCCGCCCTCAGCCCTGCTATCCCTTGCGGGACTCATGCATCAGCAAATATCGCGCAGGGCAAATTCACGCATGTGCATCACGGCGAATCGATCATCGACAAAAGCCGAGGCGGCTTGCGCGCGCGCGTCGCTTGCTCGAACGCGACGGCATGCTTGATCAGGCTCGGCTCACTCCAGGCGGTGCCGAAAAAACTCAATCCGACCGACAGGCCGTGGACGAAGCCAGCGGGTACGGTGATGTCGGGGTAGCCGGCCACCGCCGCCGACGTTGAACTGCTGCCGCTCACGTGATCGTCGTTGATCCAGTCGGTGACCCACGCCGTCCCACCGGTCGGTGCGATCAACGCATCCAACTTTATACTTTTTCAATGCGGCGTCGATGCCCAGCGTTCCGGCCAGTGATTTTGATCTGGCCAGCGCGTGGCCATAGATATTGTCACTCGAGTCGCCGCGCGCCGGTGTTTGCACGAACAACTCCTGGCCGAACCACGGCATTGCGCGCACGTGTCCGCACTGGTTGAAAGCGATCAATTCTTCCAGCGATCATGGTGCCTGGATCTTGCCCGGAATCACCGCGCCGGCAGCAAGCAATTTTGCCGCGACGGATGTGAGCTTGCCCGCATGCATTTGCCGGGCGAGTGTGGCAACGGAGGTTGCGCGTCGAGGCTGAAGTGCGCCGATGGCATTGTCGAAGCCGCCATGACAATTCCGACGAAGCTTGAGGCAGCCGCCACGACGCAAAAGAACCTGAAACACATCGGCAAAATTCGCATGAAACCCCGCTATCGTGTTGCGCCGGGGGCATGTTGCCAAACCAGGCAGGTCGCGTTGTGGCGCGCTGCGATTTGCCGCTTGTTACGCGGCTTGCCGCGACGCCTTCTTGCGATCGTTCTCGGTCAGGTGCTTCTTGCGCAGGCGCACGGCCTTGGGCGTGACTTCGACGAGTTCGTCGTCGTCGATGAATTCCAGCGCCTGTTCCAGCGACATCTTCACTGCCGGGGTGAGCTGGACGTTTTCGTCCTTGCCGGCGGCGCGGATATTGGTCATCTGCTTGGCACGCAGGGCGTTGACGGTAAGGTCGTTGTCCTTGGCGTGGATGCCGACGAGCTGGCCTTCGTAGATTTGCGCGCCTTCGTCGATGAGCAGCCGTCCGCGTTCCTGCAGGCTGACCAGCGAATACGCGGGCGCCATGCCAGTGCCGTTGGAGATCATCACGCCGTTCTGGCGCTTGGCGATGGCGCCTTCTGCGCGTGGGCCATAGTGATCGAACACATGGAACAGCAGCCCCGTGCCGGCGGTGACGGTGCGAAATTCGGTCTGGAAGCCGATCAGTCCGCGTGCGGGAATGAGGTAATCCAGGCGGACGCGGCCCTTGCCGTCGGGTTCCATGTTCTTGAGCTGGCCGCGGCGCGTGCCAAGGCGTTCCATCACGCCACCCTGGTAAGGCTCTTCCATGTCGACGACCAGTTGTTCCCACGGTTCCTGAATTTCACCGTCGATTTCCTTGACGATCACTTCCGGACGCGAGACGGCCAGTTCGTAACCTTCGCGGCGCATCGTTTCGATCAGCACGGAAAGATGCAACTCACCACGTCCGGATACCTTGAACTTGTCCGGGTCGGCTGTTTCTTCGACTTTCAATGCGACGTTGTGCAGCACTTCGCGCATGAGCCGATCGCGAATTTGGCGGCTGGTCAGGAATTTGCCTTCCTTGCCGGCGAACGGCGAGTTGTTCACCTGAAAGGTCATGCTGATGGTGGGCTCGTCAACCGTCATGACCGGCAGTTGCTCGACCGCATCCGGCGCGCACAAAGTGTCGGAAATGCCCAGTCCTTCAACGCCTGAAATCGCGACGATATCGCCTGCTTCTGCCTCGGGAACTTCGCGGCGTTCCAGACCCATGAAGCCGAGCACCTGCAGCACGCGGCCCTGACGTTTCTTGCCGTGGCGATCCACTGCCGTGATTGGCATGTTGGTGCGCACCTTGCCACGCTCGATGCGACCAATACCGATCAGGCCGACATAGCTGTTGTAGTCGAGCTGGCTGATGCGCATCTGGAACGGGCCGTCCGGATCGACTTTTGGCGCGGCGACGTGCTTCATGATTGCTTCGTAGAGCGGGGTCATGTCGCCGGAGCGCGCTTGTGCATCCAGATTGGCATAACCGTGCAGCGCCGACGCGTAGACGACCGGAAAATCAAGCTGTTCGTCGGTCGCACCAAGGCGGTCGAACAGATCGAATGTCTGATTCAGCACCCAATCCGGGCGCGCGCCGGGGCGATCGACCTTGTTGATGACGACGATTGGCCGGAATCCCATCTGAAACGCTTTCTGGGTAACAAAACGTGTCTGCGGCATCGGACCGTCCATCGCATCGACCAGCAGCAACACTGAATCGACCATCGACAATACGCGCTCGACTTCGCCACCGAAATCCGCGTGTCCGGGCGTGTCGACGATATTGATGCGGTTGTCGCGCCAGGTGATGGCGGTGTTCTTGGCAAGAATGGTAATGCCGCGTTCTTTTTCCTGGTCGTTGGAATCCATCACGCGCTCGGCCAGCACGGTACGTTCGCTGAACGTGCCGGATTGCTTGAGCAGACAGTCGACCAGTGTGGTCTTGCCGTGATCGACGTGGGCGACAATGGCGATATTGCGCAAATTTTCGATGGACATGCCGAAACCGGCGCCGCCTCCCGGCCGCGCCGCCTGTTTGAAAAGATAAGCCGGCGATTATACGTGGTTTTTGGGTTTTCTGCCGCAATACGGTCGATTTATCGTTGCGAATTGGCTTGAGAGGATGGCGGAGCGTTGGTCCTGGGCTCTCAACATTTCGATGGCGGTGCTATTCCGTTTCCTGCGAAGTGACGGAATGGAAGCAAAAAAGCACCAGAGGCATTGATTTCACTTCCCGGTTATGCGCAAGGATGGAAGGGAGAATTGTCCCCGCTCGCGGGGGTGGGAAACAAGAATGCTTCCTGCTTGCGGGTGAAAGGAAAAAGCAGCGAGTAAGGCGGGTCTCGACCCGCCATGATTTTGATCTTGATTGACTTGTTGAATTGGCCCGGACACGCGAATGCGCCGGAGAAAACCGGCGGGTTGAAACCCGGTCTGCAACATGTGCGTCGCTGGGCACGATTCGCCGCGGCGGTGAAGGTTCTACCTTTTCAGCTTCCCGACAACCACAGGTGCAACGCAATGCTGGCGATGTAGCCCAGGGCAATTGCCCAGGTCCAGCGCAGGTGCGCCATGAACGTGTACATGCCGCGCGAGGCGCCCATCAAGGCCACGCCCGCGGCTGAGCCGACTGCAAGCAGACTGCCGCCCACGCCGGCGGTCAGGGTGACCAGCAGCCACTGACTCAGATCCATCGGTGGCTGCATCTTCAGCACGGCAAACATGATGGGAATATTGTCAACGATGGCCGAGAGCACGCCGATGATGGTGTTGGCGACAGTGAAACCCAGATTGCCGTAGAGTTGATGGGAAGCAAGTTCGAGGTAGCCGATTGCACCCAGCCCGCCAACGCAGGCAAATACGCCATAGAAAAACAGCAAGGTGTCCCATTCCGCATTGGCGATGATGCGGAAGATCGAATAGGTCTCTTCTTCGCGACCTTCTGCGAGTGCGTAACGGCGTTGTCGGTGATCGATGCGCGATGCCAGCAAATTGAGCAAGGCAAGGCCCGTGAGCATGCCGTAAGCGGCCGGCATGCCGAGCAGTTGCTTGCCGGCAACGGTAATCGAGATGGTGATGGCGAAGGTGACGCAAATACCGATGCCACCCGGTTTGATGCGCGCACTGGCGATGGGTGAGTCCGGACGACCTTTGGGCAACGCGAAAAACATCGCCAGTGCCGGCACCAGCCAATTGATGACGGCGGGGAGAAACAACCGGAAGAAATCGAAAAATTCGGCGCGGTGCGCCTGCCACACCATCAACGTGGTGATGTCGCCGAACGCGCTCCATGCGCCACCGGCATTGGCAGCGACCACAAGGTTGATCATCGACAAGGTGATGAAGCGCACGTTGCCGGCGCCAATGGCGAGAATGACCGCAGACATGACCAACGCAGTCGTCAGATTGTCGATGACGGGTGACAGGAAAAAAGCCACAAAGCCGGTAACCCAGAACAACTGGCGGTAACTGAAACGCATCTTGATCAACTGCGCGCGCAACGCATCGAACACGCCACGCTCTCCCATCGCGGTGACATAGGTCATTGCCACCACGAGGAAGAAGAAAATTTCCGAATATTCGAGAAACATCGACTCGAATGCCTCGCGCGTTGCCACCGCGCCATCCATCTGCCAGGCAATCAGGCCCCAGATCAGTGCGGCCGCCAGCATCACCGGTTTGGACTTGGCGATTTTTATGCGCTCTTCGAAAATGACCGCGATGTAGGCCAACACGAACAAAACCAGTGCGAACCAGCCGACCGGATGAGTGACAAGATGGAAGTTGGCGGCAACTTCCGCTTCGCCAGCCATTGCCGGCAAACTGGCAAGCACACTGATCAGGGCAAACACAATTCGCATCGAAGATCCATGGACAATTCGTGAAAGTTATGCGGTGCGCAGACGCTACACGGTTGATCCGAACCGTAGTCGGCTTGTGCTTCGACCTGGTTGGTCAATGCTTGGGACGAACCGAAAATGCCCGGTATTTGCCAGCGCAATCGATAGTATCGCAGCAAAGCGCATTTTCGCCGCAACTTCAAGCGTGTTGCCGGTCGCAAAAATTGCAAGTGTCCGATGCCATCATGTACGCGATGCGGCATCTGCGTTACGCTTCGCCATCACCAATTCATGGAGACTGATCGATGAGCACACCCGGGGACTTGATTGCGGAAATCGTTACCGCACGCGGTACCATTCATTTGCACCTGTTTCCCGACAAGGCGCCCATGACGGTTGCCAATTTCGTCAATCTGGTGCAGCGCAAATACTATGATGGCTTGAGTTTTCATCGCGTCATCCCGGATTTCATGATCCAGGGCGGTTGCCCGGAAGGCTCCGGCCGCGGCGGTCCCGGTTACCGGTTCGAAGACGAAATCGTGGCCGATTTGAAGCACGACAAACCGGGTATCTTGTCGATGGCCAATGCGGGTCCCGGCACCAATGGCAGCCAGTTCTTCATCACCCACGTACCCACGCCGTGGCTGGATGGCAAACATACGGTGTTTGGCCAGATTGTCGGTCCGGAAGATCGTGCAGTCGTGGACAGCATTCGCGCCGGGGAAAAAATCGGTTCGATTTCGATCCGCGGCGATTACGCGGCGTTGTTTGAGAAGATGCACGCGCGCATCGAACGCTGGAATCAGATGCTGGATGCAAACAAGGCTTGATCGTGCGCATCGTGAAACGAAAAAGGCCGCCCACTGGCGGCCTTTTTGTTTGTACTCAGCCGTGTGGAGACACTTGACGAATCCATTCGCGGGAGGGGCATTGTGGTTTTTGGATGCCGTAGTCGCGGCATCTTTTCAAGGCGAGCGAATCGCGTGCCAGCCAGCAGTTTTCAATTTCAATGCATCACCGACAGCCGGAAACGCAGAGGCGCTCGCGCAAGCGCAGGCTGACTACTTCCATTGCGTTGGCATCGTTGAGGGGCATGAGTAGTATCATCACGTTTGATTTCTACCGCCCCCCTTTCAAATCGCGCCGGAGGGGCAAATACCGGCATGGCCCCATCGGCAACTTTTGCGCCGTCTCATGAGGCAAGCCCGAAGAGCTGCATGAAAACCGTTACAAATCATTTTGGGTTTCGCGCGAGATTCAGGAGTGGTTATGCGGTTCGTACGTGTATTTTGCTTGTTGGACTCACGATAATTTCACTGGCTTGGGCTGCAGACGACCCGGCAAAAGACCCCGAAGTGCAGAAGACGCTTGAGGCGATGCACAACGCATCGACGTGGTTTCATCCGGATTTGTACGGCATGACCCAGGGATTCCAGGACTACGCGGCGCATCGCTACAAAGCCGCGATCAAGCATTTCGAGTACGGTGCGCTCTATGCCGACAAGCTCTCGCAACTTTGTCTGGGGCTCATGTATCTGAACGGTGAAGGTACTGCCAAGGATCCTGGCACAGCTTTGGCGTGGCTTGAACTTGCCGCAGAGCGGGGTTATCCGCAGTTTGTCGCAACGCGCGACCAGGTTGCGCGGTCGTTGAACCTTATTCAGCGCGAACGCGCGAAGAAGGCTCACGAGATTCTGGTGAAGCGTTATGGCGATGCGGTGGCCAAACACCGCATGGCGGTGCAATTGCGTCAAGGGATGATGAATTTTACCGGATCGCGCACGGGCTACGACTCCGGGGTGGTGCAAATCAGCCCGGTCAAGTGTGGGCCGGCGCTGGTAATTGGCGGGCGCTTGGTGCCACAGATCGGCTGTGGCGCGATGAACGACTTTCTCGCCAAGGACAACTGGGAACCCAGGCAGTATTTTGCTGCGCGCGATCGTGAATGGTTCGCGACAGTCAAAGTCGGGCCGATGACGCAAGTGGACGCGAAGGCGACCGGCACGAAAAAAACCGGTGAGGCCGGTACGGGCAAGGTTGATTGACGCAGCGAGGGACGGAAGCGCCAGCACCATCGCGCACATCGAAAAAAGGCCGCCCTCGGGCGGCCTTTTCCGTTGGATTGCAGTGGCGAACGATCAGAAATGAATCTGCGGGAACTGGCGCAGAACGAGCAGCAGGATGATCGCGCCGACGATCGACATGATGAAGCCGGCGGTGTGGAACTTCGAGCCGGGTACCGGTTTTTTGAACAAGGTGCCGATGAAGCCGCCGACGATCGAGCCGACGATACCGACAACGGTGGTCATCAGGAATCCCATCTGATCGACACCGGGCAGCAAAGCCCGCGCGATCAGGCCAACGACGAAGCCGACGATGATGTACCAAAGCAAATGAAACATACTGCCTCCATTGAATGTGGTTGCACGCGTGGCCGGACCCAGCCGCCCCCGGCACCAACGCAGAATAGCAAAATCCCTATTAGCGGGCAGGCCGGCGCGCTGTGCTAAAATTTCGGGATATCTCCGCCCTGCCGAGGAACTCCGATGCCCGCGCTTGCCCAACGCATGAGCCGCGCCAAACCCAGCGCCATCATGGTGATTGCCGAAAAGGCAAAACAGCTCAAGGCCGCGGGTCGCGACATCATCAGCTTTTCCATTGGCGTACCGAATTTCCTGCCTGGAAAGCACGTGTACGACGCGGTACGCAAGGCGCTGGACAGCGATTCCGGACAATACGGCTCCAATCGCGGGCGCGAAGATTTGCTTGATGCGTTTTTGGCGCATATGGGGCAAATTGGCATGACCGGCTATGCGCGCGCCAACTGCGCCACCGGCGTCGGCGCCAAGCATGTGCTGTACGATCTGGCCGAAGCGTTGCTCGATGAAGGCGACGAGATTGCATTCCCGACGCCGTATTGGACCAGCTACATGGATATTGCCGAGATTCTCGGCGCGCGGGTCAAATTGCTGCCGTGTCCACCGGAACAGCACTACAAGTTGTTGCCTGCGCAACTGGATGCGGCGTTGGCAAGCAAACCGAAAGTCTTCCTGTTCAACAATCCGTCGAATCCAACCGGCATGGTTTACACGCAAGCCGAAATCGCGGCTTTGGCCGACGTGCTGGTGCGTCATCCGGATAGCTGGATCATCACCGACGACATCTACAACCGCATGGTGTTCGACGGTGTGGGCTACCACAACTTTATCCAGCATCGGCCTGAACTGCGCGAGCGCACGATCTTCGTCGATTCCATGTCCAAGACCTACGGCATGCCCGGTTGGCGTGTTGGCCTGATGGCCGGACCGGAGCTTGTGGCGAATGCCGTGACGATACTCAATTCCAATCACATCACCAGTCTGCCGGAAATCGTCACCGCGGCGGCTGTGGCGGCATTGACCGGTCCGCAGGATATTCCGGCGGCAAAGTGTGCGGAATTCGCAGCCAAACGCGATCAAGTTCATGCGGCGTTGCTCGCAATACCCGGCGTATCATGCCCGCGTCCGCAAGGCGCGTTTTATGCGTTCCCTGATATTTCCTGCGCGTTCGGCAAGAGCCATGACGGGGTGCGCATCAACAACGATGTCGAGTTGTGCGCCGCATTGCTCGAAGCCAAAGGCGTTGCCTGCGTGCCCGGTTCGGCGTTCGGAGAGCCACGCGGCTTGCGTATTTCCTACACTTGTCCGACGCCGCAACTGGCGCCGGGATTGGCGCGCATCCAGGAGTTTTTTGCGCAATTGACTTGAATGCCGGGAATGGTGAATCGGGCGTCGGGAATCGGCAAAGTCTCGAGTTCGTATTTACCAGTACCCATTCTCGATTCCCCATTTCCGTTGAACGGAGCAAAGCCATGAAATCCCCAGTTCGTATCGTCGTCACCGGCGCTGCCGGCCAGATTGGTTACGCGTTGCTGTTTCGCATTGCCGCCGGCGACATGCTTGGCAAGGACCAACCGGTCATCCTGCATCTGCTTGAAATCACACCGGCGTTGCCGTCGTTGCAAGGCGTGGTGATGGAATTGAATGATTGCGCGTTTCCGCTGTTGGCAGGCGTTGTCGCTACCGACGATCTGGCTGTGGCGTTCAAGGATGTCGAATATGCCATGCTGGTCGGCGCGCGTCCGCGTGGACCGGGCATGGAACGCAAGGATTTGCTTGAGGCCAACGGCAAGATTTTCGGCCCGCAGGGCAAAGCGCTCAACGATCACGCCAAGCGCAACGTCAAGGTGCTGGTGGTGGGCAATCCGGCCAATACGAATGCGTTGATTGCCCAGCAAAACGCGCCGGACCTGGATCCGGGGCAGTTCACCGCAATGGTGCGTCTGGATCACAATCGTTCGCTGTCGCAGCTTGCCGAAAAAACCGGTATGCACAACACCGATGTGAAGAAAATGATCATCTGGGGCAATCACAGTTCCACGCAATATCCGGATATCCACCACGCCACGATTGGCGGCAAGGCTGCGACCGATCTGGTCGATGAAAAATGGTACAGGGAAACATTCATCCCCACCGTACAGCAGCGCGGTGCAGCCATCATCAAGGCGCGCGGTGCGTCCAGTGCGGCCTCGGCTGCAGCGGCGGCAGTGGATCACATGCGCTCTTGGGCGCTGGGCACGGATGCCGGTGATTGGGTATCAATGGCCATACCGTCCGATGGCAGCTACGGCATTGCGCCGGGTGTGATCTACGGCTATCCGGTCACTTGCACCGATGGCAAATATGCGATCGTCAAGGATCTTGCGATCAACGATTTCTCGCGTGAACGCATGGATGCTACCGACAAGGAACTGCGCGAAGAACGTGCCGGCGTCGAGCATTTGTTCGCCAAATAGCAGGTACGGGTTCGATGAGTATTTCCCATTCCGCTGGCGAACGCTTCCGCGCTGCTGTTGCGCTTGAGCAACCATTGCAGGTTGTCGGCGCAATTACCGCCTATGCGGGACGGATGGCCAAGCGCGTCGGTTACAAGGCGCTGTATTTGTCCGGCGGCGGTGTGGCAGCCAATTCGTTGGGCATGCCCGATCTTGGTGTCAGCACCATGGAGGACGTGCTCACCGATGCGCGTCGTATTGTCGAAGCCACGCAGTTGCCGCTGCTGGTCGACATCGATACCGGCTGGGGCGGCGCGTTCAACATTGCGCGCACGATCCGCAATTTCGAGCGCGTCGGCGTCGCCGCCGTGCACATGGAGGATCAGGTCGGGCAGAAACGCTGCGGCCACCGCCCGGGCAAGGAAGTGGTGGCGAAAGCGGAAATGGTCGACCGGGTGAAGGCCGCCGTCGATGCGAAGACCGACAAGGATTTCGTGCTGATGGCGCGCACCGACGCGGCGGCGGTCGAAGGCATCGACAGCGCGATCGAGCGCGCCGTCGCCTACGTCGAGGCCGGCGCCGACATGATCTTTCCCGAGGCGATGAAGACGCTGGACGACTACCGTCGTTTCAAGGCTGCCGTCAAGGTGCCGATTCTCGCCAACCTCACCGAATTCGGTTCGACGCCGTTCTTCACCACCAGTGAATTGAAATCCGCGAACGTCGACATCGCGCTGTACTGTTGCGGCGCGTATCGCGCCATGAACAAGGCCGCGCTGAATTTCTACGAAGTCGTGCGCCGCGAAGGCACGCAGAAGTCCGTCGTGCCGAGCATGCAGACACGCGAAGAGCTTTACGACTATCTCGATTATCACGCCTACGAGCACAAGCTCGACGAATTGTTCGCGGCCGGCGCGGGCCGTGATGAAAAATGAGGAATTGATGTAATGGCCGAACCCGCACCCGCATTCAAACCCAAGAAGTCCGTCGCCCTGTCCGGCGTTGCCGCAGGCAATACCGCCTTGTGTACGGTTGGGCGCACGGGCAACGATCTGCATTATCGCGGATACGACATTCTGGATTTCGCCACGACCGCCGAATTCGAGGAGGTCGCGCATTTGCTGGTGCACGGTACGTTGCCCAACGCGGCCGAACTTGCTGCGTACAAAGCCAGGTTGAAATCGTTGCGCAGCCTCCCGGCGGCGGTGAAATCGGTACTCGAAGAATTGCCGGCGTCCACACATCCGATGGATGTCATGCGCACGGGCGTTTCAGCGCTTGGTTGCGTGCTGCCTGAGGCGGCCGGGCACGCAGCGCCCGGTGCGCGCGATATTGCCGATCGACTGATGGCGTCGCTCGGGTCGATGTTGTTGTACTGGTATCACTTTGCCGTGAATGGTCGCTGCATGGAAGTCGAGACCGACGACGATTCCATTGGCGGTCATTTCCTGCATTTGCTGCATGGAGAAAAGCCCAGCGCACAATGGGTCCGGGCGATGCACACTTCGCTGATTCTTTACGCCGAGCATGAGTTCAATGCATCCACTTTTGCCGCACGCGTTATTGCCGGCACCGGCAGCGACATGTATTCGGCCATTGCCGGCGCCATCGGTGCGCTACGCGGACCCAAACATGGCGGCGCCAACGAGGCTGCGTTCGAAATCCAGAAACGCTATGACTCGCCCGATGCGGCTGAAGCCGACATCCGCGAACGCGTCGCGCGCAAGGAAGTCGTCATCGGCTTTGGTCACCCGGTTTACACCACTGGCGATCCGCGCAACCGGGTGATCAAGGAAGTGGCGCGCGAGCTGTCGGCCTCGGTCAACAGCATGAAGATGTTCGATATCGCCGAGCGCCTCGAATCGACCATGTGGGACATCAAGAAGATGTTTCCGAACCTGGACTGGTTCAGCGCGGTGAGCTACCACATGCTGGGCGTGCCGACCGCAATGTTCACGCCGTTGTTCGTCATTTCGCGCACGTCCGGATGGGCCGCGCACGTGATTGAACAACGCATCGACGGCAAGATCATTCGTCCGAGTGCCAACTACACCGGCCCGGAAAACCTGAAGTTCGTGCCAATCGACAAACGTTGACGGCAAAGCGGGCAACTACTTCTTCGCCACACCCACGGACGTGAGCCAGGTGAGCAAGGTTTTCGCTGCGGGCGCACTATTGGCCTGGCGCGTGTCCGCAACGCCGCCATCGCTGCCCAGTTGGATGTCCTGAAAACGTTTTCCATTCGCGTCATGGATGTACGCGTGGCATGTGCTTGTGCCGGCATCGCGCACGCCGGTGTCCGCGCTGGAGATTTTGCCGAGTGCTGCTGAGGAAATCAGCGCGGTGTTTTCCTGCAACGATTTGGCGTCGACGCTGCCATCGGGCTTGGCATTGGTGAATTTCGCTCGCAACTGCGCCGCGTCCAGCCAATGCATGCCATCCGCGATCTGCGGCATCGGTGCCCACGGCTTGCCATTGACGCGGTAGCTGAAAATGGCGCCGCGTGAGTCGATCATGGCGCCGGCCATGACAAAACCCCATGCGCTATTCATGCGATAGCAATCGAACACCGGATCGGCCGGTTGGCTTGCTGCAACCGCTGTCGTTGTTGGGGTTGTTTCAGGTGCCGGTGCTGCCGCGGTAGCGACGGCGCCAAGCGTAGTCGCGAGTAATCCAGTCAGAAAAATTGTGCGGTTCATGTCGAGACTCCTGATTTCCATCGTTGTTGAACGCCATTCACGTTGCTGCGGGGTCAGGGTTGCGTCTTGTACTCGATGAAATCCCATCGGTTACCGTACAGGTCTTCGAATACCGCAACGGTGCCGTACGATTCTTCACGCGGATCTTCGACAAAGCGCACGCCTCTTGCAAGCATGGCGCGATGGTCCCGATGAAAATCGTCGGTGCGCAGAAACAAAAACACACGGCCGCCCGTCTGGTTGCCGATGTGGTTGGCCTGTTGCGGATTGGCCGCCTTGGCCAGCAACAACGAGGTCGCGCCGTTGCCGGGTGGCGATACCAGAACCCATCGTTTTTCGGCACTCAGGCGTGTGTCTTCCAGCAACGTGAAGCCCAGGGTGCGCGTGTAATAATCGATGGCTTCGTCGTAGTCCCGAACCACCAAGGCTATGTGGGCGATGCTTTGTTGCACTCCGGCTCCTTTTTCGATTGCGTTTGCAAAGCGTATTCAACACACCAAAATCATCTTCCGTCAACGGCTCATCCCCTGCATTGCTCCATTATGCGCAAGTTCATGCGAATGCCATACAGTACAGGCAATGGATGCACGCGATTTCCGCAAATGGACAGACTTGCGTGAAATGCCATGACTGATACATCTCAATTCCAAAGAAGCACCGTTTATGCGCATGAAAATTTCGGGTCTGTGCCTTGTGCTGAATTTCTTGTTCATGGGCTGTGCGGCGCATGCGGATGTACCCATGGCGCTGGATCGGGCCAGCTTGTCGGTCGGTTTGTTTTATCCCGTGGTTGACGCCAACGTGTCGGCGAACGGCGATGATGCCAACGGCAGCGATGTCGATTTTCGACACGATCTTGGATTGTACAAACACCACACCTTGTCGAATTTGCGCTTGAATTTCCTGATCTTCGACAATCAGGGTTTCAGCGTTGGCGGATATCGCTATTCGCGCGGTGCGACGAGCACGCTGGATCGCGATATCGTTTTTGGTGGCGACACCTATCACGCCGATGCGGATGTGGATGCGCGTCTGAGTCTGGAAACCCTGCAAGCCACGTGGCACTGGTGGTTGGCGGCCGGGGAACGTGATGTGGTGGGGATTGGTCTGGGTGCCGCGTATTACGATCTGCGAGGCACCATCGATGCCGATGTCGACGTGACGAATCAAACCAACACGAACATTCAGTCCGCCGGTCGTGACTCTGCTGCAGGTAACGCCGTGGCACCGCTGATCACGCTTGGATGGAAGCATGCGTTTTCCGAGCGCGCGCGGCTGTATGCCGATTTTTCCGGCGTTCGCAAACCCAGAGGCGCATTTACCGGCCACCTACTCAACGGCAGAATCGGGTTCGAGTATTTTCCGTGGGAAAATCTGGGTGCTGCACTGGAATACGACGCCACCGATCTGGATGTGAAAGCCAACAATACATCGTGGGATGGCAGGGCGCACATCCGCTTTCGCGGACCATCGGCATTCGTGCGTTTGCGCTGGTAATCGCGGAAGTGCAAAAGAGGATTACTTCGGTACTGTTGATGGCGTTTTGCGCCAGCGCACTCGCTGCTGCCAAACCGGGTTTCGACCGTATGACTGCAGCGGAGTACAAGCAAACGTTGCACGACGGTATTCATGCGTATAATCGTCGCGATTACGCGCGCGCATTTCCTTTGCTCAAGCGTGCTGCCTGTGCTGGCGATAAAACCAGTCAGGCCCTCGTTGGACAAATGTCCATTCTCGGTCAAGGTACGCAGCAAGACGATTTGACCGGCTATGCGTGGATAAAAACGGCTGCCGAATTCCACTTCACCGATTTCACGCGTCTGGCGCGTCGACTGGGACGCGCCCTGACTCCAGAGCGCCGCGTAGTTGCCAACGAACGGGCGCGGCGATTGCTGTCCGACTATGGCATGCGTACAACACAAATGGGCTGTCGTGGCGAATCCCGCCACGGTGCGCACATGGTCGACACGGTAGTGTGTACGCCTGCCGACGCTGGCGGGCCGTATGTGTGGGTGCATCGTTGTATCGAAACCACGCAATGACGCTGTAGCACCGTCAGAGCGTGGCGGCCAAACGAGTTCCCTGCGCGATGGCCCGTTTCGCGTCCAATTCAGCGGCCACATCCGCGCCGCCGATCAGATGCACACTCACGTTGGCGGCTTTGAGCCCATCGTACAGATCGCGGCGCGGTTCCTGGCCCACGCAAACGACGACGTTGTCGACGGCTATGGCCTGCCGCTTGTTGTCGATGACGACGTGCAGGCCATTGTCGTCAATGCGCTCATAAACCACGCCGCCAAGCATCATCACCTTTTTCATTTTCAGTGCGGCGCGATGCACCCAACCGGTGGTTTTGTTCAGGCGTTTGCCGAGATTGCCCGGTGTGCGCTGCAACAACCAGACTTCGCGCTCGGATGGCTCCGGTGTTCGATCGGCAAAGCCGCCGCGATGTGCATAATCCCGATCCACGCCCCATTCGTGCGACCAGCGCGCAATGTCGGTGGTTGGTGACGGAACGGCTTGCGTCAGAAATTCCGCAGCGTCAAAGCCAATGCCGCCGGCACCAATGATGGCGACGCGTTTGCCCACCGGCTTGTCGTGCAGGATGACATCGACATAGCTGAGGACATTTGGCCGATCGGCACCCGGAATCTTCAGTACGCGCGGAGTGACCCCGGTCGCCAGAACGACTTGATCGAACCGACGTAGCGACTCGACCGTCGCCAGCGTATCGAGTTCGAGAACAACGCCGGTATCCTCGATCCGGTGGCCGAAGTAACGCAGGGTTTCGTGGAACTCTTCCTTGCCGGGGATGCGTTTGGCCATGTTGAACTGGCCGCCAATCGCGCTGGCTGCGTCGAACAAGGTGACGCGATGGCCGCGTTCGGCCAGCGTGGTCGCGCAAGCCAATCCGGCAGGCCCGGCACCGACCACGGCGATGTTGTGCGGCGTACTGGCCGCAGTGATTATCAACCCGGTTTCGTCGCAAGCGCGAGGATTGACCAGACATGACGCGCGCTTGTTTTCAAACACATGATCCAGACATGCCTGATTGCAGGCAATGCAGGTGTTGATGCGCGAACTGCGTGCGGCTTTCGCCTTGTTCACCCAATTCGGATCGGCGAGCAGCGGACGTGCCATCGAAACCATATCGGCGTCGCCGTCGGCCAGGATCTTCTCGGCCACCTCGGGCATGTTGATGCGATTGGTTGCAATGAGGGGAATTGCAACTTCACCTTTCAGTCTGCGTGTCACCCAGACGAAAGCAGCACGCGGGACGCTGGTGACGATGGTCGGAATGCGGGCCTCGTGCCAGCCAATGCCGGTGTTGATGATGGAAGCGCCGGCCGCTTCGATGGCCTTGGCCAATTGTGTGATTTCGTCCCAGCTTTGTGCATTGTCGACCAGATCGAGCATCGACAAACGGTAAATGATGATGAAGTCCTTGCCGACGGCATCGCGTGTGCGTCGCACAATCTCGACGGGAAAGCGTTGGCGGTTTTCCGCGCTGCCTCCCCAGGCGTCCGTGCGCCTGTTGGTGCGGGCGGCGATGAATTGATTGATCAGATAACCCTCGCTGCCCATGATTTCGACGCCGTCGTAGCCGGCTTCGCGTGCGAGTTTCGCGCAGTCGACAAAATCGCGAATGGTCTTTTCCACTCCGCGCGACGACAGCGCGCGCGGGGTAAATGGCGTGATGGGCGATTTGATTTTCGACGGCGCCACCGATAGCGGCTGATAGCCATAGCGACCGGCGTGCAGGATTTGCAGGCAGATGCGACCATTTTCGGCATGCACGGCCGACACCACTTTGCGATGCCGAGCTACGTGCCAGGGCATCGACAAGCGACCGCCAAACGGTTTCAGCCAGCCGGCGATATTCGGCGATAGACCACCCGTGACCATCAGACCGACGCCACCTCGTGCGCGTTCGGCAAAATACGCGGCGAGTTTGTCGTAATCGCGCGCGCGATCCTCCAAGCCCGTGTGCATCGAGCCCATCAATACCCGATTGGGCAGGGTGACAAAGCCCAGATCCAGCGGAGCCAGCAGGTTCGGGAATGGCAAATTGGCCGCAGCATTTTCGGTCATGGTGTCGAACGCTCGTTTGAGTGCGACAAGATGCCCGGAATCCACCGAGGCGGCAAGTCGAATCGCGGATTTGAGCGCCGCATGGCTTGTTTCGTCGCAATTTCATCGGCGCCATGAAGTTGGTGCCGTCAAGCCGGCGTGTCGACGGCAACCGCACGTGAACGTCTGCAACGCACGGGGTCAACACAATGCTCGGGAATGCGTTTTTGCCATGCGAGAGCAGCACATTGCGGCTCCGAACACAGGAGATTACTCATGGCAATTCGTCAACTTGTTCTGGCAGTTTCATTTTGCGTTGCCGCAACCGGCAGCTTCCATGCGGCGCCGGCGTTTGCCGCTCGCGCAGTCGTTGGTGTATCCGTGCGCCTGCCGCTGCAGGCACCGCCTGCGCGCCGCGCGGAAAGAGTCGAAGTACGCCCGGGCCACGTCTGGATTCCCGGCTACTGGCGTTGGAATCATGGCGCCTATGTATGGGCTGGAGGCTACTGGACGCGCGCGCGTGTCGGCTACCGGTATGCGCCTGCGCGATGGGTGGCCTGCGGTCGCCGTTGGTGTCTGCATCGCGGTCGTTGGCTGCGTTGAGAAATCTGCGCACGGCCTGGCACCCGGGTCAGGCCGTGTGAGGGTTGCTCAAAAAACAGGTTCGGTCCTGGACAAGGTTGCAGCCTCGCCACGCAGGAAAGTCTTCGCGGCCCATTCTGCGGATGCATCCATGGGTTCCAGCGCAGTGAACGTGCCGGAAATCCGTGTGGCAATGGGCGCGCCATCTCGATACAGCACGCGGGCGCCGGCGAGCGCGGGGACTTTGCTGCCGGCAACAATCGCGCCGACGAGATTCAATGGATCGGCACCACAAATACTGATCTGCGCGCCGTCGTGGGGCTTTTGCCGAATGCGGCGCAGCAGCGCGATGGCTTCCGGCAAGGCGAATTGTTCACCCGAGAGTCCGGCGATGAAGCGTCCGCCACGGATTTCCCCGCGCGCCTCGAGTCGCTGGCATACGCGCAACAATTCGCGCCATGGCGGCAACCATGAGGCCTCACGCCCCAGCAGACGCCAACAGATGACACCATAGCGTTTGAGCAAGGTACGCAGCACAAAGTCGGTCGGTTCCGCATCGATGCTTGATCGCGGGCGCGTGGTTTCG
>DASSXQ010000195.1:0-13873 GCA_035703725.1 Rudaea sp.
ACCAGCGCTTGAGATGTTTCGTGCGGGTGTGTCGGTTCGTCACATTGAATCTCGTATTCAATGGTAGAGTCATTGCGCAGGCGTTGCAGGTACGAAATATTCATCCGTTGTGCCATCTGCATCGCTGCATGTCCGCTTTCGTCGCCTTTTCGCGTACCGATATGAAGAAGGGGAAGTTATTCGATTTTTTCTGAAACACATGCTCGCCACACGTGTGGAATGGGGACAGACATGATTGCGCGTTCAACCATTTTGAATCTTGCCGGCTTGTTGCTTCTGGCCACGTGCGCGCCTGTTTTCGCCACGGACCTCGTGGTGTACGACGACGCCAGCCAAAACGGATTCAATCAAGACTGCTCGTTCAACGATGCGGGCGGCGATTTCGATTTCGCCAGTACCAACCCCGTGCATGCCGGCACCGATTCGATTCGCTACACCCCTGAAAACTACAACGCGGTTAGCTGGTGCACGCCATCAACGCTGGATACGACAACCTACCGCGCACTCTCGTTCTGGATCAATGGCGGCGCGAGCGGCGGACAGGATTTGCATGCTGCCATTGCATTGGCGGGCCATCAGGTTGCCATTGCGACGGTGGCTTCGCTTTATGGTCAAGCATTGCCGGCCAATACCTGGGTGCACATTACTGCATCGTTCGATGCTGCGCCGACGCAGTATGCCGGCAGCTTCGATCAATTGTGGATCAGTTCCAACACCAACACGGTGCAGCCAAACGTCTATATCGATGACGTGGGTCTGCTCGGGCGGGTCAGCGTTGACGACAAGATTTTCGCGAACGGTTTCGAGCCGGCCACTTTTCGCGGCACCAATCTCGTTGGTATGGAAATGGCGTATTTCAATTTCAATCAGGCGACCGGACCCATCGCCGACACCAACTATCCGGTTTACGACACGCGCGTCGTCGACTATTTCGCCTCCAAGGGAATGACCGCGTTTCGATTCCTGTTCAGTTGGGAAGGAATGCAGTCGAGCTTGAACGGTCCGATCCCCGCGGCGGCCAATGGCAACTACAAAGACTACTTCGACAACTACAAGCGTGTCGTCGATTACGCCACCAACGTCAAAGGCATGCAGGTCGTGATCGAGCCCTGGGATTCGGATTCCGGCGGCGGCGCGGGCGGCGCGCGTTGGCGCGGCGATCTGGTCGGATCGGCGCAGGTGCCGATCAGCGCATTTGCCGATTTCTGGGGCAAGATGGCCACGAAATTCAAGGACAATCCGCACGTATCGTTTGGCCTGATCAACGAGCCGAATAACATGTCGACGATGACCTGGTTCGCGGCAGCGCAAGCGGCGATCACGGCCATCCGCAATGCCGGCGCGACACAGAGAATCTACGTTCCCGGCAATGGCTACAGTGCGGCCAGCGGCTGGACCGGAAGCTATTACGACACGGGCAATCCGCAGCGTTCCAACGCGTATGGATGGCTGAACGCGAATGGCATCGGCCAACCAATTGCTGATCCGGCAAACAATATCGCCGCCGAAGTGCATACCTATCTTGATGCCAGTCAGGGTGGGCTGGATGACGGCATCACGGCGATCACGGCCGCGCGCGATCATGTTTCGGTCGCCGTCAACGAGGCCAGGCTGCGAGGCTACAAAATCTATCTCGGCGAAATCGGCATCTACGCCGGCAATGCACAGGGACCTGCGGCTTGGGCGGACTTTGTCGATTACTTCAACGCCAATCCCGATGCCCTGGTCGGGTTCACCTGGTGGGCCGGCGGCATGCCCGATTGGTGGAACGATTTGCACGCAGCGCACTTTTCGATATCGCCGACCGACGACGTCAACTACACCGGCGACACCATCAACATGCAGATGATCCAGAACGACTTCTGACCTGTGTCCGGAATTTCACGGGAGACGACATGCATGACATCAAGCATCCAATTGCGCCGCAATTTTTCATCGCATTGATCGCGACTGTCGGCAGTATCGCGCACGCGGCCGTTGCCGAGCCCGACCTTGTCTATCTGAATCGATGTGCCGCAACATGCGCGGTACATCCCGGTACGGATGACGCGATCAATGGCGCATCGAGCATAGTGTCGAATTCGTCGACCTTGCCTGCATTTCCGTATGCCGATTCGACATTCAACGCGATGGCAGCATGTGTGCGTGCGGTACTGGCACCGTACAACGTCCGTGTGCGCATTGACAGTCCGGGAAGTGTGGCGCGCCGCGAGATCATGTTGTCCACAACGTCGCAAACCATTGGCTATCCCGGTGGAATTCACTCCGTAGCACCCTTCGACGGCCACGCGCACGACAATCGCATTGCGTTTGTCTTCGCCAGCAACATTGGCGACAACATGGATGCGCTTTGCTGGAACACTGCACAGTCCATCGGTTTCCTGTACGGACTTGATCGGGTGAGCAACTGCTCGGATGTCATGTCGAGCACGCCCGGGCGCGGCGAAAAGGCGTTCGTCGATTTTGATTCGCCGTGCAGCGGCGAAATATCCGGCCAAGCCGGAACCTGTGTGCTTGGCAATACTACGCAGAATTCCGCGGCACTGCTCCACGCGACCCCTGGACCAAGCGACATCGTCTTTGCCAATGGTTACGAGACTTTCGAGGTACCGAGTCCGGGGCCATCGCCTTGATGGATTGACTGGCCCGCATGGGTGAAGTCACAGCGCAATGCAGTCATTGCGTTTCGGCTTGCGCGCACCAAACGGCATCGGATTTGGCGGAGCCATGTAGCCGTGCACCGATTTCGGGCCGACGCAATGCCGCCACGGGTAGATTGCGTAGCATGCACGACGTGTTCGCGTTCGGAAATGGCTCCCTGTGGCATACAGGAAATAACACTGTCGTCGCCACGGAGTCCACATCATGGTTCACCGATCATTGTTCTGGCCATTCGTTGCGATAATGGCGCTGACCGCCCAGGTCGTCTCTGCTGCGGTCATTACCTCCAACTCCACAGGCGACGAATTCGGTGAGAATGCGTCTGCGTGCACGCTGCGCGAAGCCGTACAGGCGGCCAACACCAATATGGCTTTTGGTGGCTGCCCGGCCGGCAGCGCCAGCGGCACCGACGTCATTCTCACGCCGGGCGCAATCTTGTCGCGTGGCGGCGCGGGCGAAGATGCCAACGCAACCGGCGATCTGGACATCACCAGCTCCATCCAGATCGAAGGGACCGGGCGCAGTGACCGGTTGATGTCCACGATCAAAGGCAGTAACGACCGCATCTTCGATCTGACCAGTAGTTCGGCGGCGCTGTACCTGTCGTCTCTGGACATGCAAGGCGGCATACCGGGCGGCTACCAGCATGGCGGCGTGATCCGGCACACGGCGGGCACTCTGGTCGTCAATGACTCCGGTTTGAGGGGTGGACTGGCGGACTTTGGTGGAGCGCTGTACAGCAGCGGCACCGGCACGCTGCAACTCTCCCGCGTAAGCGTTTACGACAACGTCGCCGGGCTACGCGGCGGCGGCATCTACACGATCAATAGCAGCGATCAGTACCTGAACGATGTCACGGCCAGCGGCAACACTGCGGCGTTGAGCGGCGGTGGCATCTATACCACCGGGCACCTGCATCTGAACTCCAGCACGGTGACCAACAACAACGCGCCCGATGGCGCCGGATTGCACTACGACGGCACCTTGGCCAACGCCACTACGGTGACGATCAACAACATGATCCTCGCGCACAACAGCGGCGACGCGGGTGCAACGCGCAACGCCGATCTTCTTTGCAAGGACAACACGGTACAGGGCGGTGCCTACAATCTGGTGGGCAACACCCAGTGCACGCTTGCAGACCATGGCAATACACAATTCGGAGTGGATCCGAAACTGGCACCGCTGTTTCGCTATGGCTACGACTTGCCCGTGCATGCGCTGCTGGACGGCAGCCCGGCCATCAATGCCGGCGCCATTGCCAGCGCCAGCGTGGTCTGCCCGGCCGGCGACGCACGCAATCGCCTGCGCAACGGCCGCTGCGACATCGGCGCTTACGAGCAGGTCTTTGACTTCACGGTCGATACCACAGCCGATGACGCCGACGACAATCCCGGCAACGGCGTGTGTCACACTGCCGCCGGAAAGTGCAGTCTGCGTGCGGCGTGGACGGAAGCGAGTGGGCGTAGCGGCACGGCCGTGCGGATTCCTGCAGGCACTTATCCG
This sequence comes from Rudaea sp., assembly GCA_035703725.1. Taxonomy (GTDB): domain Bacteria; phylum Pseudomonadota; class Gammaproteobacteria; order Xanthomonadales; family Rhodanobacteraceae; genus Rudaea. Next base: position 4,168 of record DASSXQ010000195.1, read on the forward strand.
CTGGGATCACGCTTGAGCGTTGATTTCGGTTACAGGCCACTGCAGATCGCCGTGTTTGGTGCTGGTCCCACGCTTACCCAAATCGCGGGTGGTGGCAGCGATCGATTGTTCGGCGTTAATGGTTTCGACGGATCACTGGGTCTCGCCATCTATCCAATCAACCTCGCCCTTGTCGGCATAACCCTGCGCGATGGCGTGGGTCACGACGATGACTTCAATTCAGGCGGTGGCGCGGTGGTGGTGAAGGACGCCAGTTTGCAGTTGGTAGACGACATCGTGCGCGACAACCACAGTGTGGGCAGTTGCGGGGGTGGCATCAGCATCGGTGGCTATCTGGGCACCGGCACTGCCTGGCTGGAGCGCATTTCGATGATCGACAACGTGGCCGAGACCTCGCCCAAGTCGTATGGCGGCGCCATCTGTGGACATGCCTTTTTGCGCAATTCCACCGTTTCCCACAATCAGGCGGATTACGGTGGGGGATTCGCCGGTACCGGCGAAATCAGTCACAGCACTGTTGCGGGCAACATCGCCGCCGAAGGTGCGGGAGTTCGCGGCGGCAATCTGATCCTGAAAAATTCAATCGTGGCCAACAATCATTTTCCGCCGGGTTCAAGCGGCGGGACCGGTCAGGATTGCCTGTCGGTCGGTAATTCAAGTATCGAAAGCCATGGCCACAATATCATCGGCACCACACTCGATTGCGTTATGAGCGGCGACACCGTCAGTAACCTGACTGACCTGAACCCGGGACTTTCGCCGCTCGATCGCGGTGCAGCTCCGCTGCCCGCACTGGCGATGAATGCACGCAGTCCGGCACTGGATCTCGTGCCCGCTGCGGACTGCTTCGATGCCGCTGGCCATCGTGTGTGGGTCGATCAGCGCAATGCCGAACGTCCAGCCCCCGGCAACACCCAATGCGATGCCGGTGCGCTGGAAGGCAACGCCACCGACATACTTTTCGCCGACGGTCATGAGTTCAATCCCTGATCGGCTTTGTATCAAACCGCCGTAGTTATTTCCGGCACGCGCACCCTGCGCGCAGACGCGTGGGAAATTGCGACCAGTCACACACAACGCTCACGACCGACGGCAAATGTTCCGCGCGTACAGTCCTGATCATTTCGGCTTGTTTCCGGGCGTGGCTTGATCGGAAGCGGAGCGATCGGGTGAAGCGCGGTTGTCAGTTGAGTCTGGCTTGTTGTCAAACGCATCTGGTTCTGGCGGCACAAAATCGTTCGAGGCGACCATGCGGGATTCGGCGGCTGCTTTTTCCTCGACCTTTTTTTCGTACTCCGCAATCGCCTGACGGGCGAAAGCGTGGTACACCGGCGTGGGGCAGAATCGCGACGAAATCGCGCGCGCGAGCAGACACACGGTCATCAGCGGGATGACCATGTTCTGGTTCGCCGTGAGTTCCAGTGAAATCACGGCCGAAGTCAGCGGTGCTTGGGTGACGCCGGCGAGAAATGCAGCCATGCCGAGCAGAACCACGGCAGGACCGGCGTCGCCGGGCAGAAGTGCCGCGATGGTGTTACCCATGCCGGCGCCAACGGCCAGTGCGGGCGAGAAGATGCCGCCGGGAATTCCGGCCCAATACGACGAAATATTCGCGGCAAGTTTGAGCAGACCGAATGCGGCACCGGCACCGTGGTCGGCCTGTACCAGACTGCGCGCCTCGTCGTATCCCGTGCCGTAAACACTGGTGCCGTAAAACGTGCCGATAATGCCGACGGTCGCCAGAGCCAGTCCGCAACCGCCGGCAAACAATACGGGCCAGCGTTTGCGCAGAGCTGCTATGCGGCCGAGGATGCCGTGGTCGCCGAGCAGAATGACGCGTGAAAACAGGCCGCCGCCAATGCCGCCGCAAATGCCGCACAACAATACCGGCAACCAGCTTGCCAGCAAGGGCAGGCCGGCATCCACGCGACCGAAATACGCATAGTTGCCGAGCACGCCAAGGGATACGCCACCGGCAAAGATGACCGCAGTAAGCACGATGCCGCTGAAACGATGTTCGTAGGTGCCGGCCAACTCCTCGATGGCAAAAACCACACCGGCCAGTGGCGTATTGAACGCAGCGGCAATGCCGGCGCCGCCGCCGGCAAGAATGAAGCGCGAGATTGCCTTGGGGTCGTCGAATCCAAAGCGTCGCCCGAGCCAGTACATGATGCCGGCACCGACGTGAACGGTCGGGCCTTCGCGTCCGATGGAAGCGCCACCAGCCAAGCCGGCGAGGGTGAGAAACATTTTCATTGCGATCACCGGCAGCGACAGCAGACGCTGGCGGACGCTGGCATCCTCCACGTCCAGCGCCATGATGACTTGTGGAATGCCGCTGCCGCGAGTCGCGCGCAACGGTCCGCTGGTCAATCGCGCCAATGCGGCGAAAAGCACCGGAGTCATGAGTAGCGGCAGCCACGGAGAAATTGCGACAATTTGCTGAAACAATTTGTAAGCCAGTGTGCTGCAGCGGGCAAAACCAATTGCGACCAGGCCCACCAGAATGCCACCGCTCCACAATGCCACACGCCGCTTCCATTGTGCCGGTGCGAAGAATTCATCGCCGAGCAGCCTGCGCAAGCGGTCGCGGTTGGCGTTTTCGGCAGGCAATCGTGACATCCGCGCATTATTGCAGAGTTGACATTGAGTTGGAGCCGCCGTTTGTGAATCGCATTGCGCACATCGACTCGTGCATGGGTATCATGCCGCTTGGTTCCATTCAGCGCGGAAGCCAGACCAATGACACAAAACGATTTTCATGCCGATGCAATCTGGTTGACGCATGGGTGGCAGACGCACGTTCGTCTCGGAATTGCCAACGGCTGCATCAACGCGGTTGAGACCGATTCCACGCGCGCGCAAGTCGGAAATTCGGAGCGCTTTGTCCTGCCCGGCATGCCGAATCTGCACTCGCACGCGTTTCAGCGAGCCATGGCCGGATTGGCCGAGCGGCAAGCGGGCGGCGAAGAAAATTTCTGGAGCTGGCGCGAGGCGATGTATGCATTTGCAGGCAGCATCCGTCCGGATGATTTGCGCGCGATCGCCACGCAGCTTTACGTGGAGATGCTCAAATCCGGATACACCCACGTATGCGAGTTCCACTATCTGCACCATCAACCCGATGGCAAACCGTATGCCGATCCGGCGGCGATGTCGTTGGCTTTGATCGAAGCGGCGCGCGACGCCGGCATCGGCATGACGTTGTTGCCGGTGCTGTACATGACGGGTGGTTTCGATGGTCGAAAGCTCTCCGAACGGCAGCGCCGTTTCGGCTTCGATGTCGACGCCTACCTGCGTCTGATTGAAAAATTGCGCAAAATGGAAAATGCCATTTTGCGTGTCGGCGTTGCGCTGCATTCGCTGCGCGCGGTACCTGAGGATGCGATGCGGGTAGTGCTGGATGCCACTTCCCTTTCTCCACAGGCGGGGAATGCACCTTTTCCCGCGCAAACACCGATGCCCATCCATATCCACATTGCCGAGCAGATTGGCGAGGTGCAGGATTGCCTGGCTCTGCGCAACGCCAGGCCCGTGGAATGGCTGCTGGATCACGCGCCGATCGATTCGCGTTGGTGTCTGGTTCATGCGACGCACATGACCGTCGAGGAAACGCGTCGACTCGCCGCCACGGGTGCAGTCGTGGGTTTGTGTCCCACCACCGAGGCGAATCTCGGTGACGGCCTGTTCCCGCTCAAGACGTATCTGGATGCCGATGGCCGGTTTGGCATCGGATCGGATTCGCATATTTCCGTGTCGCCCGTCGAGGAATTGCGCTGGCTCGAATACGGCCAGCGCTTGATGACACATCACCGCAATGTCGCGGTGTCGGAATCCAGCGATAGTGTCGGCGAAAATCTGTGGGGCGATGCGTTGTTTGGCGGAGCACAAGCGGCTGGCGTGCATGTCGGTTCGCTCGAACCACCCGATTTCGATGGCCACGGTGCGCGCGCTGATTTATTCGTGCTCGACGATGAATCGCCGCTGCTTGCCGCGCGCACTTCGGAAAATGTGCTCGATACGTTTTTGTTTGCCGGCAACACCAATCTGGTGCGGCATGTCATGGTCAATGGCGACTGGGTGGTGCGCGACTTTCGCCATCGCGACGAGGAGCGCATTGCAGCAAGCTATCGATCAGTCGTCGAGCGCCTTGCAAAACACGATTGATCCAGACCGGAAATTGTATGCGTGAGTGTCCTTCGACTTGTTTTCGCTACGCTCAGAACGAACGCGATTGAAATCTACCAGGCTCAGCGCCAATCCGATCAGCATTTTTTGCGCCGGCACACCAGCGCTTGCCGGATTCAGCGCCCTCAACGCGCGGCAGGCGCGAGCATTGGTTCGACGGTTTTGTAATTACCGTCGTTGGGTGCCGCTTTTATACCGAGCACGTGGGTCAGCAACGGATACACATCCACATTGTCGAATTCGGGGACGACAAGTCCGCGTTTGAATGCCGGGCCGTGGGCGACAAACAGCGCTGCCATGTTTGGATCTGCATTGTCGTAACCGTGTTCACCAAGCGAAATGTGGTGGTTGGGTCGGTCCAGAAAGGCCTGGCTTTCAATCAGCCAGCCGTCGTCGGCCAGACACAGCAGCGGTGGAATGCGCGGGTTCGTGCCGTAGTGCAATCGCGCCGGCACCTGCGATTTTTTCCAGCAGCGCATATGGTCGTGCGGCGCGAGCAACGCACGTTCAACTTGTGCCTCATGCCCGGGTTTTGCCTTGAATCCGGCGAGCACTCCGACATTGATCACTTTGACATTGTGCAAATCGATCACCTTGTCGATGACGATGATGCGATTTTGGCTTGTCGCAGTCATGCCGTGATCCGAGACGACGACGATATTCGCCGAGGAATAAATTCCGCGTTGCTTGAGTCCTGCAATCAAGCGTCCCAGGGCGGAATCGACAACGCCAAGTGCCGCGTTGACCTCGCTTGAATCCGGTCCGGCTTGATGACCCGCATGATCGACTTGATCGAAATACAAGGTGACGAAGTCCGGGCGCTGGTCGCGCGGCAAGTCCAGCCACGCCAGCACCTGATCGACGCGCGCATCAGGACTGATCTTGCCGTCGAACTGGCGCCAGTGCTCTGGCCGTACGCCATCAATGGCAACATCCGAGCCGGGCCAAAACATGGTCGCGGCATGTTTGCCTTGTCGTTCCACGCCAACCCACAACGGTTCACCGCCCCACCAATCCGGATCGGAAATCGAGTCTTGTTCCTTGTAGACGAACTTCTTGCCCGTTACCGGGTTGAAGAAACGATTATTGATGATGCCGTGATGATCCGGATACAGTCCGGTTACCAACGTGTAATGATTCGGGAACGTCAATGTCGGAAACGACGAACGCATGGCTTGTGCGCGTACGCCATCGTCAGCCAGAGCAGAAAGGTTCGGCGACAAGCCGCGCTGGATATAATCGGCGCGATAGCCGTCTATCGAAATCAGGATCAGCGGCGAATGGGCCGGTGACGAGGATGTGCGTCGCGTGGTCTGCGCAGTGCAGGCTGCGATGGCGAGGACGATCAGCGCGACAAGCAGTCGGAAGCCGAATTGCGTGGATGCTGATCTCGCAGGCGCGAGCCTGTCCTCGTTTGGATTCATGCCGGTTGCCTGATTGGATTGTTGATCTTTGGACGGTTACAAGGTTTGCGCGCTGAATGTATTGCAGCTATTCAGGTCGCCGGACGCGAAGCCCGCCTTGAACCAGCGCGCGCGCTGCGCGGATGTGCCGTGCGTGAATGAATCCGGCACCGCGTACCCGCGTGATTCCTTTTGCAGCGTATCGTCACCAACTTGTGCGGCCGCGTTAAGTGCAGCGTCAATGTCACCTGCCTGCAACCAGTTGAGTTGTGCCTGTGATTTGTTGCCCCAAACCCCGGCAAAGCAGTCGGCCTGCAATTCCAGACGCACCGACGTACCGTTTGCCCCTTGCGTCGGACGACCGATCTGTTGCATCACGCCAAGCAGGTTCTGCACGTGATGGCCAACCTCGTGCGCGATCACGTACGCACGAGCGAAATCACCCGAGGCGTGAAAACGCGTATCCATTTCCTTGAAGAAATTCAGGTCCAGGTACACGCGATGGTCGGCAGGGCAATAGAACGGACCCATGGATTCTTCCGCGGCGCCGCAGCCGGAGCGTGTCTGGCCATGGAACAACAACAACTTGGGTTGTTCGTAGGATTTTCCCATCGCCTGGAAGTAGGCGCCCCAAACATCCTCGGTGCTGCCAAGAATGGAGCGTACGAATTTCACCTGCGGGTCATTTGGATTCGTGGGCGCGTGGCCCTCGGAAGGCGCGACCTGGTGCGCAGAATTGCCGCCACCATTCAGGAACAGGCCGAACAAAATCGGACGGACTTGCGGGAATATCAAGCCGATGATGACGACAATGACGATACCGCCAATGCCCAGATGGAATCCGCCAAAGCGCATCCCCCCGCCGCCGTAGCCGCCGCCACCGCCGCTGCCATCATCTTCGATGACGTTGTCGCTTTCGCGCCCCTTCTTCCAGTCCATAAATGAATCCTCGCGCCGTTGGCGGGTAAAGACACACGCAACATACTCTGTATCGCGGGATCATCGCAAGCGGTACTGGGAGGCAGATCAACGCGGGCGAATTCGCGCCGCAAAACATGTTCCGAATATGGTGCCGGTGGAGGGAATCGAACCCACACTCTGTTGCCAGAACTGGATTTTGAATCCAGCGCGTCTACCAATTCCGCCACACCGGCTGATGTGATTCACGCGGCAAGAAGTGCACGCGTCGAGGCAGGGCGCGCATTATAAGGCATGTGGGACAAAATTCGGTAGTGGTTCCGCGATTGCCGCGATTGATGGGTATCGCTGCGCTCCACCCATCCTACCCAACGCGACGAGGTTTGGGTGGGGCAGGCCGCGATCGTCCCTGCAGGTACCGCCTGGATGGTTGCAAAACCCAATCAAAAAGTGCGCCCAAAGATGACCGCTTCTTGACCCTCGCGATCAAGGCTGATCGCAAAGCAAAATCAAAAAGTTCGCCCAAGGACGGGCGCTTCTTGATCTCCGCGATCAAGGCTGATCGCAAAGCAAAATCAAAAAGTGCGCCCAAGGATGGGCGCTTCCTGATCTCCGCGATCAAGGATGATCGCAAAAACTAATGCGTCGAATCCAACGACAATTGGCGTTGATCGCGGGTGTACCAGTGATCGGTGAGGGGCTGGAACACCGAGCATTGCGTCATTGGGCCGCGATACACGTGCAGGGTGATGGATTGGGTGTCGTTGCTGGGGTTGCGGATGGTGTGGTATTCGTGTGGCGGGATCAGGCTGCCGGCGGAGCCGGGGCCGACGTTCATGGTGCCGCGCGATTCGAAATGGAATTTGTTGTCGCGTTGTTCGGTCAGCTCGTACGGCGTGATTTCAAGTTCGCCGTGCCATACGCCTTCGACGCACCACATGCCGCAGTGGTCGTGGATGGGCGTGCCTTGGCCGGGTCCCCACGTCATCGCAATGACGCAATAACCTTTGTCTTCGCTGCGATACAACTCACGCCGGGCGTAATGATCGGTCGCGTTTTGAAACACGCATTGGGGAAGTTTGATTTCAGGATCGCGAATCAGACGGCACAGGCTGTTGCGCAGGCTGTCGGTGATTTTGGTTTCGCAATCGTGACTGACGGCGCTGTCGAGCGCATCGACGAATTTGCGACAACCGGGGAAATCCAGGGCAAGCATGTGCGACTCGACGTATGGAAAACGTACCGCAATGGTAGCAGTTGCGGCGATTTGCCGCATTTCCGGGGATCTACAGTTTGCCCAGAAACTCGCCAATGGCAGCGCCGAAGTTTTTGATATCGACAAGGAACGCATCGTGGCCCTGTGGGCTGTCGAGGGCGACGAAATCGACCTCGGCACCGGCGCCACGCAAGCCTTCGGCTATTTCTTCCTGTTGCGATAGCGGAAACAGGATATCTGTGCTGACACCAATGACCAGGGCGCGATCAAGCCGGATACGTTTGAGTGCCGTGGCGACGGCAGCTTGTCCGGATCCTTTTGGCGCATATTCGGCGATGTCGAACCAATCGCTGGCACGCGACAAGTACAAGTAGGAATTCGGGTCGAAGCTGCGCACGAATTTGCGCGCATGACCAACCAGATATGATTCGACCGCGAATTCGGCGCCGAACGGTTCGTCTTCGCGCGCTTCGGGGTCGAGTCGGATGCGCGCGAAGCGTCCAACCCATTCCATCGCCGAACGATACGTGATGACGCCGAGTTTGCGCGCGATCGACATGCCGGTTTCCGGATAGAGTTCGTCGTCGTAGTCGCCGTTGTTCCAGTTGGGATCCAGACGAATTGCCTCGCGCTGCAAGGAGCGGATGGCAATGGCGAATGGTTGCGCCTGCGCAGCGGTGGAAATGCTGATGTGGGCGCGGGCACTGTCTGGATGCAGCATCAGATAGCCAAGCGCGCTCATGCCGCCCATCGAATTGCCGATCAGGCAAGCCAGACGTTCAATGCCGATGTGGCGCGCCAGCGCATGCGCACTGTTGGCTACGTCTTCGAGGGTAAGTTCGGGAAAGCTCAAGTTGTAGGCGTTGCCCGTGCCAGGATCGATGGATGCCGGTCCGGTTGATCCTTTGCAACTGCCGAGCGAATTTGCGCAAATCACGAACCAGTGGTTGGTATCGATTGGCTTGTCGGGGCCGAGCATCTCTTGCCACCAGCCTGGCGTGGGATCGTCCGCGTTGGAAGCTGCGTGTGCACCGGGAGACAGTCCGGTGAGGATCAGTATGGCATTGTCAGCGGCGGCGTTGAGGGTGCCCCAGGTTTCGTAGGCCAGCCGCGCGGCGTGAAGTGTCCCGCCGCGTTTCATCGCAAAGGGGGATGGCAGGTCGAAATATTTTGCTGCTGGAGTCATGCTGAGCGGTTCAATGCCGTGAACAAAGACAGTCAGCTTATACTGCGTGACCAAAATTCGCCAAGCTGGCGTGTCCCGCGCTTTCCCCGAATACGTGCAATCGTGGAGAGTGCAGACGCACCAGGTTGCCTTGACGCCGAGTTTTGCGCCGCTACCTCACGTCTACACTTTCGTCCGACGCTGTTGGCGGAGAGGTGGCATACATTTTCGATTGTGGTGCCTTTTCATGTTCGCCAACTCGCGCGTGATTGAAAGCAATCAGACTGCTGCGCATCCGCAGTTGCGCAAGGTTGTGCTGCGGCACCTGGCTAGCGCGTACTTGCGCGCGCCAAGCGATGTTGGAAAGCACGCGTTTGCCGGGATTGCCGGGCAACTTGCCGCCGCTCCATTCATTCTCGATGCCGGGTGCGGAACGGGTGCAAGCACGCTGGCATTGGCGCGTGTGCATTCCGGGACACTTGTATTGGGCGTGGACAAGTCGGCGGCACGTCTTGCAGTCGGTCAGCGCCTGATTGCGCGTGGTGGCGCTCCGAAAAATGCGCAGTTGCTGCATTGTGAACTTGTGGATTTCTGGCAACTGGCGGCAGCAGCCGGCTTGCGCTGTCGACGCCAGTACCTGTTGTATCCGAACCCGTGGCCGAAAGCCGGACAGCTCAAGCGCCGTTGGCATGCACATCCGGTGTTTCCAACGATTTTGAAACTCGGTGGAGACATCCAATTGCGCACGAATTGGACTATCTACGCGCTGGAGTTTGCGGCTGCGCTGGGCATTGCCGGTTTGGCAGCGAGTCCGGA
>DASSXQ010000032.1:0-7145 GCA_035703725.1 Rudaea sp.
AAAATCGAACAAAGCCGTTTCGCGGATGCTCGGCGCACGCAAGATTGCCCTGACCATGCGCAAGCGCGGATCCTCGTTGCTTGGTGCGCGCGGTACGCGCAAATCGTATTCGCCGCGCGCACCGCCAGCCTTCTGTGCAGACGCGCACAGCGCGTGCACGCGCTCCAATGCGCCGTCCACGTATTCCATATCCGAATTCAAGCGCGCCGCGCCAATACTGAAATGCAGATGCACCTGAGTGTCTTCGGACAACCATGCGCGGGTTTCGAGTGTTTGACGCAGGCGTTCGAGTTGCTCACGCGCAGCAGGCTCGTCTTCGGCATGCAAAAGAACGAGAAATTTCAGTTCTCCGTACGCACACAACGTCCGGGCACCGTGAATCTCTGCGGCAAGCGCAGCGGCAAACTGTTGGGTCAATGTGCCTTGTGCGGCAAAACCGACACTGTGCTGAACGTCCTGCACGTCATCTACCGCAATCAATGCCAGTGTGGGGCAGCGGTCCTGCTCCTCGCGTGCGGAGCGTTGTACTTCACGCGCCAGCACATCGCGCCCGGACAAGCTGCCACGCCGTTCGCCGCGTTGATCGGCGCGCGGCGCATTGAGCTGACGCGCGCGTTTGATCCGGCTTTCCACGGTGGTAACCAGATGGCGTGGCTTGACCGGCTTGGTGATGAAATCATCCGCGCCCATGCGAATGGCGTCGAAGCGCATGTCCGGGTCATGTTCGCCGGAGAGAAACACGATCGGCAAAAACGCATGTCCGGAATCGCGAATCGCCTGTGCGACTTCGATACCGTTGCCGCCGGGCAAATACAAATCGAGCAGGACCATGTCCGGCTTGAATTCTTCGAGCGCAGTTGGCACGCGTGCAGGATCATCGCAAACGCTGGTAATCACGCCGCGATGACTCAAGATTGATTCGCAGAATTTCGCCTGGGCCGGATCGTCCTCGACAATCAATACGCGATAGCCAAGCGCACGGCGTTGCCCCCACAAATCATCCATGCGCGCAATCAAGGCAATCGGATCACGCCCAACCACGACGGCATCGGCACCGGCTCGCTGGGCAAACAATGTGCGGGTGATGTCGGTCTCCTCCGCCAATACCAGACACAAGGGCATGTCCTTGTGTGCGGGACGTTGGCCCTGCACCGCCTCGGTCAAAGCGTGTACCTGCGCAGCGAATGCTTCATCGATCAGCAACACATCCGGACTGACTTGTTCGAGTGCGCTCAGCAATGCCTCCGGGGTTTCAAACGGCCTCACGACATAGTGTTGCTTGCCCAGACTGGCAGCCAGACCCTGCATGTCGCGATCCTGCCTGCGCAAATAAAATGCCTGACGCGTCGTCGATTCGTCGCGTTCGGCAGACTTTCGTACCTTGCGGCGAACCGGCGTCTCACCACTGGCCAGCGCGAGCCCGGCGATCAAATCTTCCAGACCCTGGCGTTGCGCGGCATTGGGCACCGCTGCGCCATCGACGAACGAACACAGATAAACCGCCAGCTCAAGCGCAGGTTCGGCAATCTGGCGGGCGCCCTGTTTTTCGGCGAGCGTGGCAAAGCGCTCGAGGTCTTCGTACAGCGCGTCCACGCGTTCTGGTTGCCATTGTTTTGCCGGCATCTGGCGCCAGTCGTCGATGAAGCCCTGCACGCGCTGGCGCAAGGCGCGATCACCGCGGGTCGGTGTGCCGGATTGTTCGGATGCGTGGGTTTCGGTTGTGGTTGACATGATCAATTCACGTTCGTGTTCGTACACTATACCTGTCAAATGTTTCCTGATTGCAATGCGCGACAGCGACGGCGCGCAGACATGGGCTGGCGCCGCGGCGCCAGGTCGCGCGCAATGCCGGGCTGGCACGCACGCTCCACAGAAGGTACCCTGCCGTTCCATTTTCTTGCGCCGCATCGATGATCGAACTGCCCACCACTGATGCTGCCGAGCGCGACATACTTTCGCCGAGCGAGTTGGTGCGGCTGGCGCGGGCGACGATTGAACAGCGCTTCCCCCTGATCTGGGTGGAAGGCGAAATCTCGAATTTTGCCCGTCCCGCATCCGGTCACTTGTATTTCAGTCTGAAGGACGCGCATGCGCAAGTCCGTTGCGCGATGTTCAAACCCAAAAGCAGCTATCTGCGCTTTCGCCCCGCCGATGGCATGCGCGTTTTGGTGCGCGTACGCGTGAGTCTGTACGAGGCACGCGGCGAATTTCAATTGATCGTCGAGCATATGCAGGAAGCCGGCGAAGGTGCGTTGTTGCGCGAGTTCGAGTTGCTCAAGGCACGCCTTGGCGCAGAAGGATTATTTGACGCATCGCGCAAACGCATTCTGCCGGTAATGCCAAGACGCATCGCGGTAATCACGTCGCCGACAGGCGCCGCAATCCGTGATGTACTCAATGTCGTTGCGCGCCGATTCTCGCTGGCGCGAATCGAGGTGTTGCCGGTACCGGTACAAGGCACTACCGCGGCAGCGGCAATCGCGAAGATGCTTGCCGCTGCCAGCAACTCCCGACGCTACGACGTGATTGTGCTGACGCGTGGCGGCGGCTCGCTGGAAGATTTGTGGGCGTTCAACGACGAGGCACTGGCTCGCGCCATTCGCGCCAGCGCGGTTCCGGTAGTCAGTGCCGTTGGTCATGAGGTGGATTTCACGATTGCCGATTTTGCGGCAGACGTACGCGCACCAACGCCGTCGGCCGCAGCCGAATTGCTGGTACCCGATTCGACGGCATTGGCGCGTGGTCTGCGCCAAAGCAGTGACCGATTGCGCCAACAGATGCGCCACCGCCTGCATGCGCTGTCACAACGCAATGACCACGCATGGGCGCGCTTGCGTGCGCAGCATCCGCAACTGCGATTGACCGGCGGCACGCAGCGTCTGCGCCAATTGCATGCGCGACTTCAATCGCAGCATCCGATGTTGAAACTGGAGCGGCGCAAGGCTGACGTACGCCTGCTGCAAAAACGTCTGCATGTATGCATGGTGCATCAGGTGGAAAAATCCGCACAGCGCGTCGGCGAGTTGGTGCGTGCATTGAACGCAGTCAGCCCGCTGGCCACACTGCAACGTGGCTACGCAATCGTGATTGATATCGACAGTGGCCGCGTGGTCAGGTCAATCCATCAAGTTGCCAATGGCACAAGATTGCTGGCGCGTGTAGCCGATGGAGAATTTGCTCTGCGGGTATCGTCACGTGACTAGACACCATCGCGAATATCACCCCACGGATCGCTTTGGATGGCTGCGCGCCGCCGTGCTGGGCAGCAATGATGGCGTGATTTCCACCGCTTCGATCATTCTCGGCGTGAGCGCGGCCGGGGCCAGCCGTACGGCGATTCTCGTGGCCGCGGTTGCCAGTCTGGTCGCCGGCGCAACGTCGATGGCTGCCGGCGAGTTTGTCTCGGTCAGCTCCCAGGCTGACATGGAAAAGGCGCAAGCCGAAGTTGAACGTGGCGAAATTGAAAATGATCTTGCCGGCGAACACAAGGAACTGGAAAGAATCTACATTGATCGCGGCTTGACGCCTGCGCTGGCGCGACAGGTTGCGCAGCAATTGATGGCGCATGATGCTTTGGATGCACACTTGCGCGACGAATTGGGCATCACCCCAACGCAACGACCGCGCCCTTTGCAAGCGGCGCTCGCGTCGGCTTGCAGTTACGTCATCGGCGCGCTGCTGCCGTTGTTGACCGTCGTGATGGTTGCGCAAAGCGTGCTGATGTGGGCCGAAAGTTCCATATCCCTGATTGTCCTGGCGTTGCTTGGGGGACTGGCCGCGCGGGCGGGTGGCGCCAGCGTGACGATTGGCGCGCTGCGCATGCTTGGCTGGGGCGCGTTTGCCATGGCGGCGACCGCCGCGGCTGGCGCTTTGTTCGGCGCGTTGGATTGAAAATGCACAATTGTGTTCGTGCACAACAAAAGCGTTTGACGCATTGAGCCATGGCGTTGACAATCGGCTGTCTTTATCGGGGAGAATCCAATGAAAGCGTCTGACCTGTTCGTCAAAGCACTGGAAGCCGAAAACGTTGAGTACATTTTCGGCATTCCGGGCGAAGAAAATCTCGACTTGCTCGAGTCCATGCGTACCTCGTCGATCAAGTTGATCCTGACTCGCCACGAACAGGCGGCCGGATTCATGGCAGCCACTTACGGACGCCTGACCGGCAAGGCTGGCGTGTGCCTGTCCACGCTCGGACCCGGAGCCACCAATCTGGTCACCGCTGCAGCCTACGCCCAGCTTGGCGGCATGCCCATGCTGATGCTTACCGGTCAAAAGCCGATCAAGGTTTCCAAGCAGGGGCATTTCCAGATCGTCGACGTTGTCGACATGATGAAACCGCTGACCAAATACACACGCCAGATCATTTCCGCAGACAGCATTCCGGCGCGCGTGCGCGAATCGTTCCGCCGTGCCGAAGAAGAGCGTCCCGGCGCCACCCATCTGGAACTGCCGGAAGACATTGCCCACGATCCAGTCGATGCAATGCTGATCAAGGCCAGTTATCACCGCCGTCCAATTGCCGATGAAAAGGGCATTGCCCATGCGGTGGAAGCGGTCAACGCAGCCAAACATCCATTGCTGATGATTGGTGCTGCCGCCAACCGCAAACTGTGCAGCAAGATGTTGCGCGAATTTGTCGATGCCACCGGCATCCCGTTCTTCACCACGCAAATGGGCAAGGGCGTCATCGACGAAACCCATCCGTTGTGGCTGGGCAATGCGTCGCTGTCGGATGGCGACTTCGTGCATCGCGCCATTGAGCGCGCCGACTGCATCATCAACGTCGGCCACGACGTCATCGAAAAGCCGCCATTCTTCATGCAACGCGGGCGCCGCACGGTCATTCACGTGAATTTCGCCAGTGCAGAAGTCGATCCGGTTTACTTCCCGCAAATTGAAGTCATTGGCGACATCGCCAATTCGGTTTGGCGTCTGAAGCAGCGCATCGCGCCGTGTTCGCACTGGGACTTTTCCTATTTTTCCGAAGTGCGCAAGCACCTCGATGCGCATTTGGCCGAAGGCCGGGATGACGGGCGCTGGCCAATCTATCCGCAACGCATGGTTGCCGACGTCCGCCGGGTCATGCCGAAAGACGGCATCGTGTGTCTGGATAACGGCATGTACAAGATCTGGTTCTCGCGTTATTACCGTTGTCACGAACCCAATACCATGTTGCTCGACAACGCGCTGGCGACCATGGGCGCGGGACTGCCATCAGCCATCGGCGCGAAGATCGTGTATCCGCACCGCAAGGTGCTTGCCGTCGCCGGTGACGGCGGATTCATGATGAACTCGCAGGAAATCGAAACAGCGGTGCGTTTGAATCTGGATTTGGTGGTACTGCTGATCCGCGATAACGCTTACGGCATGATCAAGTGGAAACAGGCCAACATGCATTTCCCGAACTTCGGCATGGACATGGGCAACCCGGATTTCGTCGCGTATGCGCAAAGCTACGGCGCGCACGGCCACAGGCCGTCCTCGGCCGAGGAATTTGCCCCGGTGCTGCAGCAATGTCTGGACGGCAAGGGCGTGCACCTGATTGAAGTGCCAATCGATTATTCCGACAACGACCGCATCCTGAATCGCGAGATCAAGGAATTGTCCGCCCAAATTTGACTATCTTCCTTCGGCTTTGCGAATCGACGGCCGCCAGAGTGTCGCCACTTCCCGGTCTGGCGGCCATCGATTCAGTCCCTGTCTTTGTTCAATCAAACCCGTTGTGGAAGATGCCGTTCGCGAACGCCGGACCGCCCTCGAACAAGATCGAGTTGGCGGTCGCTGGCCGATAGCTGCCGAACTGACCGTTTTCGAGCGTGAGTTGCCAGGTATCCGGCGCAATGCGAGTCGCATGCGTGCTGAAGTCGTACCAACCCATGCTGGATGGATCGCCGGGTGTGGCAGGCCCGTAAAAGCGCAAACTGTAGCCTGAGCCGAAAGTGAAGCCATGGAACTTCAACGTTGCCGTGGCCTTTTGACAATCCAGAATTTCAAAGCGCGCCAATTGACGCGGATAGGCAAAGGCATCGCCATAGCCGGAAATGTCGCGGCCGTGATACGCCGCGTACACCGATTGCACGTCTACGGACTGGGTACACGTGCCGTTGATCGGGGTGATGCTGATGGTGAAATACGAATTCGCCGATGCCGCCTGGTCACGGCCTGCGAGCGAATTGCCCGTGGTCGCGGAAGTCAGCGAGCCAACACTCGCTTGCTGGGCATCGGGGATGCCGTCCTGGTTGCCGTCGCCACCATTGGGAGCTGCCAGTTCAATGGCGTCCGGAACGCCGTCGGCATCGGCATCGGGTACTTGGGTCAGACTCCAGACGCCACTGGTGGTTCCGGCATACAACACTCGCGAATCAACCGGATCGACCTGCAATGCCAAGGCTGCATCCGCCGGCAAACCAATACTGATTGAATGCCAGTGCGCACCACTGTCGGTCGTCTGGTATACGCCGCCGGGGTTGCCAACGGTACCGCCGCCTGCGGCATACACCACGGCAGGATTGGAAGGATCCACAAACAGCGCGCGAATGTCGATCGATGTCAGTCCCGTGCTGGCATTGCTCCAACTCGCGCCTGCGTCCGTGCTGTGATAGACCCCGCCGGTGCTCCCGACAAGACTGACGGAATCAAATATCGAGCACCACAATTCTTGCGGATTGACCGGATTGATGGCAAGACTCAGCACATCCAGAGCGGTATCGGTTGAACCGGTTCGTCGCGGAATGCCATTGCTGCTGAACGACCAGGTTGCACCGCCATCGGTACTCTTGAAGACACCATTCTGGATCGTTGGCACGGGCACAACCGCCGGATCGAAACCTGCCGCTGTACCGGCATAAAGCACCTGTGGATTATCGGGATTGATCACGATTGGAACCACAAGAACACTTTGAAAATCTGCCCCGGAAGGATTGATTGGTTGCGGAATGCCGAATTCGCTACTCGACCACGAATCGCCGCCATTGCGGCTTTTCATGATGCGAAATTGGGAAACACCCCCGACGCTGCGACCACTCGAGCTTGCAAATAGCGTGCGCAACGGACCCGTGATGCATGGCCCGGTGCCCGGCGGGCTGTTACACGAGCGCGGGTCGAGTACCAGACTGCGTACGGTACCGACGTTGGCGGCTGGT
>DASSXQ010000111.1:0-6021 GCA_035703725.1 Rudaea sp.
TCACCCTCACGTACGGCTGGCGTGCCGGCAGTGGTTTGCAGAGCGGCATCGATGCTGTGCGCAACGCGGATTCGGTCTGGCTCGATGCGTTTCTCGCCAGCGGCAACGACGGTAGCCTCAGCTTGCACGCTTGCGCGGATGCCCGGGCATTACGCGCCCGCGTCGAGGCATGGATTGACGCACATGCTGATTTGCTTGTGTCGATATTGCGTACGAACGGCGCCCCGCAAGCCGCGTTGCAGGGCCTGCGCAGCGCGCAAATCCTGTGCGCGTTGCGCGATGGCGTGTTCGGCGCGCAAGGCATGAATGCGCTGATGGCACGCCAACTTGGCGCACGATTCGGATTTGATGCCACTCGCGTCTGGTATCACGGACGACCCGTCATCGTCACCCGCAACGATTATTCGCGACAACTGTTCAATGGCGATATCGGCATTGCGCTGAACGGCCCGGATGGCTTGCGCGTGTGGTTCGAAGTCGGCCATGCCGATGGCGGCGTCGGCCTGCGCAGCTTCTCCCCGCGCGCGTTGCCAGGCCACGAAACCGCCTGGGCGATCACCATTCACCGCAGTCAGGGTTCCGAATACGCCAATGTCGCCGTCGTATTGCCCCCGGAACCTGACCAACGCATCCTCAGCCGCGAGCTTGTCTACACCGCCATATCTCGCGCCACACAAAGCGCCGAAATCTGGGCGATGCCTGAAGCGTTGCGTGCTGCCGTGAACCGACCGATCCAGCGTCATGGCGGATTGCGCGAACGCCTGGATTGATGGCGCAGAGCATGAATTCGGCGTTCTGATCACGCTTCGTGACCGAGTCGGACCGGACAGCCTTGCGCAGGATGGATAAACGCAGCGCATCCACACGCAAAGGTACCGCGCTTTGCCAATCGTGCGTGATGGATGGTCTCGCCGGCTCGCTTATTCATCCTTGTAAGTTGGCTTTTCCCATTTCCCAAGAGCAACGACGCACTTGCAGATGCCCTGGCGCGCTGTTATAGCTTTGCGGGTCACAAGGAACAACAAATAGCGTGCCTTGTATGGAATCCTGGATTTTGGTCGTCGGGTTCGCATCGATCCGGTTTGTTGTCACACCAAGGCTTTTGTCGCAGGGAAATTCAGGAGGTGTAGCATGAGATGGAGGACATTGT
This sequence comes from Rudaea sp., assembly GCA_035703725.1. GTDB lineage: Bacteria > Pseudomonadota > Gammaproteobacteria > Xanthomonadales > Rhodanobacteraceae > Rudaea. The sequence goes on from DASSXQ010000111.1 coordinate 1,151, forward strand.
TGGCGTTGACCGTTCTGGCGGGGGGGGCGCAGCGAGCGCGCTGGCGGAAGGGTCATTGCGGTATGACCGAAATACGTTGACCAAAGTCGAGATGCTGTATGGAATTGACGAAGATGCCGCGATCATGCGCCTGACGAAGGAATACGATGCGGCTGTGCAAGCACGTACGATACCGGAGCGTCACTTGGTTGGCTTTGGTGGCGCAAGGTTCGACGCCGATACGCAAGGTTTGGTCGTAGCCACTAATCAAACCGCCGACTTCGACGGCATTCGTCGCGCTGGCGCCCAGCCAACGCTGGTCAACCCGTATGGTTCGAAGACGATGCAGCGCACGTTTTCGTGCCTGACCAAGCCAATACCATGAACGCCGTGCATACCACTTTACGCAATCGAGCGCGATTGACGACGTTCGCGTTGACTCGCTGGCATTGGTGTAATGCCAATCCGGCACGCATCAGTCATGCGCTCATGGTTTGGATTCTTGGCGCGGCACTGCTTGGCTTGTCGACCGTTGTGAAGGCGACTGCGGTGGATGCGGGCTTTAGCGGTATGTGGTACGACCCGGCGCGTTCGGGCGAAGGCTTGCAACTGGAAATCCTGAGCGCGGACACGGCGTTGGTGGAATGGTTTACCTACGACGAAAGTGGCAAGCAACGCTGGATTCAAGGCGTTGGCACGATCAAGAATGAAGCCGATGTGGGCTCGGTGGTTTTTCCGCAGGTTTACATTACTCACGGCGGCAAATTTGGTTCGGCGTTTGATGCGGATGCCGTTGAGCCGGTTGAAGTGGGCAGCTTGACCTTGACGTTTGGCGATTGCGCGAGTGGCACGTTCACGTATTCAATGTTTGGGCAAACACAAACCTTGCCGATTCAGCGCCTGACTCAGGCGATGGGCGCGGGGTGCCAATCGATCAATGGCGTGGTTGGGCAACCGATCCAGAGCTATGCCGGGCAAAGCGGCAGTTGGTATGACCCGAATCGATCAGGCGAAGGTTTCGGTTTGCAGTGGTTAGCCAACGGCACGGCGCTGGTGACGTGGTACACCTACGATACACGGGGCAATCAGGTTTGGTTGCTGGGTGTTGGCACTGAGCTCGATGGCGCCATCGAGTTTCCACAAATGGAAATAACCAAGGGCCCGAAGTTCGGCACGGCGTATGACTCGAGTGATTTGATTGCCGAGGATTGGGGTTCGCTGAGCCTGCGCATCGATTGCAGCGGTGGCAGCGTGCACTATGCATCCACGCTACCCGAATTCGGTTCCGGCGATATGGTGTTGACGCGATTGACGCAATTGCAGAAACCCGCGTGCCCGTATGTGGCGCCAAAGTTCACGGATTTGTATGACGTGGTTTGGGATGAGATTCCAATCGAAAAGTCCACGCCATACAATCCAAAAAGGTTGGTTCCAGAATCAATTGCCAACGATGGCACGATCGCTGCGATGGGCGGAGTCAACAATCTGGTGCTTTGGCAACCCGAAGCTCGATTGTGGGAGAACATTCCGCGAGAATTAACTTATGGTCCAAACGCGGTGTTCATTTCTCCCGATGGCACCACCGTTGTGGCCACCGATGCAACACCCGACGATCCGTATCAAGCGATCAGCACCCTGGTTTGGCAGCGCGCGAGCGGCTGGCAGGAACTGGCTGGCAATGCGGTGACGCGAACGTATGCGAGCAACACGTCGGAAAACGTCCAATACCTTGTTGGCATCGGGTTCAATCCCGGCGGTCCGGTTCAGCCGTGGATACGCGCAATCGATGGCGAGCAACGACTTTTGCCGACATCCGACGCGATTCCGGCTGCCGATCCCTGGGCGGTTTCCAACGATGGTCGCATCGTGATTGGTAACGCAACCGTTTTCGTCGATGGTTGGCCGATCGGGTCGGCCATGCGCTGGGTTGACGCTGCGCCGCCAAGTTTTCTGCGTGATCCGCAAGGCCTCGCATTGGCAGGTGCCCGCGTGTGCGATGCAAATTGCGCTGTTGTATTCGGCACGGGATATTTGCTTGGGGAAGGGCAAGCCATACCGCCGCATTTTGGTGAAGTGTGGTACTGGAAAGCAGATGGCACGTTTGGGCATCTGGGTACGATTGACGATGCTGCCCCCACGGGCATGTCATTTTTCGCAGGCGATGCGACATCCGACGGCGCGCTGGTGGTCGGCAGATATTGGGCAGACAAATATCCCGCGTACCCGGATTCGGGTAGTTACGCAACGCGAGCGTTTGTGTGGACGCAGACGACCGGCCCAGTCTCGGTCCGGGCGCTGAGTTCCGAATTGGGCATCGGCGACGACGAATGGCAGGAAGTCGACACCGTTCGGCTTTCGCAAGATGGTTCGAAGATTCTGATTTTCGGTTATCGCGACAAAAATCTCGAGCAGGGGCGTGGTGTCGTATTGCATCTGACACCAAAAACATAGGTGCAGCCCAAAAGCGTCCGGGATGTGGCAGCGAAATCCAAAATGTCCGACAACGTTGTCGGCGCAGCCGCCACAACCACCTGACGGCAAATTCCGAAGTGCCAAGCTTGCAACGTTGGCAATGGACGATCCGATGACATGAAGCCTGCGGCCAATCGACTGCTGCGGTTGCGTGGCCATGCTGTCAAGCCAGCCAGTGCCCAAACACCCTTGCGCATTGAGCTGGAGTGCGATGCGGACGATGAACAGGAATACTGCCAGCGCAGCAACAAACACGGGTTTTGCGTTTTGCGGGTGCGCTGGCGCTTGAGCGCCAGCGTGTCTCGTGCGATATGCACAACCGGAAGCAATGCCTTGACGGTGAGCCAACCCTGTTGGTTTATCGTGGGTTGTGGCGTGCGGTGGATGCGCTCGCAGGCTCGCTTATCCTCGCTACACTGGGTGGACCGTGTGGGTTGACGGCCATATTGATCCCGGTAGGCGTGGGCAAACCCGACCAGGCTCGCTTGGCATTTCGTCTGCGGCAGTCCGGTAATCGACGAGGAATGCACCGATTCGCGAGCAGTCTCGCTGCAAGCGGACCCAATCCTCAGGTTTTCTTGTTGGTATCCGAATCCACCGAGTCGGATTTCAACGTCGCCGTATCCATGAAATACGGTTCCACTACACCATTGAATTTCAGCGTGATGGGGCGGCCGCGACGGTCCAGCGAGCGGCCCACCGCCATCCTCACCCAACCTTCGCTGACGCAGTATTCCTCAACGGTGGTTCGTTCCTGGCCGTTGAAACGGATGCCGATTCCACGCGCAAGCAGGGCCTCGTCGTGAAATTTGCTGCGCGGATCGTTGCAGAGTCGATCGGGTGGCGTGTCGGTCATGCACGGGACTCGGGTCGGAGGGGTGGCGTCAATCCTAACGGGAAAGTGAAGAGGAGGCGAGGGAAACGCGCAATTGCCGTCATTTGAACATCGCCAATTTGGTGCGGCAGCTTGTGCGACGCAAATGTCGCATTCGGATAAGTCGCCACGCGCGTGTGATACAACGCGTCTTTGCCAAAACGATGCGTTGTGCAGCACACGCTGGCAATATGGATACCTGGAATCCGTATCGACTGGCACGAAGGAACCGACATGCAAGGCAATGGCAAAAACCGAGTTGATACCAGGGAAAAGTCTGCACTCAATCGCTCCGATCGGGTGGTTCTCGCCTGCTCGGCGGCCGCGGTCGTACTGGCGGGATTTACCCGGTACGGTGGTGCTGGTGAGGTGTGGGCGTTTGTGTGCTCGGCGCTGGCAGTGACGTTGCTGGCGGCACTGGTTGGCCGATGTGTCGAACAGTTGGGTGATCGTTTCGGGCCGGGTGCGACCGGGGTGTTGCAGTCGGCGCTTGGCAATCTGCCGGAGTTGTTCATCGGCTTGTTTGCACTCAAGGCAGGGTTGGTGGCGGTGGTGCAGGCCGCGTTGATCGGCTCGATCCTGGCCAATTTGCTGTTGGTGCTTGGATTGTGTTTCGTGGTTGGCGGATTGAAGCACGGTACGCAAAAGCTCGGTTCCGAGCGCGCACGCAGGATTACGGTTTTAATGTTGCTGTCGGTCGCAGCGTTGGTATTGCCGTCGTTGGCCAGTTACGTGCACACGCCGGCGGCTGCGCACGAGCAGGGACTGTCGATAATCGTCTCCGTGATCTTGCTGTTGCTGTTTGCGTTGTACCTGCCTGCATCGCTTCGCCAGGGTTCTTCCAGACTGTCAACGCAGTTGGCACAGAGTCACGATGCGCCGCGTTGGTCGTTGGCGTTGGCGTTGGGTTTGTTGGCGATGGCATCCGTGGCGGCTGCATTTGTTTCGGATTGGTTCGTGCATGCACTGGAACCGGCGATGGCCACGCTGCGCATTTCCGATGCGTTTGCCGGTCTGGTGATTGTGGCCATTGCCGGCAATGCCATTGAAAACGTTGTTGGTGTGCAGTTGGCGCGGCGCAACCGATCCGAATATGCATTTGCCGTGGTGGTCAATTCGCCGCTGCAGATTGCGCTGGTGTTGGCGCCGCTGCTGGTAATCCTGTCGCAACTGTTCGGGCTGGCACCGCTGACGTTGGTGTTCGCCCCGATGCTGGTTGTTTCAGTGGCGATTGCGGTGTTGGTCACGGCGTTCATCACTGTCGATGGCGAGTCGAACTGGATTGAGGGCGCGGCGTTGATTGCGGTGTATGCGATTATTGCCACGGCTTTCTGGTGGGGTTAGATTGCCCGATGCAACGCACTGGTGAAGCAGTACTTTGCCAACCAGGACAGCGACGACGCAAACTGGTCCGTTTCATCGAAAGCCATGCCCCGCAAAGATCCATGATTGGCGCACCGGCGCATCGAAAATGGTGGATCGCTGGTATGATTCGAGGCTCGATTTATCCTGTTTGCAAACTGTCTGGAGTGTAACGCGTGCTTGA
>DASSXQ010000114.1:0-12286 GCA_035703725.1 Rudaea sp.
CGTGGGCGAGGCTTCGGCGAACAAGAAGATTCTCGAGAACGCACTCGCCGACATGGTCAAGATCGCCGGCCAGAAGCCGGTGGCGACGCTGGCGCGCAAGTCGATCGCGACATTCAAGATTCGCGACGGCTGGCCGATCGGCTGCAAGGTCACATTGCGTCGGGCGAAAATGTACGAGTTCTTTGATCGCCTGGTCAACATTTCGCTGCCGCGGGTGCGTGACTTCCGTGGCATGAGCGGTCGCGCTTTCGATGGCCGTGGCAACTACAACCTCGGGGTCAAGGAACAGATCATCTTTCCGGAAATCGATTTCGATCAGGTTGATGCGATGCGCGGCATGGACATCGCAATTACCACGACCGCTCGCAGTGACGAAGAAGCCAAGGCATTGCTTGAAGCCTTCAGTTTCCCGTTCCGCAACTAGTTCACAAGAGAGTACCGGTATGGCCAAGACCAGCATGGTGGAACGCGAGAACAAGCGCGCGAAACTGGTGAAGAAACACGCCGAGAAGCGCAAGCAACTCAAGGCGACCATTCACGATCCCAATGCCTCGTATGAGGAAATAATGGCCGCGCAGGTCAAACTGCAAAAGCTGCCTCGCGATTCAAGCCCGGTGCGCCAGCGCAATCGTTGTGCGTTGACCGGCCGCTCGCGCGGCGTGTATCGCAAGTTTGCGCTGGGCCGTCACAAGTTGCGTGAAGCGACCATGCGCGGCGATGTGCCGGGTTTGCGCAAGGCAAGTTGGTGAAAATGGCCGGGAATCGGGATTCGGGATTGGCAAATGGCAAAGCCCGTTGTTGCTTCCAGGCGGCCACAAAGAATCGGTTTCAACGGATATCGATGCATTACAGGAAATATGAATCATGAGCATGACTGATCCCATCGCGGATATGTTTACCCGCATCCGCAACGCTCAGGCTACGGCCAAGGCGAGCGTGCGCATGCCCTCGTCCAAGATCAAGGCGGCGATAGCCAAGGTCCTCAAGGACGAAGGTTACGTGCGTGACTTTCAGGTGAGCAAGGCCGAGAACAACAAATCGGTTCTCGAGATTGCGTTGAAGTATTTCGAAGGGCGTCCGGCAATCGATCGTCTGGATCGCAGCAGCCGTTCGGGTTTGCGCGTGTATCGCGGCAAAGACGATCTGCCCAAGGTGATGAGCGGTTTGGGCATTGCCATTATTTCAACGCCGCAGGGCATCATGACTGATGCACAGGCACGCGCCAATGGCATCGGTGGCGAAGTCATCGGCACTGTGGTCTGATCAGGAGAATAACCATGTCACGAGTCGCAAAAATGCCGGTCGCGCTCCCCAAAGGGGTTGAGTGCACCGTTGCAAATGACGCAATTTCGATCAAGGGACCCAAGGGCACCTTGAAGACCGCGCGGATCAAGGGCGTGGACGTCGAAGTGAAGAACGGGGAAATTCTTTGCACGGTCAAGAATCTCAACGACATGAAGATGGCCGGCACCACGCGCGCCTTGCTCGCGAACATGGTGCATGGGGTGTCTACCGGATATGAGCGCAAGCTTGAACTGGTCGGGGTCGGGTATCGTGCCGCATTGCAAGGCAAGGACCTCAGTCTGACCTTGGGCTTTTCGCATCCGGTCGTGTTTGCGGCTCCGGAAGGGGTCACGCTGAGCGTGCCCACGCAAACCGAGGTCATGGTTGCCGGCGCCGACAAGCAACGCGTTGGCGAAGCAGCAGCCAAGATTCGTGCCTTCCGTCCACCGGAACCATACAAAGGCAAAGGCGTGCGTTATGCGGGCGAACGCATCACGCTCAAAGAAGCGAAGAAGGCGTAGGAGTCGGAACATGAAAAAGAACATTGCAAGACTGCGCCGCGCCAAAGCCACGCGCATGCATATTCGCAAGCTCGGCGTGCCACGTCTCACCGTGCATCGCACCGATCAGCACCTGTACGCGCAGGTCATTTCGGCTTCGGGCGACAAGGTGCTGGCGGCAGCTTCGACCGTGCAGAAGGCGGTTGCCGATGGCTTGAAAGGCACCAAGAACAAAGTTGCGGCAGCGGCGGTTGGCAAAGCCATTGCCGAAAAGGCAAAGGCAGCCGGTGTCGAGAGCGTTGCTTTTGATCGTTCGGGTCTGCGTTACCACGGTCGCGTTGCTGCATTGGCTGATGCGGCGCGCGAGGCTGGATTGAAGTTTTGACATGCGAGAGCTGAGGGTCGAGGGCTGAGGGCAGGAAAGCACGAGCGCGAGCTCTTGATCTTCAGCCATCAGCGATCAGCCATCAGCGATCAGCTCTGAATAACACACAATTCTAAGCGGCCTGGCCGCAAGCAAAAGCCCGATTCACATCCGTGATCGGCAACGATAGGTGAAATGATGTCAAGCAATGAACGGGAAAACAGCGACGGCATGCTGGAGAAGCTCATCGCCGTCAACCGCGTGGCCAAGACGGTCAAGGGTGGTCGACAGATGAGTTTCACCGCTTTGACGGTGGTCGGCGATGGCGACGGCAAAGTCGGCTTGGGTTATGGCAAGGCACGTGAAGTGCCCGTGGCCATTTCCAAGGCCATGGAGCGCGCTCGCCGCGGCATGATCAGTGTGAAGTTGAACAACGGAACACTGTGGCACGCCGTCAAGGCACATCATGGCGCCGCGCGCGTCTACATGCAGCCGGCATCCGAAGGTACCGGCGTGATCGCTGGTGGTGCCATGCGCGCCGTGCTTGAAGTGGTCGGCGTCAAGAACGTGCTGGCCAAGACAGTCGGTTCGCGCAATCCGATCAATCTGGTACGCGCAACGATCAAGGGTTTGCAAGCCATGGCTGCGCCTGAGCGCATCGCGGCAAAGCGTGGCAAGAAAATTGAAGAGGTAGGCGGTTATGGCCAAAGCTAAATCCACCGGGGCCAGCACGATTCGCGTGCGCCTGTACAAAAGCATGATCACTTGCCAGCATCGGCATCGGCTGAGCGTCAAGGCGCTTGGCTTGAACAAGCTCAATGATGTGCGCGAGTTGAAAGACAGCCCGCAGGTGCGTGGCCTGGTCAATCAGGTCAGCTATCTGGTCCGCATCGAAGAAACCGCGTAATCGCAACAAGCAATCTGGAGTTCGCTGTCATGCGTCTGAATACACTCAAACCCGCCAAAGGCTCGCGCAAGACTCGTGTGCGCGTTGGTCGTGGTATTGGCTCCGGACTCGGCAAGACTGCCGGCCGTGGCCACAAAGGCCAATTTGCCCGCAGCGGCAAGGGCAAGGTCAAGGCCGGATTCGAAGGCGGCCAGATGCCCATGCAGCGGCGTCTGCCGAAAGTTGGATTCCGTTCCAAGCGCACGCACATCGTTTGCGAAGTATTGTTGTACAAACTTGATTCCATGAAGGGCGACAGCATCGACTTTGCCGCACTCAAGGCGGCGGGTCTCGTCGAGAGTCGTGCGCAGCGCGCCAAGATCGTCAAGAAAGGCGAGATCACACGTCCCATCAAATTGGTCGGCGTTGCCGTTACGGCCGGCGCCAAGGCGGCAATTGAAGCTGCCGGCGGGAACGTGGAGTAATCGTGGCCAACCCGCAATCCAGCATGCTGTCAAACCTCGGCAAGCTCACGGAGCTCAAGCAGCGCATTTTGTTCGTGATCGGTGCGCTGGTCGTGTTCCGCCTGGGCTCGTTCATTCCGGTTCCCGGCGTGAATTCCGATGCCATGTCCCGACTCATCGAGGGGCAGGGCGGACTGGTGAGCATGTTCAACATGTTCTCCGGCGGTGCATTGGCGCGGTTTTCGCTGTTTGCTCTGGGCGTTGTTCCCTACATTTCCGCTTCGATCATTGTGCAAATGTTTGGCTCGGTGATTCCAAGCTGGGCAGCATTGAAAAAAGAGGGCGAGTCCGGTCGCCGCAAGCTGACCCAATGGACCCGCTACGGCACCATTGGTTTGGCCACCTTCCAGGCGTTCGGCATTGCCACCATGCTCCAGCACCAGACCGGCGTTGTGTACACGCCGGGCCCGAGCTTCATCTTCGGGACGATGGTGGGATTGACCGCAGGAACAATGTTCCTGATGTGGGTCGGCGAACAAATCACCGAGCGTGGCATCGGCAACGGAATTTCGCTGTTGATCTTCGCCGGTATCGTCGCGGGTCTGCCGGCTGCCGTTGTGCATACGTTGCAGATGTCCCAGCAGGGCGAATTGAGCCCGCTCAAGGTGATGGCCGTTCTGGCCCTGGTACTCGGCGTCACTGCGTTTGTCGTCTTTGTCGAGCGCGGTCAACGTCGCATCACGGTCAACTATGCCCGCCGCCAGGGTGGCGCACGCGCTTACATGAACCAGAGTTCGCATTTGCCGTTGAAGATCAACATGTCCGGGGTGATTCCGCCAATTTTCGCCTCCTCGCTGATCTTGTTCCCATCGACGGCGTCATCCTGGCTTGCCAATGGCGCAGACATTCGCTGGCTGCAGCAAATGACGGCCGCGTTGGCGCCCGGCGAGCCGCTGTATGAGATTTTGTATGCCGTGTTGGTCATCGTGTTCGCCTTTTTCTATACCGCACTGGTGTTCAATTCGGCCGAAACCGCGGACAACCTGAAGAAGTCCGGGGCATTGATTCCGGGAATTCGACCCGGCCGGGCCACTGCAGACTATATCGACGCAGTATTGACCCGTTTGACCGGTGCCGGGGCGCTGTATCTGGTGGCGGTGTGTCTGATCCCGACATTCCTGCAGCAGAACTGGCACGTCCCGTTTTATTTCGGCGGCACCTCGTTGCTGATTGTGGTCGTGGTCGTGATGGACTTTACTGCCCAGATTCAGGCGCATCTTGTCTCGCATCAATACGACAGCCTTTTGAAGAAGGCAAACCTCAAGGGATACGGGCGCGGCGGCGGTTCGCGTTAACGGCGCGGTCGGAGCGCGACCAGAATTGCACAACGAAGCCTGTTGCAAGGCTTCTAGTTTGACCAAAATCACGTTATAATTAACAGTTCACTGCGTAACAGCCTGAACGCAATCGTTCAAATCGGAGAAGAAATAAATGGCGCGCATTGCAGGAGTCAACTTGCCGGTACAAAAGCACGTGTGTATCGGTCTGCAAAGCATCTTTGGTATCGGCCGCTCACGGTCGCGCAAAGTTTGCGAAGTTGCCGGAGTTGATCCGACAACAAAAATCAAGTCGCTGACTGAATCCGAAGTCGAGCAACTGCGGCAGGCGGTGGCAAAGTTTGTCGTTGAAGGCGACCTGCGTCGCGAAGTCGGCATCAGCATCAAGCGCCTGATTGATTTGGGCACTTATCGTGGCTTGCGTCATCGCCGCGGATTGCCGGTGCGCGGCCAGCGCTCACGCACCAACGCGCGTACCCGCAAGGGACCACGCAGGGCAATTAGAAAGAACTGAGTTTTGCGGCGTGCATTGCGCGCCAACTCGTTGCAAACAGACATTTCCGGAAACCTTGACTCATGACTAAGCCGGTCGCATCCAAGACCAAGAAGAAGGCCAAGCGCGTCGTTACCGATGCCATCGTGCACGTGCAGGCATCCTTCAACAATACCGTCGTTACCATTACTGATCGCCAGGGCAATGCGCTTTCGTGGGCAACCTCCGGCGGCGCCGGATTTCGCGGTTCGCGAAAATCGACGCCGTTTGCCGCGCAGGTCGCCGCAGAAAAGGCTGGTCGTGCCGCGCAGGATTACGGCATCAAGACCATGGAAGTCCGTATCAAGGGACCTGGTCCAGGTCGTGAATCGGCCGTGCGTTCACTGAACGCGCTTGGATACAAGGTCACCAACATCATCGATGTCACGCCGATTCCACATAACGGCTGTCGTCCACCCAAGCGTCGTCGGGTTTGAATTTTTGCGATAACCCCTGATCGTGTGAGTCAAAACCGGTCGTCATTGGCCGGCCTTGGAAGCAGAGAGATATTCTAATGGCACGTTACATCGGTCCCACTTGCAAATTGGCGCGTCGCGAAGGCGCGGATTTGAGTTTGAAAAGCCCGGCTCGCGCTGTCGATTCGAAGTGCAAGCTTGAGCAAAAGCCCGGCCAGCATGGCGCTGGCGGCAAGCGCGCACGCCTTTCCGACTACGCAGTGCAGTTGCGCGAGAAGCAGAAGGTCAAGCGCATTTACGGCGTGCTCGAGCGTCAGTTCAGCAACTATTACAGCAAGGCATCGCAGACCAAGGGCAATGCCGGTGAAAACCTGCTGCGCATGCTCGAAGGCCGCCTGGACAACATCGTCTATCGCATGGGCTTTGCCGTCACCCGTGCGCAAGCGCGCCAGTTGGTTGCGCACAAGGCGATCAAGGTCAATGGCAAGAGCGTGAATTTGCCGTCGTACCAGGTCAAGCCGGGTGACGAGATTGCCGTTGTCGAGAAGTCGCGCAACCAGTTGCGCATTCAGGAAGCTCTGAATCTCTCGCAGGAAATGGACCTTGCGCCGGCCTGGATTGAAATCGATGCAGGCAAATTCGTCGGTACGCTCAAGGCGTTGCCGGAACGTTCGGATTTGCCGAGTGATATCAACGAAAGCCTGATCATCGAGTTGTACAGCAAGTAATGGTCATTGCCTGCGCGCAGACAGCGTGCAGGTCGGTTCCAGACCCATGATGCGACTCGGCAATCCGCGCCGATTCGCTTCGGGATTGATGAATCGGAATTGACGCAACACAACCGCTTCGCCGTACATTTGAATGTATCGGACCACCTAATACTCTCAGCTGGAGTGTCGTACATGGCACAGTCGCCTACTTCCATCCTGCGCCCGCGTGGCCTTCAGGTCGAACGCACCGGCGCAAACCGCGCTCGCATCGTTGTCGAACCGCTTGAACGCGGCTTCGGTCATACTCTTGGCAATGCGCTACGTCGCGTATTGTTGTCGTCAATTCCCGGCGCGGCCGTTACCGAAGTCGAGATCGACGGCGTGTTGCACGAATACACCACACTTGAGGGCTTGCAGGAGGACGTGATTGAAGTCCTGCTCAACTTCAAGGATGTCGCCATTCGCATGCACGGCGTCGATGAAACCACGCTTACCCTGAGCAAGAAGGGCAAGGGCGTGGTGACCGCAGGCGACATCAAGGTGGATCACACCGTCGAGATCGTCAATCCCGATCATGTTCTGTGTCATCTGACCAAGGATACATCGCTCAACATGCGCATCAAGATTGCGCGTGGTGTCGGTTATCAGCCAGCCACTGCGCGCCGCGTGCCGGATGAAGAATCGCGACCGATCGGGCGTCTGCAACTGGATGCCTCGTTCTGCCCCGTGCGCCGAGTTGCCTACGAAGTGGATAGTGCGCGCGTCGAACAGCGTACCGATCTGGACAAGTTGATTCTGGATATCGAAACCAACGGTGCCATTGACGCCGAGGAAGCCGTGCGCAAGGCGGCCGAGATCATGCAGGATCAGCTCACCATATTCGGCGATTTCACGCGTCGTGAAGCTGCCGATACGGCCGACGAAAAATCCGGTGTCGATCCGGTGTTGCTGCGTCCCATCGATGATCTGGAATTGACCGTGCGTTCGGCGAACTGCCTGAAGGCCGAAAGCATTTATTACATTGGCGACCTCGTGCAGCGCACGGAAGTCGAATTGCTCAAGACACCGAATCTTGGCAAAAAGTCGCTGACCGAAATCAAGGATGTGCTTGGCTCGCGTGGCTTGTCGCTGGGCACCAAGCTGGAAAACTGGCCACCGTCCGCCCTGCAGCACGGCATGCAGTTGGGGTGAAACACCACGTTGGTCCGTGAGTACACCGATGCAATACGTGAATCCGCAGTTCACGTCCCGACGCTTCAATCAGGGCCATGTTCGAGCGGTATAGAGAATGCAAAAATATGCGGGTAACCGCGGAACCCGGTTCCAGTGCGACCGGAATTCCATAACTATAAAGATGAGAGGTTTTTTGCCATGCGACACATGAATTCCGGGCGCAAGCTCAATCGAACCAGCAGTCATCGCGAGGCGATGTTCAAGAATATGGCGGCGTCGCTGATCAAGCACGAATTGATTCGCACGACATTGCCGAAAGCCAAGGAGTTGCGCCGCGTTGCCGAGCCGCTCATCACGCTGGCCAAGGTCGATGGTGTTGCCAATCGCCGTCTTGCCTTTGCGCGTTTGCGCGACAAGGTTGCGGTCGGCAAATTGTTCGTGGAGCTCGGACCGCGTTACCGCGAGCGCAAGGGCGGTTACCTGCGTATTCTCAAGTGTGGTCCGCGCGCTGGCGATTCGGCGCCCATGGCGTACGTGGAACTGGTTGATCGCCCACGTCGAGATGCCGACGCGGCAGCAGAATAAGGGTTTGGTTGATACGACATGTTCGGCCCCGGCGGGAAACTTCCGGGGCCGAATGTTTTTACGGCCCGGATTCGGGAATCGCAAAAACCGGGAATCGGGAAGATCCAAAGCTCGTCATTCCTGCGTAGGCAGGAAACCATGTCTCGCCGTTGATGCATTCGTGAAGAAAATAAGCGAAGAACGCATACAGATTGATTGGCCCGCCGGCTGTTGAGTGCTGTTGGAACGACGAGCAATTGATGCATTCATCGTTTGCTGATACGGGAACACCTCGCGCCGTTCACTGTCTTTCGAACTTGCCTGGAAAATTTGAGGATTGCATCGTGAATCCATTGAGCTGGTCGTTTCGAAGTCAATGTGCTGCCGGCGCAGCGGTCTGCATAGCTCTGCTTGGCTATGCCTACTACGTACAGTTCGCACTGCACGTGGAGCCGTGTCCCATGTGCATTTTCCAGCGCATTGTTTTCATCGTGATGGCACTGGTGTTCGTGGTAGCAGCCATTCACCGTCCTCGGGCTGCAGGGCGACGGGCCTATGCGACCGTGTTGGTAATGGCAGCCTGCGTGGGAATCGGCATCGCCGCTCGCCATTTGTGGTTGCAACATCAGCCGTCGGATCCGTTTGCCGGCTGCACGCCCGGATGGAACTACATGGTCGCGAACTTTCCGATCGGCAAGACACTGAGGATGGCATTTACCGGTCTGGCGGATTGTGCCAAGGTCAGTTGGGTCATTCTCGGGCTGTCCATGCCTGCGTGGTCGATCATCAGCTATGCATTGCTGGGTATTGGTGCGTTGTGGGCCGGGTTGCGTCGACGCGCAGCTTGATAGCCAGTACTTGCAGTGCGGCCTGACTGTGGCATGATGCTTTTCCGCACTGCAGCAAAACAGGTTTTCTCATGCCTTCCGACAAGCAGCCACTCGCTGCCGTTCGCGTTGATCGCGATTGGACTCCTGCCTCGTGGCAGGCAAAACCGGTAACCCAGCAGCCGTCTTATCCCGACCCTGCCTTATTGGCCGAAGCCTTGCTGCAACTGCGTGATCTGCCACCGCTGGTTACCTCGTGGGAAGTGTTGTCGCTGAAACGCAAACTGGCGGATGCCGCGGAAGGACGCTGCTTTCTCTTGCAGGGCGGCGACTGTGCTGAAACTTTTGCCGATTGCAATTCTTCACTCATTACCAACCGCCTCAAGGTGTTGCTGCAGATGAGTGTTGTGCTGGTGCACGGACTGAAGTTGCCAGTGGTTCGCGTGGGCCGTTTCGCCGGCCAGTATGCCAAGCCGCGTTCAGCGGATATGGAAACGCGCGACGGCGTGACCCTGCCCAGTTATCGTGGCGATCTGGTCAACGGCGCCGCATTCACCATTGCCGCACGTACGCCGGATCCGCAGCGCCTGATCGAAGGGCATTCGAAGTCGGCACTCACCATCAATTTCATCCGTTCATTGGTTGATGGCGGATTTGCCGATTTGCATCACCCCGAATACTGGGGTTTGGGTTGGGTCGAGCACTCTCCGCTGCAGGAAGAGTATCGGCGCATGGTCGAATCCATCGGCGATTCGGTGCGCTTCATGGAGACCCTCGCCGGAGAGTCTGTTGGAAATTTCCGTCGCGTGGATTTCTATACTTCGCACGAGGCATTGTTGTTGCATTACGAGCAGGCGCAAACACGCCAGGTTCCGCGTCAGTGGGGATGGTTCAATCTGGCCACACATTTCCCCTGGATCGGAATGCGCACCGCGAATCTGGATGGCGCGCATGTCGAATATTGCCGTGGCATCCGCAATCCGCTTGGCTTGAAGGTCGGGCCGGGTGTCACGCCGGATCAACTCCTGCGCGTCATCGATGCACTCAACCCCGACAACGAACCCGGTCGGCTGACCTTGATTCATCGTATGGGAGCCAGCAAGCTCGAAACCGCATTGCCGAAACTCCTGAAAGCCGTGACGGACGAGGGCCGGCGCGTGCTGTGGTGTTGCGATCCCATGCATGGAAATACCGAGGCGCTGAGCAGCGGCGTCAAGACGCGACGATTCGCCAAAATTTGTGCCGAACTGGATTCGGCATTCGACGTTCATGCTGCGTGCGGTACGCGTCTGGGTGGCGTGCATCTGGAACTCACCGGTGAGAATGTCACCGAATGCATGGGTGGTGCGCGGGATCTGACCGAAATCGATCTGTCGCGCGCGTACAAGTCCAGCGTTGACCCACGCCTGAATTATGAGCAATCGCTCGAACTGGCCATGCTGATTGTTCGCAAGCGCGGGCACATCCAGCAATAGGCAGCGGCAGGACAACGATATTTGCTGATGCCAATCCCGTCAGGTAATTCAATGCGATCACCACAAACACGGCCAGTGTCTTGATGATGGTGACCGAAAAAATATCCCGATAAGATTGTCGGCGGGTCAGCCCGGTTACTGCCAGCAAGGCAATGACCGCGCCATTATGCGGCAACCTAGCCTTGCCACCGGATGCCATTGCGGCAATGCGATGCATCACCTCGAGCGAAATCCCGGCTGCTTGCGCGTTGGCAATGCAGGTATCTGCCACAGCACCCAACGCGACGGCAATGGTCTGATTGGGCCTGTGCATCGCTGACTGTCTGGCACTCCTGCACACCTTGACCCTGCGCGCGCATCCCGGGTACGGCAGCGTATTCGCCAATCATGTGCCGATCGGCATGGCGGGGGCTGGGAGCGCCCCTTGTCGGTAGCGATTGGACCAGCGTGACCACGCGCCGTCATGCGCGCGGTTTGGTTGTCGATAATAAAGCTGACGTACGCGACGCCATGCGCGCCCTGCTGCAATGCTGGCATTGTCAGGTGCAGGTTGCTGCCGATATCGATGCTGCGCTGGCAGCCGTGCAGGATACGGCGCCGGATATCCTGTTGCTGGATCATCACCGGGGTGCGGATACCACCGGTCTGGGCGTTTGCCTGCGCCTGTGCGACGCAATCGGCAGGCGTCCATGCGCGCGCCATCGTATCGGCCAACCACAGCCAAGCATTGCGCGATCACATGGCAGCGGCAGGCTGTCAGTTGCTGCACAAACCGGTCAAGTCGCTGGCGCTCAAGTCCTTGCTGGCGCATTTGGTGGCGCGCGTCGAAGTAGATTCCGCACCGGTTTGAGAGATCAATGCGCCGGGTCAACTCGGTCCGCTGTAGCGATCAATTCGAGGGCGCGCAGAAAAACGCCGGCCTGGGTGCGATTGCGCTCTTCGAGTCTTTCGAAAATCGCGGTGACGTGTGCTTTGACGGTGCGCTCCCGGGATGAACGTCGACGACAAGAATACGTGGCATCGATTTTGGCGAATGGGGGTGGACTTTTGTACCATGGTGCGCAGGTGACGACTTGCCAAGGCATGCGCACGCGCTCGATCCTGGCTGCTGTCACCCTACTCATTCTACTGGCCGGTTGCGCGCGTGCGCCGGTTGCACCGGAGTCTGACATGGAAATCGGGTTTGTAGTGAGTCCCGTCAGCGTCACGCAACATCGCGGAAACGACGATTTGCTCAGCGCCGGACTGGGTCTGGCCGGGCTGGCCGGATTACCTTCCCCATTTGCCGATCCGGAACATCCAACGGCTCCGGAATTACGCCGCCGAGCTATCCAGATGAACTGGAAAGGCATTGCCGATCTCGGTCCCTTGGGCGGTTATGGTCAGGTCTACGGTGCCGTGCCGAACGTGCCGGGACGCGAATACAGCGCATTCGCGCGCATTCCGGATGCACGTTCGCCGCATCGGGTTTTGTTGCAGGCGCCAGACAATTTTGATCGCACCAAACGATGTCTGCTGGTTGCACCATCGTCGGGTTCGCGCGGAATCTACGGTGCAATTTCCCTGGCGGGTGCATGGGGATTACCGCAGGGTTGCGCGGTGGTGTACACAGACAAGGGCGCCGGCTCGGGTTATTTCGACACCGCGGACAATTCCGGTGTTGCGCTCGACGGCACGCGCGCGCGGGCCGGGGCGACGCAACTGGAATTCGAACCGACTGATCCTTCGTCGGACGCCGGTATCGCCATCAAAAA
>DASSXQ010000121.1:0-3469 GCA_035703725.1 Rudaea sp.
GTGATGTTGCCGCCAAACAGCGTCTGCAGTCCGCCGAAGAAATTGCCGACAATCGAGCGCGAACGCACCGTGATGCCACGGACGATGCCAAGATTACGCACGACGACCTGCCCTGGCAGCTCCATCGCGGTTGTCACCATCGTGTCATCCAGCAGGCCAGCAGGACGGGCCGGCGTGGCGGTGTTGTTATATGGATCGGTCATGCTCATCCCCACGCTTGTGACTGTAGGGAGAGTATAGAAGGTGCGCCCGCCGTATCGCGGGCATCGCCTTGCATCAGCTCGGCATCACCACTGCGCGGGGAAGCGCTTACGCAAGCCCATCCAGCACGCCGGGTAATCACGCTGGCGGTGTTGCGCGTCCATGGCTTGCGCAGTCGGCCGGATCACCGCACGGGTTTCGAACATAAACGCCATGGTGCCGCTGATGTAATCCGCTTTGGCCGTATCCGCATGGCTGGCTTTTTCGAAGGTGGCCGCATCTGGACCGTGGCCGGTCATGCAGTTGTGCAGCGAGCAGCCACCGGGGGCGAACCCTTCGGCCTTGGCGTCGTACACGCCGTGGATCAGGCCCATAAACTCGCTGGCGATATTGCGATGGAACCACGGCGGGCGGAAGGTGTCTTGCATCGCCAAAATGCGCGGCGGGAAGATCACAAAATCCATATTGCTGGTGCCGACTGTGTCGCTGGGCGAATGCAGCACCAAGAAAATCGACGGATCGGGATGATCGAAACTGATCGAGCCGATGGTGTTGAATTTGCGCAGATCGTATTTGTATGGCGCGTAATTACCGTGCCAACCGACCACATCCAACGGCGAATGGTCGATCTCGGCACGCCACACATGGCCTTGGAATTTCGTAATTAACTCGAACGCGCCATCGACATCCTCGAAGGCGGCATTCGGGGTGAGGAAGTCGCGTGGATTGGCCAGCCCATTGCTGCCAATCGGGCCTTTATCGGGAAGCTGTAGCAATGCGCCGAAGTTTTCGCACACATAGCCCCGCGCCACGCCATCCGGTAGCGCAACACAGAAACGCACGCCACGCGGGATCACCGCAATTTCCTGCGGCTCAACATCCAGCACGCCGAGCTCAGTTTCGATATGCAGCCGGCCCTGCTGCGGCACGATCAACAATTCGCCATCGGCATTGGTGAAGAAGCGCCCCTGCATGTCCGCATTGGCTGCATATAAATGGATACCCACACCGGTGCCGGCCGCCGGCCCACCATTGCCGGCCACGGTGAACAAGCCCTCGACGAAGTCGGTCTTGGCCTGCGGCAACGGCAACGGGCTCCAGCGCAGTTTCTCCGGGGTGACTGGGCCATTGCCAAAATCATTGTGAAACCCGGTCTGCGCGAACGGCTGAAATTCACCATGCACGGCTGCCGGACGAATCCGATACAACCAACTGCGCCGGTTGGCATGCCGCGGCGCGGTGAACGCGGTGCCGGTTAGCTGCTCCGCGTACAAGCCGTGGGCGACGCGCTGCGGTGAATTGCGCCCATCCGGCAAGGTGCCGGCCAGTGCTTCGCTTGCGAATTCATTGCCGAAACCCGTTTGGTAGCCGTTGCCGTCGATGCGCATCTTGAAGCCCGTCGTGGTGAATCTGTCGAAATTCGTTCGTGGTGCGCCTGTCGAAGCATGACCAGCAATTACTGCGACAGACGCAAAACCTTACAGCACGCCGCGCTTCATTTGGTCGCGCTCGATGCTCTCGAACAGCGCCTGGAAATTGCCTTCGCCGAAGCCTTCATTGCCCTTGCGTTGGATGATCTCGAAGAAGATCGGGCCAAACGCGTTTTGGGTGAAGATCTGCAGCAATTTGCGTTCTTTGGTTTCCATGTCGGCGTCGATCAGGATCGAATTTTTACGCAGACGCGGCACGTCTTCGCCATGATTCGGGATGCGCAGATCGATGACATCGAAATACGTCTCTGGCGTATCCAGGAACTGCACCCCGGCCGCGTGCATTTTTTCCACTGAGTCGTAGATATCGTCGGTGAACAGCGCGATGTGCTGGATGCCTTCGCCGTGATATTCGCGCAGGTACTCGTTGATCTGGCTCTTCTCGTCGGACGATTCATTCAGCGGAATCCGCACCACGCCGTCGGGCGCGGTCATCGCCTTTGATAGCAGGCCGGTCTTGGCACCCTTGATGTCGAAATAACGAATCTCGCGGAAATTGAACAGCTTCTCGTAATAGTCCGACCACTTCTGCATATTGCCGAGGAACAGGTTGTGGGTCAGATGATCGATAAAGGTTAGACCGAAGCCCACCGGATGCTGGTCAACGCCCTCGATTGGCAGATAGTCGGCATACAAATCGTCCCGCGCATCGTCGATCAGGTACAGCATGCAGTCGCCGATACCGTTGATCGCCGGCGCAGTCACCGCGCCAGTGTCGGGTTTATGGGTGATTTTTTCGCCGCCGTTGCCCAGCACATGCGCTAACACTTCAGCGCTCGGCTTCTTGAAGCGGATCGCAAAGCCACAGGCCGACGGGCCGTGCTTGCTTGCAAAATCAGAGGCGAACGAATCGACCGATTCATTCAGCAGAAAGTTGATCGTGCCTTGCCGAAATAGCGTGATCTCGCGGGTTTTGTGCTTGGCGATGGCGGTGAAACCCAGCCCTTGCAAATAACGCCGCATCGTTGCGCCCTGCCCTGCGGGGGCGGCGAATTCGACTAATTCGAAGCCATTAATGCCCATCGGATTGTCGAAGGTGGTCGGTTGCATGCCAAGATTGGGCTGTGCGCTCATGTCTGCTAATCCTCTGGGGCGTAAACGTGCAACCCATTGTTACACATGCAACCATTTCAAGTCATCTATCGCCCATGCCTGCTCACAACGCCCCGCAACACGCCCAACTCATCCTCGAAAATTTCCTGCCGTATCGCCTCAGCGTGCTGTCCAATCGGATCAGCGGCGCGATCGCTCGCGAGTATTCGAAACGGTTTGAACTCAGCGTCACCGAGTGGCGGGTGATGGCCGTGCTTGGTCGCTCGCCGGGGTTGTCGGCCAACCAAGTCGCGCAGCGCACCGCGATGGACAAAGTTGCGGTCAGCCGTGCGGTAGCAAAGTTGCTGGACTCCGGCCGCCTGCTGCGCGAGTTCGACGATGACGACCGGCGACGCTCGATGTTGAAGCTATCGGATGCCGGCTACGCGATCTATGACCAAGTGGTGCCGCTGACTATCGGCTTTGAACAGCATCTGCTGGGCGAGATGCCAGAGGCCGAGCGCGAGCTACTGTTCCGCCTACTGGATCGGCTGGATGAACTGGAAATTCGCGCAGAGGCCGTGACTTCTCACACCTGACCCACGCACACACGCATCCACAAAAGAAAACGGCGACCCGAAGGCCGCCGTTTTTTGTTGCATGCAATCGGCTTATTTCACGCCGTGCATCAGTTTTTGAATCAACGGCGCAATCAGGAACAGCACCACGCCCGCGCCGATCAGCGC
>DASSXQ010000159.1:0-2223 GCA_035703725.1 Rudaea sp.
CGGGGAGATCCCAAGCTGTTGCCAAGCCGAACGTTGTTGATTGCCATGACCGCCATGATTGCCGCCTGCTCGCAAACGCCACAAAAAACCGAACATGCCAAACCGGTTGCGGCCGCAGCGCCCGCCGCTCCCGCAGAGCACGTCAATCCGTTTTTTGCCGAGAGCACTTTGCCCTTCCACGCGCCGCAATTCGACAAGATTCGCGACAGCGACTATCAGCCGGCGATCGAAGAAGGCATGAAACGCCAATGGGCGCAGATGGAAAAGATTGCCGATAACCCGGAGCCGCCCACGTTCGAGAACACTTACGTGGCCATGGAAAAGACCGGCGCAATGCTTGATCGCACGCTGATGGCGTTCAACGCCGTCAGCAGTGCAAACACCAATCCAGCCCTGCAGAAAGTCCAGGAAGAAGAAGCTCCGAAACTTTCCGCGCACGCCGATGCAATCCATCTCAACGACAAGCTGTTCCAGCGCGTCGATGCGGTTTATCAACAACGCAACAAATTGAATCTGGACCCCGAATCGCTGCGTCTGGTCAATGTCGTGCACGCACAGTTCGTGCATGCGGGCGCCAAACTTTCAGCCGCCGACAAGGCCACGCTGAAGAAACTCAACGAAGAGGAATCTTCGCTGAGCGCGTCGTTCGTCAACAAATTGCTTGCTGCCGCAAACGCCGGAGCGCTGGTTGTCGACGACAAGGCCAAGATTGCCGGTCTGTCCGACGCGCAAATGGCTGCTGCCGCTCAAGCGGCCACCAACCGCAAGCTCGACGGCAAATGGGTGCTGACGCTGCAGAACACCACGCAGCAACCCGAACTGCAGGACCTGACCAACCGCGACACGCGCCACGCATTGTTTGAAGCGTCATGGAACCGTGCCGAAAAAGGCGATGCCAATGACACGCGCGCGACCATCGAGCGCATTGCCCAGATCCGTGCGCAAAAGGCCAAGTTGCTTGGTTTTCCGAACTTCGCCGCATGGACGTTGCAAAATCAAATGGCCAAAACGCCTGCCAATGCACTGAAATTCATGCGTCGTCTTGGCCCGGCAGCCACTGCGCGGGCACGTTCGGAAGCACGCGATATCCAGAAAGTCATCGATTCGAGTCAGAAGGCGTTGGGCAAACCCGGTTTCAAGCTGCAGCCCTGGGATTGGAATTTCTACGCCGAGCAGGTGCGCAAAGCCAAGTACGATCTCGACGAAAATCAGGTCAAACCGTATTTCGAACTGGACAATGTGTTGAAGAACGGCGTGTTTTACGCCGCCAATCAGTTGTACGGGCTGACCTTCAAGCAGCGCACCGATCTGCCGGTGTACCAGCCCGACGTGCGCGTATTCGAGGTGTTCGACAAGGACGGCAGCTCACTTGCGCTGTTCTATTGCGACTATTTCAAACGCGACAACAAATCCGGCGGCGCCTGGATGGACAACCTGGTTGGCCAGTCCAAGCTGCTTGGTACCAAACCGGTCATTTACAACGTCGCCAACTTCACCAAGCCGCAACCGGGTCAGCCGGCATTGTTGTCGACCGATGATGTCGTGACCATGTTCCATGAGTTTGGCCACGCCTTGCACGGCATATTTGCCGACGAAGAATATCCGACGCTTTCCGGCACCAATACCGCGCGCGATTTTGTCGAATTCCCGTCCCAGTTCAATGAACATTGGGCCTTCGTGCCCAAGGTCTTCGCCAATTATGCCAAGCATTACAAGACCGGCGAGCCGATGCCGCAAACGCTGGTCGACAAGATCAAGACGTCAAGCAAGTTCAATCAGGGTTACGCCATGACCGAAGTCGTCGCCGCCGCGATGCTGGACATGGACTGGCACCTGCTCGGTGCCGACGCGCCGTTGCAGGATGCCGACAAATTCGAGATTGCCGCCCTGAAGAAAGACAAGCTCGATCTTTCCTACGTCCCACCACGTTACCGCTCAAGTTACTTCCTGCACATCTGGGGTAACGGCTACTCGGCGGGGTACTACGCGTATTTGTGGACGCAAATGCTCGCCGATGATGCTTATGCGTACTTCAAGCAACACGGTGGCCTGACCCGCGCCAATGGCGACCGCTTCCGCGCCATGATCCTGTCACGCGGCAACACCGAAGAATTGGCAAAAATGTACCGCGACTGGCGCGGCAGCGATCCCAGCATCGAACCCATGCTGGTCAATCGCGGCTTGAAGGCTGCACCGAAAGCGCTCAAGAAATAACCGCATCTC
>DASSXQ010000172.1:0-5430 GCA_035703725.1 Rudaea sp.
GTCAGCACGCGGATCGGTTTGCTTCAAGCCGAAATTCAGCGCGCCAGCCTTGAATCCTGGCCACGGATTCAGGTGGAAAAAGCGGAATCTGGATCCCAGTTTCGCACAATGCTCCTCGACCGGTTTCCAGACTTCATCGCGCCGCGTGTTGTTGTCGATCACCACGACTTCAAAGTTTTCGTAATCCAGGGCGGCGAGCGAATCCAGGGTCAGATTCACCATCTCCGGCGGCTCGTTGCAGCAGGCAAGGTGGATGGACACGAACGGCTGCGGATCGCCGGGTGTGGGCGTGAGCAAATTGAATTCGCGCAGCCAGCGCCGACGCCATAACACTTCGGTGAACTCGAAGCCATTGATCAGCGCGATCAACACGATGGCAAACTGCGCAGGTGCCAGAATCGACAACATGGTCCAGTCCACCGGATCCAGATAAAACGCATAAGGCAACGTCGCCAGCCATACGAGCAGTGAAGCCGACAACTGGATCAGCACGCAATAGAAGATCAGTCCGGTCGTCTTGAAGCGGATGAAATGGCGCGCGAACCAGAACATCGGCAGCAGTCCGATCAGGCACGAAATGGCTGCTTTCCACGGCCATGAAGGGTCTTCAATGACGGTACCGGTCATTGAAAATTTCGGCTGGCGATCAGCGCCGTAAATACCCCAATACGCGCCCACACGATGTTCGAACGCCTCTTTCCAGGGCTGGTCGAACGCTTCCATCAGGTAGTAATCGAAATTGCGCTGACGCGCGACGTTGAGCCATTGACGAATGAACAACGCTTCGTCGGCAATCGAGGCGTTCGCCCCCTTGATGCGATCGCCGGACGAGGGCCAGCCAACCTCGCCGATGACAATATGCTTGCCCGGAAATGCGCTCTGCAACTGGTAATAGCGCATCAAAACCTGCAGGCCAATGGCGTCCTTGCGTGGATACCCTTCCCAATAAGGCAGCAGATGCACGGTAATGAAATCGACGTGTTGGGCCAGTTGCGGATATTTCAGCCAGATGTGCCACGGTTCGGCGGTGGACACGGGAACCTTGACCTGCGCCCGCACGCGATCGATGTAGCCAATCAGCGAGGTGACACCCATGTCATTGCGCAGCAGCACTTCATTGCCGACGATGACGCGCTTGATGTTGTCGTTTTTGCGCACGGAATCGACGAGCGCGGCGATCTCGTCTTCATTGTGCTGATCGCGATGGTCAAGCCAGGCACCGGCCATGACCTGCATGCCGTACTTTTTGGCGATTGCGGGAATTGCCGGGTTTTCCAGCGCCGCGTACGTGCGCAGGCGATCACTGTGTCTGGACAGCAACTTGATGTCGTTGTCGACTTCACCCAGAGTCGGATAGATGCCCTTGTTCGGGTCCTGATAGCGCTGATACGGCGCGTAAGCGAAGCCACCCATCTTGCCGGCCCAATTCGGCGGCTGGGTAGGCGGGTTGAGCTGCTTCCAGAGCGCGAAATTAAGCCCCGCTACCAGCAAGCTGAGCAATAGCGCGCGCCACAACGATGGCTTGGTGGCATTGTGTTTGGTTCGGGTCAAGGCAGATTCCGGCAAAGCGTCCGGCCACCGCTGGGCAGTCGGGAAAATGGTCCGTGCAGAATAGCGTAATGGGGCAGGTGGCTGGTAGTTTGGAACCTGGGATCGGGATTCGGAGTCGGCAAGCCGATTGGCTGGTCATCCAGTTCGTGCTTCGGGTTGAGCAGGGACGATTCAACCAAGTCGCCGAAGAAGCACAGGCCGCTTCTGCGCAATGACCTGCGGACCATTCGCTTCGTGATTGTGCGTTCCGGCGCCTGGCCACCACAGTCCGGATCGCGGCCGCGTGTCGTGGAGAATGAAAAGAATCTCACATGGTTTGGCGGTCGGCCCTCAGCCCTCGACTCTCGGCTTCCAGTCCTCAGTCCTCATTCCTGCGTCGCGCCCGCAATTTCCCGATCGCTACCGGCACCAGTGCAATCAATCCCATCGCCACCAGCGGAATGATGACGGCAGGGTCGGAGAAAAGGTTCACGCCAATCTCGCGATTTTCACCGATATTGCGCGCCAGGCCTGCACCGAGCGCCGATTCGATGCCGGTCATCAGTGTGCCGCCAAACGCGGTGGCGAGCAGGAACAACCAGAGCGGACAGCGCAACCAGGCCAATGCCACGGTCACGCCGCCGAACGGAAAAAAGGGCACCAGGCGCAGAAAAAACGTGTAGCTGTGCGGATGGGCGTGATAGCCACCGCGAAGTCGGCTAACCAGCCCCGGCGCTTCCGCTCCGCGATGCGTACCGAATGCGTGGCGACTGGCGAGAAACAGAAGCAGCGCGCCAAGCGTTACGCCGATACTCGACAGCAGGGTGCCCATCCATGCGCCAAACAACATGCCACCGGCGAAAATCAGCACGATCACACCGGGGATTCCGGTGGCAATTGCCAGCGTTGTGGCGGCAACATGCGCCAAGCCGGCAAGCACGGGATGCAATGCGATCTGCGTTTGCAGACTGGCTTGCTCCACCGCCAACGTGTCGGGGCGAAAGCGATTGAGCGTGCCAGACGCGAGCAGGGCCACGCCAAGTGCGATCAGGACCAGCAAGGGCAGGAAAGAACGCAGGCGTCGCATTTTTTGACCTTGAATGAAAAATGCGAAGGCCGGCTTTCGCCGGCCTTCGCGACAACCTGCAGTTTACACTGGGGTCACCGGCACGTGTCGCCTTCAAAGTCATCGGCAAACAGTCGATCAACCGTGAGGGTGAGGACCTGCCCATCATGATCGGCACTGCGTGCCGCGGTGTTGGGATCGGTCACGGCCGCGCCGGCCTCGGAGGTATCGGCATTGCCGTGTGCGTTGTGCAGACTGACGAAGTCCTTCCAGGCAACTCGCGTCAGCAACGCGTGATCCAGTTCCTGCACGTAGCCATCAAACGCGAACGAGTAACGCGTACTCGCGTCGGTGGTCAGGCCGGCATCGCACAATGTCGGCGTGGTAATTGGTGCTGCCCACTCGACATTGTCGGACTGCTCGGCGGTGCCTTTGATCTGGCCAGTCACGTCGGTGTAGCCGTCGGTAAATTCGTAGGCGTTGTAGTCGCCAACCACCACGATCGGTGCCGTGCCGTCGGCGGCTGGCACGGTTTCGCCACTGGCGCCGAGCGTGATGTGCGCGTCGGGCGAAACGAGCGCGACGTCGCTGCCGGTCCCGGTCTGCCACGCCTGCACGATGGCAGCGACGTATTGCGCCTGCTCCAGACGCTTGCGCCGCACGCGCGGTGTATCGTCCACGCCGTTGAGCGAGCGATTGTGGATGACCAGCACGGCGAAACGCTTGCCGTTGAAGCTGGCGTCGAGCAACAACGGCGGTCGATCATTGAGCTTGCAAGACGACGCGCTGCCACCGCAGCCATCGTCGGTTGTCGTGGCATTGCCGATCTGGGTTACTGCATTGACGGTCACGTCGTTACGCACAAGGAAACCAACATCAATGCCGCCAATATCATTGCCCTCGATCAGATACGGCGTGTAGGCAAGATTTGCATCGTCTGAGTGGATTTTGTCGGCCAGCGATTGCAGGGTGTCCAGATTCTCGACTTCCTGCACGCCAATTACAGCCGGCGCCTTGAGCACGGTGCGTACTTGCAACGAGAGTTTGCTCAAACGAATGGCAAATTGGGCCGCATCCGGACACGAGTCCTTCGAACCAGCCGTGCAGTCGTCGGCGTTGCCGGAATCGTCCACGTCATTGAACAAATGCAGCATGTTCTGCGAGGCGATGGTCAACGTGCCGATTGCCGAATCGGGCACGGGCTGCACGGTGTTCGGCGTTGCGCCAACCGTACTGAACATCAGCGGATACAACTCGTACGATCCATTGTAGTCGCTGACGATAGCGGTGGTCGTGAATTGCTGACCGGCATCGTATACGGGAACGATACTTGGCGCGCCGACCAGACTGGTTTTCGTATAGACCTCGATGATTTCCGGATCGCCATCCCATATCGGCCCGGTATAGCCGGTCACGTTCGCCGGATAGGCGATGCCGGGTTCGCGGAACGGCCGCGGCGCGTTGTTGACCGTGGCATGGAATGAGCCTGGCGTACCCGGATGCGTGCCGTCTGCGGCAAAGCCGCCGCCGGTGGCGCCGACGACCACGCCGTCGAGTTGCATCAACATGCTTTCCAGGCATTCCCAGTTGGCTTCGCCGACGGCGTGCGCATTGTTCGGGTCCAGTGAGCCTTGGCAATGGTGCAGCGTCGGATCCGGCGAAGGCAATGCCAAGGTCAGCAGCGTGGGCGCGATGGACGAGCTGCTGGATACAAAGGTTACGGTCGAGCCGGAATTGAATTCCGTGGTGCCGTTGAACTCGGAGATCGAACCGGTTACGGCAACTACGTCACCTGTTGCGATCGGCGTCGAGCCGCCGGTGTAGACCGGCGCGCCGCCGGTGTAGACATAAATGGCGTCGGAGGTATCCGGGTTGTGATCGCTGTTGGCGATCGGGTCCTGCATGTAGAACCCGTTGTTGGTCAACGCAGTAACCACACTGCTGCCAGTCGTGGTCAGCGTTTGGTTGACATGGGGCGAGGCATCGCCATCGCCCTGAATTGCGCCGATGGTCAATACCGGCACATCGTCGTTGACGATGGTGCCCGTGCCTTGAGCGCTTGTGGTGGTGACACCCGTGCCCGAGATATTGCTGACATTGACGTGGAACAGTTCGTCAGGCTCGGCCGTGCTATCGCCAGTAACCTGCACGGTAAACAGATACGTCGTGTTGCCTGCAGCGATGGATTGCCCGGACAGGGCGCGCGGAGTGTAGTCGCTGTCGGCCACGGTGGCGCTGTCGTCGGCCGTGGCGATATCAAACGTCACGCCGCCCGCCGGAGCTGGTGCGGACAGTGTCACGGTGAAGTCAAAATTCGTCGGGCCGCTGTTGCCTTCGTTGTGGCTGACGTTGTCGATGCTCAGGGTGAGGTTGCCACCACCACCGGATCCGTTTGCCACCACAACCAGATCGTCGACTGCCAGGCCGTGATCGGAACCGGCGTCGTTGGTGTCGGTCCAGCGCAACCAGATTTCCTGGCCCGGCGCAACCGACATCGGGATGTTCGCCGATTCCAGGGTGCGATTGGCGCTGTCGTTGCCATCCAGCGCTCCGCTGTTGGCATTCGTGGGACTGGTGAACGTCAGTGCGCTGACTGCCGTCCAGCCGGTGCTGGGTGTATTGGCTGCGGTGATTATCCCGGCGTCGGCGACCTGATAGTCGAACGGCATGGTTTGCGCCGTGGTGTTGGCGTCACGCCATTGCTCGCCATAGAAACTGACGTCGATCGAAGTCAACGTCGTGCCCGTATTGTTGACCAGGCGCACGGCCCAATACATCGTGGTGGTGGAGCCCGAGGCAACGCCACCCAGTGCGCGATCACCCGGAACCGTGCT
>DASSXQ010000213.1:0-4278 GCA_035703725.1 Rudaea sp.
GTTTTGATACTTGCCAAACGAATCTGGCCGTTGCTGACGGTGTTGATTTCAATGCCGGCATTTTCCCTGCCGGTGCCCGATGCAACCAAAGATCACGCTGCGCACGCTACCGGCAAGATCAGTGCCGAAGCGGTAGCGCCCATCGTGTGGCGCGGCGATCAATGTTCGGCACGTCTGTTCAAGGACCTTGCGGAGCGCTTCAACGCGAGCGGGCAGGGCAAGGTGATCGTTGAGCCGTTCAGCACCATATCCGGATTGGATGCCGTACACAGCGGCAGTGCGGATGTGGCCGGCAGCGCGCGCTCGGCGATGCCGGGTCGTGAAGAAGAACTCAGCACCAAATTCCATCCAATTGCCTGGGACGCGCTGGTGCCGATCGTGTCGATCGACAATCCGGTAAACAATATCAGCCTCAAGCAATTGCACGATCTGTATTTGGGCCGCATCACGAATTGGTCGCAGCTTGGCGGTGCCGATGCGCCAATCAATCTTTATGCCGTGGCCGCGCCGCTGGATGGCGTGGAATACAGTACGCGGCAACTGTTGTTTTACTACGGCGACCAGGCCATTTCCGCGCCGCGGTTATACATCAACACCGTGCAACTGGAAGCCGGCGTCGTGATTGATCCCCATGGCATTGGCATGAGCACGCTCTCCGGTGTCGCTGGAAATCACAAATTGAAGATGCTCAGCGTGGAAGGCGTGGCGGCAACCGATGCCAGTATTGCTGACGGCAATTATCCGCTGTACACCGCTCTTTATCTGGCTTCGCGCATCGACGATCCCAAGCACGAACAAGTGAGTCGGCTCATTGCGTTTGTCAACAGTGATGCGGGCAAAGCCATCATGCTCAAACACGATCTGGTCCCTTATGCCGATGCGCCCGGGTTGGTGGGGATGCAGGATCAACGCGTGGCTTTCATCAATGCGCGCATTCGCCCGATTGCGACGACCACTGCCGAATCCGAACCGGTTGCGCCGGTATCGGCGCCGTCGGCAGAGGCTTGGCGGGTTGCGTCGACGTCCAGATTGTCGACCGAGGTCAAGGCTCGCGCGGCGCGGACCAAGGAAGCAAAACGAGAGGAAAAAAAGGCTGACGCCGAAGCGGTACCTTCGCCAGCAATTGATGGCCATTAGTTGTGCTGCGGCGCGCGAAACGATCCAATCGGCAGATCGTTGTGCGCATGCATGCACCTGGGCGATGGCTGCGTGGTAGTTCTTTCCGGAATTGCAACGTCCGGTGAGTCCCAGTGGTCAGCGTCGACTTTGTTGAATGGTGCAACGTCAAAACATGGAAAGCGGCCCGCTGCAATGGAACTTGCCGCCATCAGTCTGGATCTTGACGACATCCTTTGGCCCATTCAACCGGTGATCGAACGTGTCGATCAGTGCCCCGCATGACTGGCTGGTTCAAAATTGCCCACGCGCCACTGCGGCGTGGCCGATTGCCGAAATGCGCGCACTGCGCGAACGCATGGCCCGCGAACATCCGGCCAGCGCGCAACGCCGCATGAGTTTGCGTTGCGCATTGCAGCCGCAGGGTATGACGAAACCCACGTGGACAGCGCATTTGCGGCGTTTTCCCGCGCGCGCAACGCAGTCGACTGCTTTGCCGACGTGGTGCCGGAGCTGGAGCGTTTGGCCTGGCGTTACACCTTGATCCGTTTGAGCAACGGCAGCAGATCTGCAGCATATTGGTCTGGCACGATATTTCGGCCTTTCCGTCAGCGCGCGTGAATTCGGCATGGCCAATCCTGCTGCGGAGATTTTTCTTGCGGCATGCGCACGTTTGGGGTTGCCGCCGACGCAGGTGTTGCACGTTGGCGACGACCTCCACCTGGATGTCGTCGCTGCGCGCGCAGCAGGACTGCATAGCGCCTGGATCACCCGCACGGATGCTGTCTGGCATCAGCCGCAATCGCCGGATTTCGGCGTTCGAGACTTGCATGAGTTGGCCGATTCGCTCGACGTCATCGGGCACGTCGGTACCGCATCACAACAGTTGGCATATTCCCTGCTTGAGTGAGCGCGGTGCCGTGGCTTCTCGGCGTGACTTGTTGACTCTCAAGGTTCAGATCAGGGAACAAACATGGATGGATTGACACAATCGGGCCGTGGCAAGCGCAAAACCATTGGTTTGATTGCCGTACACGCAGACAGCTTGAGCAACGTGGCGAGCAAGCTTGGTGCCGCGGCACGTGGCTGGATTGCTGCCAGCGGATTTCGTGCCGAGCCTGGCAGCACTTGTTTTTTGCCTGACGCTCAAGGTCAGTTGCGCGCGGTACTGGTCGGCATCTCCCACGATAACGACATTTACGCGTTCGCCGGTTTGGCGCAGGGTCTTCCCGCCGGCGACTACCATGTCGATGGTGCGGGCGAATCCGTGGACCTGCGCCAGGTCGCGCTGGGGTGGGGACTGGGTGCCTATCGGTTTGAGCGTTATCTCAAACCCAAACGCGCAGCGGCACGACTCGTCGTCGATCGCGAGGTCTTGCAGACTGTCAAAGCCCAAATCGAAGGCGTTTGCCGCGTGCGCGATTTGGTCAATACGCCGACCCAGGATATGGGTCCGGCCGAACTGGCTGCGGCAATCAAGCAGCTTGCCGACCAGCACCACGCACGCTATCGCGAATGGATCGGTGAGCGCTTGCTCAAGGCGAATTTTCCCACGATCCATGCCGTCGGCCGCGCCAGTGATCGTGCGCCGCGGTTGGTCGAATTGATCTGGGGCAAGCGCGCCGATCCACCGGTGACGCTGGTTGGGAAGGGCGTGTGCTTTGATAGCGGCGGCCTGGATATCAAGTCCGCCGACGGCATGCGCTGGATGAAAAAGGACATGGGCGGTGCGGCCCACGCAATTGCGTTGGCTGGCTTGATCATGCAAGCGAAATTACCCGTGTACCTGCGTTTGCTGATTCCGGCGGTGGAAAACTCGGTGTCAGGAAATGCCTTGCGTCCGGGCGACGTGATTCGCACGCGTGCGGGTATCACGGTCGAAATCGACAACACCGACGCCGAAGGGCGCCTCGTGTTATGCGATGCACTGGCTTACGCAGTCGAACACAGGCCCGAGTTGATTATCGATTTCGCCACCCTGACGGGCGCTGCGCGCATCGCGCTTGGTCCGGAATTACCGGCCATGTTTGCCAATCGCGACGATCTGGCCGACGCCGCGTTGGCTGCCGGTGTGCAGACCCAGGATCCATTGTGGCGGATGCCGTTGTGGAAGCCGTATTTGCGCATGCTCGAATCACGCATTGCCGACACGACCAACTCGGCCAATTCGCGCCATGCCGGAGCCATTACCGCAGCGCTTTATTTGCAACGTTTCGTGCCCGATGCGATTGAGTGGATGCATCTGGATGTTTATGCATGGAACGACGCTGATCGACCGGGTCGTCCGCGCGGTGGCGAGGCGCTGGGTTTGCGCGCATTGTTCGCCATGATGAGTCAGCGTTATCCGCCCAAGCGTGCTGGCAAGGTAGTCGGCAGGTAGCCGTGGGTTCCCGGCGCAATTCGTGCCCCTGTGCCAGGGAAAGTAGCGGCAAGCGGAAATGAGCACCATGGCGCGGCACGACCGCGTCATGGTGCCAACATGCCGATCAGTCCACGGAATCCTTGACCGGTTGCGGATGCGGCAACACCGCTGCAGCCAGTTTCGTATCGCCACGAATCAGCATGATTTCGTCGGCGAGGATATGCGCGGCTTCATCAAGCACCACATCTTTTTGCGCCTTGCGGGCTTTTTCTGCAGCCAGCTCGGCTTTCAGGCTGCGTTCGTCGGCCTGCAGACCGTCGTCTTCGTTGTGCGCGTGGATGGGGGGTGACGCGGCATTGACGTCTTGCGGTGGCACGGCTTTGCCCGCCAAGTCTCTGGGGAGCTGACTTTCTGCCCACGTGTTGCGGGTGGAATGGGACGAGGCCAACTTGACTGCGTCGACGGGTGCGTTTTTGGCGCTGCTGGCATCGGCCAGCTTCGGATGCCGCTCGCGGCGCGTCTTTTCCTGTTCTTCGCGTTCGGCACGACGAACTTTTTCATTCAGTGAGATCGACTTCTCCGCGCGCAGTTTGCGCACATCGGCCACATCGGCTTCATAGGCGAGCCATTCACTTTGCTTGGCGACGCGCGCGCTGTGCAGGTTTGCCAGCAGCGGCACGATCGACTTCAGATCGGAAGTCGGCGTGTAATCGGCAGCGGAAACCGATGCCCAGGGCAGCGCGTTTTCGTTGGTCTGCTCGCCGTTCTGGGCGAAATCACCGGTCACCGGAAACGCGATG
>DASSXQ010000257.1:0-15132 GCA_035703725.1 Rudaea sp.
TGAAATTCTTCGTGCGTCGCGACGTGCACCCGCAATACGCGTGCCGCCACTGCGAAACGATTGTGGCCGAGCCGGTCGCGCCGTCGATCCTCGACCGCGGCATGGCTGCCCCAGGCCTGCTCGCCCAGGTCGCCATCCAGAAATACACCGATCACCTGCCGCTGTACCGGCAGGAAACGATCTTCGCGCGCCACGGGATTGGGCTGTCACGTACTACCTTGGCCGAGTGGATTGGCGTGATCGGTCTGCGCTTGCAGCCACTGGTCGACACGCTGCGCGCCAAGCTGCTTGAGTCACGTGTGCTGCACGCTGACGAAACGCCGGTCGCGCAACTCGATCCGGGCGCGGGAAAGACCAAACGTGCCTATCTGTTTGCCTACGCTGGCCATGGATGGCCAAGTGACGCGGGCGCAGGAGGCGCAGCAGCGGCCCGCGTCACTGGCGACAAGCCCATCGTCATCTTCGACTATTGCCCCAGCCGCGCCGGCAAACATGCCGCCGACTTCCTGGGTGATTGGCAAGGCGCGCTGATGGTGGATGACTACTCCGGCTACAAGGCGCTGTTTGGCGAAAACATCACCGAACTGGCCTGCTGGGCCCACGCCCGGCGCAAATTCTTCGACGCTTGGAAAGCCAGCGGCAGCCCTTTGGCCAACGAAGCGGTACAACGCATCAGCGAGCTGTACCACATCGAGGCCAAGCTACGCGATCTGGACGATGTCGCCCGCTGCCAAGCGCGACAGCGCCTGACCGGCCCGTGGCTCGATGGCTTCAAACATTGGCTCGATGATCTCAACCCCAAGGTGCTGGGCAACAGCGGCTTGAGCAAAGCTATCGCCTACACCCTCAAGCGGTGGAGCGCCTTCATGCGCATCCTCGACGACGGCGCATGGCCGCTGGACAACAATCCCATCGAACGTGCCATCCGTCCCATTGCCGTTGGCCGCAAGAACTGGCTGTTCGCCGGCTCCGAAAGCGCCGGCAAACGTGCCGCCGCCATCATGAGCCTGTTCGCCACCGCCAAAGCCAACGGCATCGAACCGCACGCTTGGCTCACCGACGTGCTCACCCGACTTCCAACCACCAAGGATCGCGACATCGGCGAACTGCTGCCGCTGGCATAGCGTGTCGCAACAAATCAAGGTGTAGTGGGCTGACGCTTACCAATCGACTGGTTGCTGGCTTGCCATGCACCCAAGTGTCCGCGCCACGTGTCTGCTTTGCTCGTCATCTTCATCCTCTCCGGTTGCGGAAAGGCGCGATCACAGCAACTATGGGCTTACAGCGGTAGATGAGGTGGGCGGAAGCTTACGATCCAAATTTGGGTTCAACCGCATGGCTTAATCAATTTTCTACCACGACGACGCAACGAAGGACCGCACTAGGCGGACCTTCGTTGCCAAACAGTACTTCAACGCACCAATTGGCAGGAGTAAACCGTGTGTCCTGTTGTCGGATCAGTTCCGGACGTGCATGCCCAGCCGTGAAAGCCACGGCCGCCCGAGCTACCGAACTCTACATCCCAAGCAGCAAGTAAATTGCTCCAGTTGAAATGGTCGTTCGGATTGCCCGGACCAGTAAAATCAAATTCTCTT
The DNA here is from genome assembly GCA_035703725.1 of Rudaea sp. Classification (GTDB taxonomy): domain Bacteria; phylum Pseudomonadota; class Gammaproteobacteria; order Xanthomonadales; family Rhodanobacteraceae; genus Rudaea. The sequence continues at coordinate 1,596 of DASSXQ010000257.1, forward strand.
CCGTGAAGATCCGACACCTTGTCGGGAATGTGATTACCGTGGGAATCATATGCACTACCTGGCACATATTTACAGGACTGGTCCTCGCTGGAATATAAAACATCCGCGTGGCTTCCATCAGAGAAATCTACCTCCACCTCTATCTTTATTGGAGCGCCTCCTAGGATTTTTCCTGTTTGAATCGAAGCTTGCAGATCGAACAAAAGAGCATCGCTGGTAGACCAATTATTTTGATTTTGCACCCACCTTTCGACGCTAGTTCTTTTTGGTCCATCCGGAATCATGTCATACGCACTTTGGGCCGATATCCCACCATTGCCCAAAACGTATTGGCGTTCCGTAGATTCCGCACTATACCCATGATACTTTGTCGCACGGTTGGACGAACCCAACTGCACCGAGTTCACAGTTGCTGGTAGTTGGATGTGCAATTTTCCGTCGTTGCTACCAGCGACTTCGGTCGGGCTTCGCGAGGCCGCCACACCAGCAGCCGGAAGTGCTACGCTTGTCCTATAGAGCATTGTAGTGTTGGTTGCTGCGTAAAACGCAGACGCCACATGGGCGTACAAAACAAGCGCGGCATCTGGCTCTTGGGGAAGCGCTAACGTAATAATACGTCCTCCTACATCCGACCGTTCTCTTTCAACTTTGTAATACTTCAAAACGCCATCGCTGAGATTTACGACGTACCTGTACCCTACCCCTTGAAACTTTGCGTTTGTCGACATCTGTACAGATGTACATCCGTCGCATCTGGACGCTGGATATACGACTACTGCACCGGTTGTTTGCGCTAAACCTAGAATTAATATAGCGAACACTAGCAATGATATTTTCATTTCCTTATCTCCATGGTGAAGTCAATCCAAAAACCACCTCCCGAGAGGCCAACGACATTGATTGTTTGCCGAGCGATCCATTTCTGGGAGCGGGTGAAACTTATTCCTGACTAGCGTCGAACCTCAGTGAAAAAAATTACTCGCCATGCGCAGCATTCGCTCTGGACAAGGCTGACAGAGCACCAACGCCCGCGTCAGTCGCAGCAGCATTTCTCGCAAGCGAAACCGGCGGTTGAATCGGTAGGCTGCCTCGGCGAGATAACGTCGAGCGTAGCGTCGCTGTTTGATCGAATGATAAACCCCATCGAGTGCGCGTTTGACATTGGACAGCACGACATTGACCCAACGCGCGCCGCGCGCCTCGGTGGCAGCGCGTCTGCCGCTCGTTTCCAGCACGGTGTGCGCATGACCTGTATCGACGAAGCGGCGAAAGGCACCGAGCCCATCGCTGAAGACTTCCGCCTCCGGTGCCAGCCGGCGCTGGGCCCAATCGGTAATCGATGCATTGTCAAAGCTGCGCAGCGGCTCGATCACGGCATGGGTCGGGTGTTCCAACGTCTCGTCAGTCGCCACAGCAATGATGAAAGTCTGCTTGTTCTCCGATCCACGCCCTGGCTTGCCACCGTTGCGTTCGCCGCCAAGATAGGCATCGTCCACTTGCACGAAGCCGTCCCGTCGGCGCGGTTCCTCGCGCTCCAGCATGCCTTGCATGATCTTGTGCTTGAGCCGCCACGCCGTGCGATAGCACACGCCCAAGTGACGCATCAGTTCCAGTGCGGACATGTTGGTCTTGGTCGAAGTCAGCATATGGATCGCCAAGAGCCACATGGTCAACGCCAGCTTGGTCGATTGAAACACCGTGCCACTCAACAACGCCGTCTGATGCGCACAAGCCCGGCACTGATAGTACCGTTGTCCACCGCGTTGGAACGTCGACCGCCGCCTGTCACCGCACGCCGGACAGCGGAACCCCTTCGGCCAGCGCGATCGGTAAAGCGCCCGGCGGCACCTCGCTTCGGTGTCATACTGCGCGTGAAATTCGGGCATCGACAACCCTCCCTGGATTTGAACTCGATTCATCGCCACGACGCCCACTCCCATGGTGAACATGGCTTCAGCATGCCGCGCCACGGTCGCATATCCGGCGATTCACAACTGAGGTTCGACGCTAATCAGGAGCTTATTTGAGTTCGCCATCGGTGTCAAAAATCAAAACTTGAAGCTGGCCTCAACGTAGTAGAAGCGACCAGGCAGATCGTAGTTCGATGCATCATAGCCGTTGAGCGAGCAGCTCAGACAAACCGGCGCGTCCTTTTCGAACACGTTATTGACGCCGCCGGAGACGGTCATATCAAACGCAACCGGCACTTTCCAGGCGGCGCGTACGTCGTTGTAAGTTACAGCACCCAAATAATTGGTGCCGTCCGTGCGCCCGTGGGCGGTATTGTCCGGCTGCTGGCAGATCGCAAACCCGGCCGCACCACCGCAATCTTCCGTCAAGCGTGAGATGTAACGCAGCGCCCAGCTTGCAGTGAAATCGCCGACACCCCAATTCGCGCGCAAGGTGGAACGGATGCGCGGAATGCCACTATCGCTGGTCTCGATTCCGACCGTCAATGGTTCGGCCAAGCCTGTGCCTGCGGCCACCGCGGTGTATTTGCCGATATAGGTCGCAGCCCAGTTCGCACCAAAGTGGCCAAAGTCGGTTTCGGGCCCGACCCAGTTGACTCCGACATCGTAGCCCTTCGTATCGATGCGACCGAGATTGAGCAAGGTATTGGTGAAACCGTTGATATCGCCGGACGAAGCACGTGTGATACCGCCGCAGAACACTGGATCGAGCGTTTCCACGCAACGATTCAACTGGGTCTGGGCATCCAGTGCCTGGATCGCGCCGGAAACCTTGATCCGGTAATAGGTCGCTTCAAAATCGACCTTTTGCGACCACGCGGTGTTATCCGCCCACGACGGGCTGTACACCGCACCCAAGGTCACGCCGCGTGAGGTTTCCGGCTGCAGAGAGGCGTTGCCGCCGGTGCTGACCGAAATCTGAGGATTGCGCTGACTGAATCCGGCCGGTACGCCCAAGCTCGCACAGTTGCTCGCGATCTGGCCGGTGGCTCCCGTACAGGGATCGATAAGCGTGGCATCGAAACGTGATACCGAACTGAACAACTCGCCGATGGACGGGGCACGGAAGCCTTCAGCCCAGGTGCCGCGCAGAGTCAAGTCGTCGATTACCTGCCAGCGCAGACCGATCTTGCTGTTGGTCGTGCTGCCAAACGTGGAGTAGTCCGAATAACGCGAAGCTACGCTCAGGTCGAGACTTTTTGCAAACGGCGCATCCGCGACCAGCGGTGCGTTGAGTTCGACATAGTACTCGTCGACCGAGTAGTCGCCGCTGGTGGGCGTCGACGGCACGCCATTCGAATCACCGGCAATGACCACTGAATCCGGCGTGTAGAAGCCGCTCAGGTGACGGTGCTCGTAACCGGTTGCAGCAGTCAACATGCCTGCCGGCAACGGGAACAGGTCCCCAGAGATATTCGCCGTCCACATTTCCAGCTTTTGGTCGCTGCGGTCGTTTTCGGTGAACAGAATGTAGTCGAGCATGGCCGGGGTGATGGTGCCGGGGCCGCCAAAGAGGTTCAGCGGTACACACGGCGCGGTGCATTCGCCGACTGGACCCAGCGCATTCATGATGTGGCGAATGTTGTAAGTGCCCTGAACGGTTTGGGTCGCCTTGTTGTCGCTGTTGACGTAGTTCACGTCCCAGTTGAACGAGCGATCGGCAAAATTCAACACACCGGTCAGACCCGTGGCCACGTAACGCGTATCGACGGTTTGGCTGAAAATGCGCGGTCCGCCTTCGATCGGGCGCCGGCCGATAAACATGTTCGGATCGTCGGCGCTCAATGTCTGGCCGAAGGGGTTATATGGGTTGCTCACGTCCACACCAACCGTGTCTGCCAGCCCGCCGGTACCAGCGCCCGGACCGAGGAAGATCGGTTCAGGTGCAGCTTGGTTGACGGAATCGCGCGTGTTGTACAAACCCTTGATGTACCAGTTGAGGTGGTCGTTGATGTGATAGGTACCCTGGGCGAACAAACCGGTGCGCTTGGATGGCGTCAACAAAAGATTGTACTTGGCGAAATTGAAGCGATCTGCGGTGCTGAACTGATGGAAGCCGCCCGGAAAATTCTGCAGACCGCCAGCCGGCGCCACGCCGTTAGCGGTGATATCGCAGACAGCCGATCCAGGAATGGGTAATCCAGTGACAGGATCCGTAGCCAACGGACACAGTCCTCCAAAAGTGTTATTGCCATCAAGCGGGGCGAAATCAACGCGCGTAAACGGCGTGCCGGAACTGCAATTGGACAAACCCGTGCCGGGCACGCATTCCGAACTGGCCTGGGACCAGTCCGATGAATTGATCGCGTGCTGGTCGTAGTGGCTGATGTCCATGAAGAAATCGAACTTGTCGGTGCTGCCGCCGATCGACACGTCGCCGTTGTAGGTCTTGCCATCGCCGGTCGAATAATCGCCGGCGTAAATGTGCAAGCCCATACCATCCTGCTTCTTCTTGGTGATGATGTTGATGACGCCTGCAATCGCATCGGAACCGTACAGCGCCGACGCGCCGTCTTTCAAAATTTCGATGCGCGCTACGATACCGGCCGGAATCGTGTTCAAGTCCACTGCTGCCGACACGCCGGACGCGGAAGACTCGTTGACCCAGCGCAGGCCGTCGACGAGCACCAACGTGCGCTTGGCGTTCAAGTTGCGCAGGGAAATCGTGGTCGAACCGGAACCGACGCCGGCGCCATCCGGGCCAAAGCCGAAGTTGCCGGCCGAATTGAATTTGGTATTCAGCGACGATCCGCTGATCGACAGTTGTTGAATGACGTCGCCGATCGAGGCCAAACCGGTTTGTTCGATGTCTTTAGAGGTGATCGTAATGACCGGAGTCTGACCTTCAACTTCGGCCTTCTTGATGCGCGAGCCGGTGACTTCAATGGCTTCGAGCTTCTGCGTATCGTCGCCCGGCTTGTTTTGTGCAAATGCGGGCATGGCGACCGATGCCAGCATCACTCCCCCGATCGCTGCGGATAAAGCCGCGCAGTACCAATGACGAACAAGATGTTTCATGCGAGTACTCCCGGAAACAAAAGGTCTGGTTAATCTGATCGTTGTGCAACCGCAGGACATCCGGCGGCAGGGTGCTTGATTGTAAAGTTTTTGTGAAAGCGGCGCGATAATGGCATAGGTGAGTTGCTTTTGCCATACCTTTTGGAGGGAAAGTGTCGACTCGGGAAATGACGACACATTCGGACGGCTATACACCCAAATGGCGACAAACGTCCCTCGGTTTGGGTGCGCACGCCTTGCGCTCAAATGGATTGCAGCCACTGGAGTGCATTTTCGGTTTCGCTGGCTGCTAGACTTGCACACATGTCTCAAAACCACTTTTCCCGAAATTTGACCTGTCTGTTGCTGTTTTTTTTCATTGTCGTCGCAAGCCCGGTGTCCGCCGCGCCCCTGGCGGGCGTTTCGCGACAGCGCCTGGATCAACGCGAGCGATTCATGCTGATTTGGGAAGCCGCACAGCATGGGCCTGACCGTTTGTGGCGCAAACTCGCCGTCGGCATGGAAAGTTATCCGTTGTATCCCTACCTGGAGCTGGCCTCGCTGCAACGGCGCATGCCAACCCTGCCGCGCAAGGATGTCGACAAGTTTCTGGCAGCCTGGCCAGACTCGCTGCCGGCACACAATCTGCGCGAGGATTTTCTGCTCGAACTGGCAAGTCGTGGCGACTGGAAAGACTTTCTGGACTTGTATGCGCCAGCGCAGAGCAACACGACACTGCGCTGCGATGCACTCAAGGCACGGATTTCCCTGCTGCAAACGCCCGATTTCGAGAAAGATATCCAGCCAATCTGGTTATCCGCCAACCCATTACCCTCGGCCTGCGACGATGTTGTCGCCTGGGCAACGGCTCACGGCAAATTCAGCGACACACTGATCTGGCAACGCATCGAACTGGCTGCGAAGGCCGGTCATGCCGGTCTGGTCGATACCTTGTCGAATCTGCTCCACGGTACCCAACGCGCTGCAGCCTTGCGCATCAAGGCGGCGATTGTCGATCCTGCGGGCGCATTGAATCAGGCAACATCGTGGCCGGATTCGGCGCATGCGCGTCAGGCACTGGTCACCGCTTTCACGCGTCTGGTTCGCCGTGATAGCGACAGCGCCGAATCGCAATGGACCAGACTGGGCAAGCAGTTTCATTTCGACGCGTCTCAGCGCGATACCATCCTTCATGCGATCGCCCTGTATCGCGCCGCGGACTACGCACCGGACGCGCTGACTCGCCTGGAACAATTGCCCGCGAGCGCGCACGATGACGCGACGCGCGAATGGCGCGTGCGCGTTGCGCTGGCGGCGAAAGACTGGAAAAAAGCGCTGCTCGCTCTGGATGCAATGTCGCAAGATCAACGCGCCGATGCGCAGTGGCGCTACCTGCGCGCACGCATGCTGGCCAAGTTGGGGCGGCGTGAGGATGCCGCCAAACAATTTGCCGCCATTTCCAACGAAGCCAATTTCCACGGTTTTCTGGCCGCAGACTGGCTTAATGAACCTTACACCATCTGTCCGGCCCAGCCACCGCGCGATGCGCTCGGCAAAGCCGCGCTGGAGGGCAACCCCGATCTCGCGCGGGCATTCGAGTTTTTCGCGCTGAAGCAATTGCCGCAAGCGCGCCGCGAATGGAATTTCGCCATGGCGCGGCTAAAAGTGCCGCAACGCCGCCTGGCAGCCGATGTTGCCGCCGAACTGGGCTGGATCGATCGGGCCGTGTACGCGTTCGGTCAAGGCGACGACATGCGGCAATACGCGTTGCGCTTTCCGCTTGCGCGGCGGACCCAGCTCGTGCGAGATGCACATGCTGCCGGCATCGAACCGGCGTGGGCGTACGCCATATTGCGTGCGGAAAGTGCCTGGACCACCGATGCCCACTCCGGTGCCGATGCCTATGGCTTGATGCAGTTGCTGCCCGATACGGCCCGACGTGTGGCAAAGGCGCAAAACATTTCGTTTCCGGGCGCCAGCGCATTGTTCGACCCGGAATTGAACATCAAGCTGGGCACCAGCTATCTGGGCGCCATGGCGGTTCGCTATGACGGCAGTCCGTGGTTGGCCAGCGCCGCATACAACGCCGGACCGGCACCCGTCGCCAAATGGATCAATGCGCGCGACACGCTTGATCCGGATTTTTTCATCGAAACCATTCCGTACAAGGAAACCCGCGCTTACGTGGCGCGCGTGCTCGCATTCACCGTCATTTACGATTGGCGCCTGCATGGCAACGCCATTGCACTTTCCTCTCGACTTGCGCGCATCGGACAAACCTACTCAGCGCCGACCGCGAAGTCCCCGCGCAAATCGGTGACCTGTCCGGCGAGCGCAGCGCCGCCAGCGAACGGGCAGGCCACGACAACGGTTCATGACGGCGCGGATTGATTGCTGCCGAGGCATCAGTCAGCGCACTGCCGCATAATGCGCGCATGAAAACCTATCTCGTCGGCGGTGCCGTACGTGATCGCCTGCTCGGCTTGCCGGTGAAGGATCGCGATTACGTCGTCGTCGGCGCAACTCCGCAAGCCATGCTCGACCTGGGCTACAAGCCAGTGGGCCGCGACTTTCCCGTATTCCTGCATCCGCAGACACACGAGGAATATGCGCTGGCGCGAACAGAACGCAAGACCGGTGTGGGCTATCACGGTTTTGCTTTCGTGGCCGATCCGGACGTGACACTGGAAGAGGATTTGCGTCGTCGCGATCTGACCATCAACGCCATTGCACAGGACGACGACGGAACGCTCATCGATCCCTATGGCGGCGCAGCGGATTTGCGCACGCTTACTCTGCGCCATGTTGCACCCACGTTTGCCGAAGACCCCGTGCGCGTATTGCGCGTGGCGCGCTTTGCCGCGCGCTTTGCCGCGCGCGGCTTTCGCATCGCCGACGAAACCATGGCGCTGATGCGACAAATGGTCAGCAGCGGCGAAGTGAATCATCTGGTCGCCGAACGGGTCTGGACGGAAACGCGCAAGGCGTTGAGCGAACACACACCCAGTGCGTTCGTGCGTTGCCTGCGCGAGTGCAGTGCATTGCGCATACTCATGCCGGAAGTCGATGCGCTTTACGGCGTGCCCCAACGCGCCGAATACCATCCCGAAATCGACACCGGAATACATCTGGAAATGGTCCTGGACATGGCCGCGCGACTGGCGCCTGGCGATACCTTGATCGGCTGGTGCGCACTGACCCATGACTTGGGCAAGGCGCTCACGCCAAAAGATCAATTGCCAGCCCATCGTGGTCACGAACATGCGGGTATCGAGCCGTTGCGTGCCTTGGCAACGCGGCTGAAAGTACCCACCGAATATGCGGAGCTGGCCGAGCGCGTTTGCCGTTTTCATCTGCTCGCGCATACCGCGTTCGAGTTGCGCGCCAGCACGATTCTTGATTTGTTCGAGAAACTCGATGCGTTTCGCCAGCCCAATCGATTGCCTCAATTCCTGCTCGCTTGTGCTGCCGACGCACGTGGACGCTTGGGAAAGAGTGAGAGCGATTACCCGCAAGCGCGCTACTTGACCGAATTGTTTCACCGTGCACTGGAGCCCAGGGCGCAAACGCTGCTGGACCAAGGCCTGAGCGGACCCGAACTTGGAGCGGCGTTGCACGAGGCACGGCGACGCGCCATCGACGTGGCGATCCGCCAGATGCGACAGACTGATTGAGCATGAAACGCGTGGTGCCGTGACGCAAACACTTCAACGCCCGGCATATGTGTCCGCTGGCGTTCATTGAGACCATGGGTTGGCGAGCAATTCCAACACTTCCCCCTCACCCAACTCCTCCCCCCAAGCATGCTTGGGAGAGAGGTCCTGTTTCGATGAACCGTCGCTACGCTACGGTGAACAGCTTTCAAACCCACCGCGAAACACGATGTCGGCATTCGCCTTGACGTTGAACGCATTGCTCGTCTCCGAGCCGAGGCTGTTCGCGGTCGCCTTGAGTTGTGCATTGCTCGCCAGAGCGAACAGCGTCAACTGCGGAAATGTGGCAACGCCATTGGCAACCACCATCGGGCCTCCACCAACCGGAACCTGCCCCGTACAGGTCATACGCAATAGTGTGACCGCCGTGGTGTTGTCGCTGTCAACCAGATTATTGTTGATGTCTTCGACGCTCACGCTTACTGCCGGTGTAATTGCCTGACCCGCGAACACGGCTGTGGGTTGTTGCCTGAATGCGAGCTTTTTTGGCGGACCTGTGGTGATGTTGAATGCGTGACTCGTCGTGGTCAGCGCAATGGGTGGCGTGCCCGTCGAGGCGGCGTGAGCGTCGAGGGTATAACCGATGCCGCCGCGATTGATTTTTGCGGCGCTGAATGTGGCCACGCCAGTCAGAGGTGTCGCAGTGCCACCACTGAGCGTCGCCGCGCCTGCGCTTGGATCGTTGCCAATCGACAGCGTCAGCGTGTTGAACAATGTATACAAATCCGCCTCGCCCTCACTGTCATAAATGCCGATTTTTATGGAAGGAGAGATCACGTTGTTGACCAAGGTATTGGACGGCTGCTGGATAAAGCCCAGCGCCGCGTCGCGCTGGAATCGCAGCCGGCCGTAACCGTAGGAATAATCCTTGCCCGCAGGCGTACCCAGATCGTTTGAACCTGTCGCCGCAATGGCGCGCAGTGGTGCAATGATTTTCGATGTCAGATTCGACGCGGTGCTCTGCGCGCCAAAGCGTTGCATGAACAACGCGGCCATGCCCGCCACGTGCGGCGTGGCCGCCGACGTACCGTAGAAACCCGAGTCAAAACCCGCCGCGCCGACAGATACGGTTGATACATGATCAAAACTGGCCAGATCCGGTTTCAGGTTTGCATCACTGGTCGGGTTGTTGCCTGGCAACCCGCCACCGGCCGACAGCACCGGGCCTTCCGAGCTGAACGGCTCGATCGGGTCGCTCGTGGCATTGGCAACATCCATCGCCGCCACCGACAACACGTTCGACGAATCGGCGGGAAATACCAAACTGCGTTCCGCAACCGCATATTTCATCGGGATATTCGCAAAGACCTGCAGATTGTCGGTTGCAGTACCTGACACCCGCACCACAACCACGGCGTACACCGCTCCGCTGGGACACCCCGCCGTCGTGGCTGAACTGTTCGTGGTGAACTGAATGGATTCTTTTGGAAAACTGCCTTGCGTACCGTCTTGCAGGTTGGTCGACACGGCTGTCGGCAGGGAACTCCACGTCGTTGCAGTCAACGCCTGATACAAATACAAATCGTAGTCGTGGTTGGCAGCAAACGTATTCCCGGACTCGATCCAGTTGTTCCAGTACATGTCCACATCGATGGTGGTATCGGCTGGCAGGCAAAAAGATCGACTACTGTTGTTGTCGGCAAACGGGTTGTAGATCGTGTTCGAGCCAAACCATGAATGGTAAATCGGATTCGCCGGCAGCGGTTTGTACGCACCACCCCAATGTTGTTCACGTTCATTGCCTGCCGCGTTGACGACCAGAATTCCGCGGGCCTTGGCATACCCGGCAGCCTCGGCAATGGAACCGGGAATTGCCGTACCGTCGCCAATGCTGTCCAGCGGCGCGGCCAGCGATGCCGAGATCACGTTGGCGTTGACCGCGCCAAGCCGACTGCCGTTCGAATTGACATTGGCTGCATCCAGAATGGCGTTGTACCAGTCGCCAACCGTAACCGTGTCATACGCGCGATAGGTTGCAGCCGGCGCAAGATCGTAGACGATTTCCATCGTCGCATCGCCGTGGCGGACCCCGCCATTGCCGAAACTGGAGCCGGTGCAGGAACTGGACTTGAACGGCGGGGTTGCGCTTCGATCTGTGTTCTTCAAGTCATAACATTTCAGCCGCGCATTCGGCGGCCAATCACCGCTGGCTTGCAGACTGGCAATTTTCGAATTGTCGTAGCTGTCGATCAGCGCGATCTTGATGTCAGTGCCGGTGTAACCCGGGTTGAACCCTTGCCAGTAGTCTGCGTTACCCGCCGCGACACCTTCGCTGATGGTCGGATGCGCCAGATAACGCACCAAACGCGCCGGTGATATACGCACAACGGAATCATCGCCAGCCAGTTCGCGCACGCGATCCATCGGCACCCACGCCTCGCGCAATGTTGCGCTCATCGTGTTGCGTAAAGTGGCGCCATGCTGCGAAAGCAGTGCACGCGCAGCCGTCGAATTCGCAATCGCACGGGTGCGAATTTCAACCAGTACCTCGTTGCCGCGACGCAATGCGGTCGGCCAACTTGATGCCGTCGTCCACGCCGCGCCGCGCGCTTGCGCATCCAGCGCAGTGCGCAATTGCGTAGTCAATTTGGCATCAACCGAATCCGGCACCGGCTTGTCCGGCAACAAGGGTGGCGGCACATTCAGCGCCTGCGGCGCAATCGCCACGGTAGCGTATTTGCCGGATGGCAGACTTTGCGCGACGCCTGTCGTCGACGTCATCAATGCCAACACGGGTCCGCACAGCAACACGACACGTACAAACAGCAACATCGACTTCATCGACACACCTCGCCCGGCTGCATCCGCTTCCCCGGTACGGAGCATCACAATCACCATCAGTTTAGTGCATCGTGCGCGACGGGCGCAGGACACAGGTCTTCACCGCCATCGTGCTGATCCCGATGGCGATATTGGATGCGACCGACCAATCACGATTCCGGCAATGACGGATCGAGACCCGCCCCGCACAATTGCGCAGGGCGGATTTCAAAGCGTTGTTCCGGGACCCCGCGGCGATGGGTCAAGGGCATCGGCACCAGGGCATCACGGCGCGCAGCTTTCAAAACCGTCGTGGAACACGATGTCCGCCGTCATGTCCATGTTGACGTCGAACGTCGTTGCGGCCGGGGCCGGCGCCGGATTGCCGGTTGCCGTGGCGGTCAAGCCGACGTTTTGCGCAACCAAATAGAAACGCTGCGTTGTTGCAAACGTCACCACGCCGCCGGTCAGTACGCCGCTGCCCAGCGTAATCGTGCCGCAGGTGTTGCTGGTCAACGTCACCGGAGTGGTGTTGTCTGACAGCACCACGTTACCGAAGTTGTCGTACTCGGTCACGCTGACATGGCCCAGCGTTTGCCCCTGCACGATGCTCGCCGGTGTTGGCGTGAACTGCAGGGTCGCCCCGCTGCTTGCCGACACGCTGAACGCTTGACTGGTGGCATTGGCTGTTGCGCTGGCCGACGTCGATGCGGTCAGGGTGTAGCTGCCGGCCGTTTGCAGCACCAGATTGCCGTTGAATGAAGCCACACCCGCAACCACCGTCGCGCTGACTGGCGATCCATTCAGGGCTCCAGGTCCGTTTGCGACCAACGAAACGCTCGAGGCATTGTCGCTCGTCACCACGTTTGCATACTGATCGATTTCGCTCACGCCGAGCGTGCCGGGAATGGCCACGCCCGCCACGGTATCTGACGGTGGATCCGGATTGAAAACCAAACCGGTGACGGCACCGGCACTGATCGCAAACGTGGCGCTCGTCGCGGTGAATGCGCCAGCATCCGTACTCGCGGTCAGCGAATAGCCCGTCATCGCCTTCGTCAGCGTGATCGCCGGGAATGTGGCGACGCCATTGACCAATTGAATCGGACCACCACCGCTGAAGGTCGGATCGGTTCCCGTTGCCAGAAGCAAGCTGACATGGTCGCCACTGTTGGCCGTTTCCAGATTGCCAAAGGCATCCACCAGACTCACCTGGACCGCCGGGCTCATCGCCACGCCCGCGCTGGTGTCGACGGGCTGGACGACGAAGTTCAGCGCAGCGGCTGCGCCGGGACCAACGGCAAATCCCTGTTGCACCTGCGTGGCTGAATTGAAGTTTGCGTCACCGGGCTGATTGGCATTGATTACACAATTACCGACACCGGTGTAAGTAACAGTTGCCGGACTCGAACTGCCGCTGATCGAGCAATTCACAGCGGCCGAAGCATCGATCGACAAGACAACCGCCAAACCCGATGTCGCTGTGGCGGCGACGACGTAGGTGCCACCGGCAGTCGCCCCGGTGGGCGCCGTGGAATTGAACGATATGGACTGATCAGCCACGTTGATTGCAATGTCTTGGCTGACCTGGGCCGCAGGATTGTAGGTATTGTCGCCAGCCTGATCCGCCGTGATCGTGCACGTTCCTGCCGCGACTAGGGTTACGGTCGTGCCGGAGACGGTACAGACGCCCGGCGTGGTCGAAGCAAACGCAACCGTCAAACCCGAAGAGGCCGATGCGGCAACGCTGAACGTGCCATTGGAACTGTACGATTGTGCGCCGATGGCTGGAAAAGTGATGACCTGATCGATCTTGGCAATCGTGAATGAATCGCTCTGCGCCGCGGTCAGCGCAGTGTCGGTCGCGGTCAGCGTGTAGGTACCCATCATGTTCACCGTCAAATCGGTGAAAGTAGCTACGCCGGCGACTGCGTTTGCACTGGTGACGCCGCCAAGCGTCGCACCACCAGGCGTGGTCAATGCAACCGTTATGGTCGACGTGTCGGTCGTTACCACATTGCCTGCGGCATCTTCGACGCTGACCGTTGCTGCAAACGCGGCGCCAACATTGGAACTGGTTGGCGGTTGCGTGCTGAA
>DASSXQ010000289.1:0-6702 GCA_035703725.1 Rudaea sp.
GAAACTGACCCGATCATCCGCCTGTACGTCCACCGTCCAATACGCCAGCAGCAGCGGTACCGGCTTGCGCAACATCACCGTCTGCGTTTTCAGCGTGTCGATCGCGCGATCAATTTGGGACTGATTCCAGGCTTTTGGATCATCCAGCAGCAACTCGGCGAGCGCGCGCGACTTCTCAACACGGATGCACCCCGAACTGAAGGTACGCTGCGCGCGGTCGAACAGGCGTTGATGTGGGGTATCGTGCAGATACACGAGATAGTTGTTCGGGAAACGAATCACCAAACGACCAAGCGCATTGCCCGGGCCCGCATCCTGGCGCAGCACGACACCGCGCGGGTTGGCCCAGTTCACACTGGCCGGCGACACGGCCCGGCCCTGGCTGTCCAGCACGCGGATGCGGTTGGCAGCGAGGTAATCCGGGTTCTTGCGTACTTTGGGCAAGATATCGTTCTTCAGGATGCCGGGCGGTATGGTCCATGTCGGGTTGAAGGTGAGATAGTTGATCTGCGATTTGAACACCGGCGTGCGGCGATACGGTGTGCCCACCTGCACACGCGAATGCCACACGGGCTTGCCATCCTTGAAGTAAGTAACCCGGTAGCCGGCGATGTCCACCATCACGAACTCACCACGCAGCTCGTGCAGCAGCCAACGCGCACGCTCGAGATTTGCGCGCAGTTGATCGATGCGCGCGGCAACAGGCACATTCAGTGCGGCGAGGCTCGCCTTGCCCAGATATCCGTCCTCGGTCAAAAAGTATTCGCGCTGGAATTGCTTCAGCGCTTCTTCCAACGCCGGATCGTACAGATCATTGTCGCCCTCACCCACTGCATAGCCAGCCAATTTCAGCCGCTGACGCAGCGTCGGCACGCGCGGGTCGTGATTGCCCGGCTTCAGCGTCGGACCGTCATCGAGCAAGGGCCAACCGCCATGTACAGCGACCTCGCGCAACTTTGCCAGTGCGGTTCGCAGTTGCGCGTACATCGGGTCTTGCGGCCGGGCACGCGCAAACAAACTGGTGACCGTACCGTGCAACAAGGCATCGCGGACCACGTCGAGCCCCTTGGCCTGATCGATCTGGCGCGGATCAAAGTTCCACTGCGTATCCAGAGTCGCGGGGTCAACCTTGCCGTTGTACAAGTGGACCAGCGCCGTCAAGCAGGCTTCGGTCGCCAGTACGTCGAATCGAGCGCGCTGCTGCGGCGTGGCTTGCGGATCTTCAAGAACGGTCCGTTGACGATGCAGCTCACCCAACGCGTAGTCTTCAGGATTCAGGCCATCATCGGCAATTGCATGCAATGCGCCCAGCAATTGGTCGACGTTATCCGGGCGTATCCATGCAGGTGTGAACTGGCGCTGCTCATAAAAAGCCACCATGGCGCCGTGTTGCTCGCTGAGCGCATCGACGCCGGTATCCACGATTCGCCAGCGCTCAACTTGCTCGCGTATCTGTTCGGCCACCGCGCCCAAGGGCTTCTCGACCGCGACCTGCGCTGCGTGCGCAACCGTGGCGCATAGCAGCGCCAACACGGCAATTTTCTGAATCGTTCGAAAACATCCGCGATACATCGGGCAATCTCTTTGCGCAAAGAGGTTTGTACAGTCATAGCACAATTTCCCATCGGTTGTGCGCAAGCACGACTCGATCATACGCAACAAGTTCTTTACCCACGGATGCTAGAATCACCGCACTACCGTCCGCGCTGAACTGTATCAATCCGTGCCGATGCGACGATTTCTGCGCTACTTCAACATCGTGACTTTACCTTTGGCCTGCGCCGTCTGCGTTGCAAATGCCGGCGAACCGTCGCTGCGAGCGGCACTCAGCACGCTCGCGCCTGACGCAAATCCCAAGGTGATTGGTCTGGCGCTCGCCGCCACGGATTGTGCGTTCCGAAACGGTCAGCCGCCGTCCGACAAGCTGGCGGTGATCGATTATTCAAAACCATCGACCGAGCCGAGGCTGTGGGTCTTCGATCTGAAACGGCGCACGCTGCTTTACCAGGAGCTGGTGGCACACGGCCGCAACTCGGGCGAGAATCTGGCAACAAAATTCTCCAACACACTGCAAAGTCGGCAATCCAGCCTCGGATTGTTCCGCACCTTGGGGACTTACGTTGGCCACAACGGTTATTCACTGCGCATGCAAGGCCTCGAACCGGGCATCAATGACCACGCACTGGAACGTGCGTTGGTGATACACGGCGCAACGTACGTTGATTCAGCCATCGCGCATCTGCAGGGTCGCATCGGCCGCAGTTTTGGCTGCCCTGCCGTACGCACCGCGATAGCCCGACCGTTGATCGACACACTCAAGGATGGCCAATACGTGTTTGCCTACTATCCCCAAACGCGCTGGCTGAACGCTTCTGAATATTTGAAGTGCAGCAATGGACGCGCGTTGGCGGCAACACTCGGCGCACCCTGATCCATGACTGCAAGGCAAGTTCCGGGTGCTCCAATCCAAAGTCGGCAACCAAAAGACGTGTCGATCAATCTGACGGTGCGTTGCATGCGATCCGTTCTACAGCTGCTGGCGCTGCTGGCGATTCCCGTGCTGTGCGCTGCCTCACCCGCCGATGTCAAAACCGTGATCTATCAGGGCACCCTTGGCGACCAGCCCATCGTCATGAAGCTGCCAGCCGACCCGGCCAATGCGAAGTATTTCGAATCAAGCTACTTTTTTCCACGTTACGCCATCGATCATTTCCTCGACATCAGCGCAGTCCGTGCAGATCAACTCCGGATGGTCGCAAGCGCGCAGGAAT
This sequence comes from Rudaea sp., assembly GCA_035703725.1. Classification (GTDB taxonomy): domain Bacteria; phylum Pseudomonadota; class Gammaproteobacteria; order Xanthomonadales; family Rhodanobacteraceae; genus Rudaea. The sequence goes on from DASSXQ010000289.1 coordinate 2,772, forward strand.
TTCCACAGTGGAATCTGGTGCGCCAGACCGACGGCGGTTGGAAAGGTACGTGGACGGACGGCAATGGTCGCAGCATGCCGGTGCTGCTGCATCACGCCACACTGCCGCCGCTGCCGACGGATGCCAGCGACTTTCTCAAACATGCCCGCGAACAGCAACCCTACGCTTACTTGCGGCTGCGCGACATGCCACTCGAACGCGGCCGGCGCGAAAACTTCATGGGTTACACCCTGCAATGGTGGCGCGAGCCACGCTCGAATATCGATCTGTTCACCGTTGCAGACGGCTACGAGACAGCGCCGCGCCAGCGCCTCAACGACGCATTGCTGAGCGAGCTGTGGAAACAAGTCGACGGATATTACCGTTGCGTGGGTGCCAGCCCGACGGGCGGCTCGCTCGAATTCAGTGCCACCCCCACGTTGTTGAGCAGCTCGATTGTCAGCATCAAGACCGTCGTTGAGTTTTATTGCGGCGGCGCCCACGGCGATACCGGTTACGCCAGCATCAACCTCGACGCGCACACCGGCAAGAAGTTTGCGCTTGGCGACGTCATCGATCTGGGCGACAAACGTCCGCTTGGGGAAATCTTCGGGCCATGGCTACGCACGCAACTTGCCGCGCTGTATCCGGAGCACATGCAGGGAAAGATCGATGACTGCGGCTACGAACAAGCCGACAACGACACGTGGACATGGCCTGATTGGTACATGACGCCAAAGGGCATTTTCTTCATTCCGTATTTTCCGCACGTCGTAGCCGCGTGCACATATATGGATGACTGGTCGCTGCTGCCGTGGGACCGGTTCACCGCACAGGATGTCAAACTCAAACGGCCGCTACCGGGATCGATGCGCGCCAGCCCTCACCTTGCGGCTTCCGCAAGCACGCCAGACGACCCGGCACAACGTCGCAACATCACGCTCGAGCAAGGCAAGCAGCAAGTGTTCATGGGCTTTACCTTGCAGTGGTGGAACGAACCGGTCTCCGGATTGAAGGTATTTCAGATCGTCAGCCACGGCCAGATCCAGCAGTCATTCACGCGTGCCAATAACACCCTGATGCAATTGTTGTGGCAGCAGATCGGCCACTACTATGCGTGCCAATATTCGACGCGAGCCAAGCCCACCGTTAGCGTGCGTCCCACGTTTTTGAACGGGTCGCTGGTCAGCGCCGACTTTTCAACCAGCAACGTTGATCCGTTCGTCAATCGCATCGAGACAGCGCACGGCTGCGATGCAGGCAACGACAATCGCGCCCCGATCACCATCGACATTGACAGCGGCAGGATCCTGTCGCTATCGGATTTCTTCAACGCGACAACCGACGCCGCGACACCCAGAGTCGCTGATCGCCAGACCGCCGACTGGCTGATCACGCAGTTCAAGACGCTTTATCCAAAGCGCATGAACGGCATCGAGCCAACCTGCAACTTCGCCAACCCGGACATCTGGCTGGCACCCAAATACTACCTCACACCGAACGGCATCTTTTTTTACCCGGATTTCGCGCGGGCGTCCCAGTCGGCGCACGTGTGCATCGCGAGCGACGACTGGTCGTTGCTGCCGTGGACCACGCTCGACAGAAACCGGGTCGGAGTGCACGTTCCTGATCGAATGGTCGGCGCAAACCCGCGTACAAAGTGAACGCCACGCGCACCGGGTGTGTATCTCCATCGAAATTGAGTCACGCAATCCAGCAACCCTGATGAAACCGCCGCCATGCGCGACCACCTGCTTGGGCAATCGCGGATACGCGTCGGTCAGGTTGCGCATTGCCAAACAGGCTCAATCCGGACCACCCGTCGACCGGCAACGATCGAGCGGCCTCGAAAGCCAGAGCCCAGCACGAAAAGTGCAACCTGGCCCCGGTTTTGCGAGCCCGGTTTCACAACAGAGTCCCGGACAGGATTACGGCGGCGATGCTGAAATAAATCACCAGCCCGGTCACGTCCACCAGCGTGGCGACAAACGGGGCCGAGGATGTTGCCGGATCGGCACCCAGTCGCACCATGATGAAAGGCAGCATCGAGCCGGCAAGCGTGCCCCACATGACGACACCAACCAGCGCAAGCGCCACGGTAATGCCGAGCGGCAACCAGTGCTCTCCGTAAAGACCAAAAGCGCGCGCCCACAACGTGACCCGCAGGAATCCAAGCGCGCCGAGAATGCTTCCAAGGGCCAACCCCGAAAATATTTCCCGCCGCATTACCCGCCACCAATCGCGCAGGCCGACTTCTTCAACCGCAAGCGCCCTGATCATCAGGCTTGCAGCTTGACTACCGGAGTTGCCGCCGGACGAAATGACCAGCGGCACGAACAAGGCCAGCACCACTGCGCGCGCAATCTCGGCTTCGAAATAGCCCATGGCCGTGGCGGTGAACATCTCGCCCACGAATAGCACGGCAAGCCAGCGTGCCCGCTTGGAAATCAACGTTCGCAACGGCGTATCCATGTACGGCAGATCGAGCGCTTCGAGTCCACCGATTTTGTGGATGTCTTCGGTGGCTTCCTCGGCCGCCACGTCCAGTACATCATCCACCGTGACGATACCAATCAGCACACCGTCGGTATCCACGACCGGAAGCATGGTGCGGTCCGAATCGCGAAAGATTTCCACCGCGGTTTCCTGATCATCGCTGGCCGCCAGCGCCACGAATCGCCGATCGATGAGCGATGAAATTTTGGCTTCGGGTTCGGCAAGAATGATCTCGCGTATGCGAACGTCGTCGAGCAACTTCCAATCCCGATCAACCACGTAGATGACGTTGATCGTCTCGCTGTCGCGTCCGAAACGGCGAATGTGACGCAGCGCCTGTTCGACGGTCCAGTGGGGTCGCAATGCGATGAAATCCGTGGTTGCCAGTCGTCCGATACTATCTTTCGGATAAGCGAGCAGGCGGATGGCGTTATGGCGTTCCTTCGGTGTGAGGATGGAAAGGAATCGCTGCAGGTCCGGATCGGGCAACTCGGAAAAAAATGCGGTTCGGTCGTCGGGGCTAAGATCATTGAGCAACAAGGCGACGCGATCACTGTCCGGCGCCAGGTCCTCAACCAGTGCACGCTGCAGGTGATGCGGCAAATGCTCGAATACCGCCGCTGCAGTCATACGCGGCAGCGAGCGGAAAACAATGAGTGCGTCTTCGCGCCGCAGTTCTTCCAGCAGTGCGCCGGCCTCGATTGCATCGCATTGGTCGAGCAAGTCGCGCACCTGGCGGAAGCTTCGCTGCGCGATGAGGCCTTCGATTTCCTGTTTCACATGCTCCGGCATTGCCAGTGATCCTTCAGGACTGCGTCGAAGGCCATTTTTGCACATCACCATGCAATGCCATCAAAAATGACTGGCTCGCATCTTTCCCCACGCCCGGGCAACTTTTCACAAGCCGGGGCTGGCTTCGGGTGAAGGCCGTGACGAATTGCCATTGCCAAGAACGGCGTCAACCGTTACGGTCGGGATTCTTTCAACGTAGGATGTGAACATGAATCGCTCCCTGAGTCTGCTCGCCGGTTTGACGTTGAGCATGATGGCGGTATTACCCGCCGCTCGCGCTGCGGATGCACCGGATATTCCGTACACGCGTTTTTCCTTGCCCAATGGACTGACCGTGGTGGTCAACGAAGACCACAAGGCGCCCGTGGTCGCGGTAAGCGTTTGGTACCACGTCGGTTCCAGCTACGAGCCCAAAGGCAAGTCCGGTTTCGCGCACCTGTTCGAGCATCTGATGTTTCAGGGTTCGGAGAACCACAAGGACGAATACTTCAAGCCGTTCGAACTGGCCGGTGCAACCGATCAAAACGGCACCACCTCGCTGGATCGGACCAATTATTTCGAGACCGTGCCGACAACCGCGCTGGACATGACACTGTGGATGGAATCCGATCGCATGGGTCATCTGCTCGATGCCATCGACCAGAAGGCTCTCGATGAGCAACGC
>DASSXQ010000290.1:0-2483 GCA_035703725.1 Rudaea sp.
TCGATATCCGGCACGCGAACAGTGACGCGGCACTGCGCGCTGACCCTTCGCTGCTGGATATCATCCTCGGCAATCTGTTGGCCAACGCCAGTCATTACTGCCCCGAAGGCGGCACCATTCGCATTGACCGGTCCGAAAATGCGCTGGTGATCAGCAACCCTGCACCGGATCTGGAAGCCGACGAGGTGCAAATGTTTGGTCGGCGTCATTGGAGCAAGCACTACGGAACCAGCGGCCATATCGGCCTTGGTCTGACATTGGCGAGCGCCGCCGCCAGGGCAATGCAACTGCAGCTGCAGTTCAGTGTCGACGCCAAGCAACAGCTTCGGGCCAACTTGCAATGGCCAGATACCCCAGCGCCTGCCGCGTAGACTGCGTGCCCGGCAAGGCTGTGCACGGCAAACGGATCATCCTGATGCCGCCGGTTACTGTCGATACGCCGTGCACGCTTGACCATTACACTTGCCACGGTCGACCAGTTTCCAATTCGAGATCGCGGCCCTCAACGATTCCCATGTCGAATAGTGCTGTCTCCAGCGATTCTTCCGACCTGCCCTCAGCCACGCAACCGGCTGCGGATACTGACATCTTGCTGCAGGTCCGCGATTTGACCTTTCGTATTGACGGGCGAACTCTGTGGCACAACTTTGGCCTGACACTGCACGCCGCAGATCGACTCGGCATCACCGGTCCATCCGGAAGCGGCAAGACGCTACTGCTGCGTACTCTGGCCGGATTGGAACCGCTGCAATCCGGTGAGCTCGTATTCAACGGGCGCGCGTTGGCAGACTGGTCAATGCCGGCTTATCGCTCGTTTGTAGTGTACGTGCCGCAGAGGCCGGCGTGGCGCGAAGGCACGGTGGACGCCGCGCTGCGTGCGCCATTTGCTTTCCAGGTGCGACGGGGACTTGAGTTTCCGGACGACCAGGCGCGCGAACTGCTGCGTGCGACCGGGCGCGATGAACGCTTTCTGCGCCAGCGCGCAGAGCGACTGTCCGGAGGCGAGGCACAAATCGTCGCCGTGGTACGTGCACTGCTGGTGGCACCCAGCGTGTTGCTGCTGGATGAACCCACGGCATCGCTGGACCGCGAGACAGTTTGCGCAATCGAGAATCTGATTACGCACTGGATCAGCGCAGCGCCTGACCGCGGACTCATCTGGACCAGCCATGACCGCGCGCAACTCGAACGCATTGGCAACCGCGTGCTGACCCTCGGGTCCGCCACATGAATGCCACGTACATCAGTCTCGGCAACGGGCAGTTGGCCATGGCTGCCGTTTTGATACTCGTCAATGTGGCCATCTCGGTGTGGTTGCGCCTGGGCTTGGCCAAATCGTTGCTGCTGGCCAGCGCACGCATGGCCGTTCAACTGATACTGGTTGGTTTCATTCTTCAGTCCGTGTTCGCGTTGCGCACGCCCCTGCCGGTAATCGGCATCGGTCTGGTCATGGCAACACTGGCCGGCATCGCTGCCGTACGCCGTACCAACCGGCGTTTTGCCGGGGTGTATCGCGACAGTGTGATTACCATCCTGGGCGCGGCCTTCGTGGTCACGGGTGCCGGTGTACTCGGCATCATCGATGTGTCGCCGTGGTACGCACCGCAGTACACGATTCCCCTGCTCGGCATGGTGCTAGGCAACATCCTCAGTGGCGTATCGCTGGCGTTGGACCGCTTCATGGAAGGCGTCGCACGCGAGGCGGACATCATCGACAATGATCTCGCCCTCGGCGCGACCCGCTGGGAAGCGGCTCATCCGTTGATCCGCACCAGCTTGCGTACCGGCATGATTCCCACCATCAACTCCATGATGGTGATGGGCGTGGTCAGCTTGCCCGGCATGATGACCGGCCAGCTTCTGGCTGGTGCTGCGCCCGCCGACGCCGTGCGCTACCAGATCGTGATCATGTTCATGATTGCGGCAGCCACCGCCCTCGGGACGCTCGGCGTGATTGCGCTGGCCTTTCGTCGGCTATTCAACGATCAGCACCAATTATGTGCTCGCCTGCTGCACTCCAGCGAACGGCAACGATAAAAACGTTGGAACGGGCAAGCCTGTATCGAACACGCGAATGGCCGAAACATTTTGTGTTGATGGGTTTCATGCCACGCGTATGGCGACAAACCGATATCCACGTGATGTGGATCAGTCGATCTTGATCGGCTCGTGCCAACCGGGCAACTGGCAGGCGAAACCGCGTTGTTCCAACACTTCCTGCAGAGCATGCATGCCGCGGTCGTATTCGCCATGCACCAAAAACACCTTGCGCCGTGGGGTGTTGCCCAGCCAGTCCAACAGCGCCGGCTGGTCGGCATGCGCCGAGAAACCGTTAATGGTCCACACTTGCGCGCGCACCGGAATGTCCTCGTTGAAAATACGCACGCTGCCTGCGCCATCGACGATGCGTCGCGCCAGGGTGCCTTCGGCAGCATAGCCGACGAACACCACGCTGCAACGTTCGCGCCACACGTTGTGCTTGA
>DASSXQ010000297.1:0-5374 GCA_035703725.1 Rudaea sp.
AGGTGCTGCCGCCTTCGCCTTTGGCACGATACAAAGCGGCGTCGGCCTGGCTATACCAGATCGACCAATCGTCCGTTTCGGCACACATGGTCGTACCGATGCTGATCGATGCGCTGAGCATATCCAGTACGGGTATGCGCAATTGATTCACTGCTTCGATGATGCGAATCGCCAAGGGCTCGAGCTGCGCGGAATCGTGCAGTTGGGCGAGCAAGGCAAACTCATCGCCGCCAAGCCTGCAGGCCAGATCGCAAGCCGCTGCGGCGTTGCTTACTTCGTTGGCCACGGCACACAGCACATCATCGCCCACGAGATGTCCATGGTCGTCGTTGATCTGCTTGAATCGATCCAGATCGATGAGCAGCAGACACAATTGCGTGTCGGCAATGCGATGTCGGTCCAGGGTTTCGAGAAATTCGTACAGGCCACGGCGATTGATCAATCCGGTCAACTCGTCCGTGCGCACCAGCCGGTTTGCGGTGGTCAATTCCGTTTGCGCCTGGCGCAGGGAATTCAGGGTTTGCTGCAGGTCGTCGTTGCGGCGCTTGAGGCTGCCGATCAATTGCTGTTCGCTGGCCACCAGATAGGCAAACGAACGACGCATGAATTGCGCCAGCAAGCCGGGTTCGCTTTCCATCAAGTAATCGAACGACGGGTAGTCGATCGCGCGAAGATTGCATGCGCTATGGGCAACTGCACCCGCGACGCGTGCATGATTGCCGATGAACAGAGCCAATTCGCCGAAGTATTCACGTGGACCGAGCAGTTTGTGCGGCAAACCGTCACCGAATTCGATGCGCACATAGCCGGTTTCGATGACGTACATGTTCTGGCCGTCTTCGCCCTTGCAAAATAGTTGCTCGCCGGCAGCAACACGACGACTCGGCCCGGCACTGCGCAACATCACAAACTCGGCATCAGATAGCTGGCGCGGCAGATGCGGCGCCTGCGCCCGGGGCGGCAAGTTGATTGCCGGCGCGGCCGCAGCAGCCGAAGATTCGGAAGCCATCGTGGACACGATGTGGCTATTTCCTTGATCGATACTGACGGGCGATCATAGCCTATATGCCAAAAGTCATCATCTGGCGTTGCCACGTTTATCGGCGACCGGACAAGGGCCGCCGATAAACGGCGCTTTCACCTTTTGATCAGGCGGGTCGAACAGTGCTTCCCCTTCGGTCCAGCCCGCCAGCTTTCCCCGATGCCCAGGGAAAGCGAAAGCCTCGGGACTCGCCGTCGCCAATGCCTTTTTTTGCACCCTGAATTCGCCTGATTGGAGGCTGCAATCAACAATTCCCTTCGCGTTCAACAACTCCGTTCGCGTTCAAAAATTCCCTTCGCGTTCAACAATTCCCTTCGCGTTCAACAATTCCGTTCGCGTTGAGCGTAGCTCGCGCAGCGAGCGGAGTCGAAACGGCAACGCTCGCGCAGCGCCGGCAATGTCGAAAAGTGCTTCCCCTTCGGTCCAGCCCGCCAGCTTTCCCCGATGCGCAGGGAAAGCGAAAACCTCGGGACTCGCCGTCGCCAATGCCTTTTTTTGCACCCTGAATTCGCCTGATTGGAGGCTGCAATCAACAGTTCCCTTCGCGTTCAACAACTCCGTTCGCGTTCAACAATTCCGTTCGCGCTGAGCGTAGCTCGCGCAGCGAGCGGAGTCGAAACGGCAACGCTCACGCAGCGCTGGCAATTTTGCCGCGCTCGAACTGGGCTTCTTCGGTTGATCCTTTCAATGCAACCGTCGAGGCCTGCGCGCCTTGAATTGTCTGCGTGACCGTGTCGAAGTAGCCGGTGCCGACTTCGCGCTGATGTTTGACCGCGGTGAAGCCGTGATCCACTGCAGCAAATTCGGCCTCCTGCAATTCGACGAACGCGCTCATTTGCCGACGCGCGTATCCGTGAGCAAGATTGAACATGGAGTAGTTCAATGCATGAAACCCGGCCAGGGTGATGAACAGGAAGCGATAGCCCATTGCGGCCAGCTCGCGCTGAAAACGCGCGATGGTGGCGTCGTCGAGATTGTGTTTCCAGTTGAAGCTGGGTGAACAGTTGTAGGCGAGCATCTTGCCCGGATATTTTGCGTGAATCGCTTCGGCAAACTGGCGCGCAAATTCAAGATCGGGTTTGCCGGTTTCGCACCAGACCAAGTCCGCATAGGGCGCATACGCCACACCGCGGCTGATTGCCTGATCCAGGCCATGGCGCGTTTTGTAAAAGCCTTCCGGCGTGCGTTCACCGGTGATGAATGCATGGTCGTTGGCATCGATGTCCGAGGTCAGCAGGCCGGCAGCTTCGGCATCGGTGCGTGCGACGATCAATGTCGGCACTCCCATGACATCGGCAGCCAGGCGCGCGGCCACCAATTTTTCGATTGCCTCGCGCGTAGGCACCAGCACCTTGCCGCCCATGTGCCCACATTTTTTGGCGCTGGCCAGTTGGTCCTCGAAATGCACGCCGGCCGCGCCGGCTTCGATCATCGCCTTCATCAGCTCGAAGGCATTGAGTACGCCACCAAAACCGGCTTCGGCATCGGCAACGATTGGTTGCAGAAAGTCGATGCTGTCATCGCCTTCGGCATGTTGGAGCTGATCGGCGCGCAGCAAGGCGTTGTTGATGCGCTTGACTACCTGCGGCACGGAATTGGCCGGGTACAGGGACTGATCCGGATACATTTCGCCAGCGATGTTGGCGTCGGCAGCCACTTGCCAGCCGGACAAATAGATTGCCTTGAGTCCCGCCTTGACCTGCTGCATGGCCTGATTGCCGGTCAGTGCGCCCAGCGCGCTGACGAATGGTTCGTTGTGCAGGTGCGCCCACAGTTTTTCCGCGCCGCGACGTGCAAGCGAATGTTCGATGAACACGGTGCCGCGCAAACGCACGACATCGTCGGCGGTGTACGGGCGAATGATCCCGTTCCAGCGCGCGTTGTTTTTCCAGTCGAGGGTCAATTGTTCAGTGCTGGGCAGAGTGACTTTCATAGCGAAGACCTCAATGGCGTGAGTGGTGGTGTGGAAGTAACGGGAGGACAGCCTGTTCCCGCAACGCAGCATTTGACAAGCTGAATGTTTCAATTTGTATCGTTGACACCGTCAAAGAAGTCTGCAACGCTTTGAATGGACAATTGAACCATCCGGCTGTCAACCCAAAGTAAAGACTCGGAAAATGCCATGGCCGGACCCAGCCGCCGCCGCAAGCAACGCAATGCCAACGCCAAGGCGGCTGCCGGGCCGGCGCGCTTCTACTACAAGGGCAACCGCACCAAGCAACTGCGGGCGTTTTGTCATGCGGTCAAATTCGGCAGCATTGCCCGTGCCGCCGAGGCCTTGTACTTGTCGGCATCGTCGGTCAGCTTGCAGTTGTCGGCACTGGAATCCGAGCTTGGCGCCCAGTTGCTTGAACGTACTCGCCCGCGTCTGGCGCTGACGGCCGAGGGTCAGTTGCTCTATGACCTGGCGCGACCGTTGGTCGAAGGGATGGAAAATCTGGATCAACAATTTCGCAGCCAGCGCCAAGGCATGGATGCCGGCGAAATCACCATCGCGGCCGGGGCTTCGACGATCCAGTACCTGTTATCCACACCAGTACGCGACTACCGCCATGCGTTTCCCGAGGTGCGCCTGCAACTGGCCAATGTCACCGGAAAGGACGGACTGGCGCTGCTGCGCTCGGACCAAGTGGATTTTGCCGTCGGTTCGATGCTGGATGTACCCCACGACATTTCATATGAACCCATCCATTGGTTCGATCCCATGCTGATTTTGCCGCTGGATCATCCACTGGTCGACAAGCCCGAAGTTGCTCTGGAAGATCTGTCGCCCTACGGACTCATCCTGCCGCCACAACGCCTGACCACGTATCGTCTCGTTGATCTGGTATTCCAGCAACGCAAGGTGCCGTATTCGGTCGCCATCGAAGTCGGCGGTTGGGAAGTCATCAAGCAGTATGTCGCGATGGGGCTGGGTATTTCCATCGTCACCGGCATCTGCATTCAACCCGATGACAACGCGCGTCTGGCCGTGCGCAACATGCGTCAATTCTTTCCGCAACGCAGTTACGGCGTGGTTGCGCGCAAAGGCAAATATTTGTCGCCGCAGGCACGTGCGTTCATCGATTTGATCAAACCCGGACTGTTCGCGCGCGGCGATTATTACGAGTCCGGGCATTCGGATCGTTAATCGCTCGGCAGCAACGCACGCACAGCGCGCTGGCGTAACACTCCAGGGAATGGTTGCCGAACGGTCCGCAGCCGTCGCGTTGCGGATTGCTTGTGGCAATACCAAACTGCACCTCGATCAGCCCTTTTTCCCAGCCAGGTTTGGGCGAAAAGGCGGATCCGGCATGAGCGCAGGCTGGTCGAGTTTGGGGACGAGGAATGACCATGCTCCCGCTGCCCAAGCAAGCCCGGGGAGACGGCGATCGAATGCTGGCGAGTGGGCTGATCGAGGTTTGGACGAAGGTTGAGCTGTCGTGGACTGGCGCTGGCGTCAGACCGTGCCGCGATTCTTGCCTTTCCACGGCCGATAAAATTCGCGGATGCGGGCCATGTCGGCCTGCATGTCGTCGCTGGGTTCGATCAGTGGCCCAAATCCGATGGTCTTTTCCGGGTAGTGAAAATACACCGGCAGAATCGGCACTCCGGCTTCTTTTGCGATTCGCCAGAATCCGTTTTTCCAATCCTTGACCATTTTACGCGTTCCCTCCGGCGCAATTGCCAGCCAGAATTTCTCGGATTGTTCAAACTGACGGCGCATTTCCTTGACCACCCCATGCGGTGCGCGACGATCGATGGCGATACCGCCGAAGCCGCGCAGAATGGGTCCGATCGGCCAGAAAAAAGCTTCGCGTTTGCCGATGAAGCTGATGCGCAAACGGATACCGACCTTGACCAGCAGGCCCCAGATCACATCCCAGTTGCTCGAATGCGGAGCGGCAATCACCACGAGTTTGGGTACGTTTGGAATCTCGCCGACGAGCCGCCACCCGCAATAGACGAAGATTCCGCGGCAAATCGCTCCACTGAACGATGGTGCAAATTGGGGCATTTGTTCCGGAACGACCGGAAAACGCGATTGACTCATTCCAGACTCCAGTTCTTGCCGCGTCCCTGCTTGTGCTGGGCCCGCTTTTTCTTTGCGGTAAGCCGACGCTCCTTGGATGCGCGCGTGGGTTTGGTTGCAACACGCTTTTTCGGCACGTGCATGCCGGCGCGAATGACGTCTGCCAGACGTTCGCGCGCATCATCACGATTGCGTGCCTGATCGCGGAAACGATTGGCTTGTATGACCAGCACGCCATCGGCTGTCAGGCGGCGGTCGCGCCGCGCAAGCAAACGCGCGCGAATTGGTTCAGGCAAAGCGGCGGATTGCAAAACATCGAA
>DASSXQ010000059.1:0-2529 GCA_035703725.1 Rudaea sp.
CTCGCCAGCGGGCTTGCGCGAGATAGCGCTCCGCCAGCTCGGTGTAATTGATCGCGTGCAGCCTTTGGAGCAAGGCGTCATCCAACATCTGTCGGCCCGGCAGGTCGGTCAGCCAGCGCATCTGCTGCCAAAAGTCGTTCAACTCGCCGGCCGATACCACCTGAGTGTGATTGCCCAACACACGTTCCAGCAAGGTGGTGCCAGAACGCGGCATGCCGAGGATGAATATCGGTTGCGGACCCGCACTGAGCGCAGACTGCTCGGCACGCAGAAACGCCGCATCGCACCATGCAATGGTGGCGCCGATCAGATGATCGATGCAAGCGGGATCATGCTTGAGGCGTTGCGCCATGATGGCGTTGCCTTCACGCAAAGCAATCCACGCCGCATCAGGGCGATTGGCGGATTCAAACAAATGGAAACGGGCGAATTCGAACGCAGCCTTGTCGACACTGTCCGGCTCTGCCTGAGCCAGGCCCGCGTCGGCGCGCTCAAGCAATGCCTCTTGATGCGATTTTCCGGCTGAGCGTGTCCACGACAGGCACGCACGGCCGAAGCCCGGGGACTTGTCCAGGCAGCGCCGCCAAGCGTCGCAAGCCTCATCGGAGCGGCCCATAAATTGCAGTTGCAGGCCCCGGTAATACTGCTGGGCCGGTGCATCAAAACCGAACGATTGGGCTCGATCAAACTTTTCCAATGCACGCTCGGGCACGCCCAAGGTCTGCCACATCATGCCCATGGCCGCGAGCCCGGGCGCGGCGCGCGGTACTTCCAGTACCTTCTGCTGCAGGCAGTCGCGCGCCCCTCGGCTTTCACCCAAGCGATGCAGGTATTTCGCAACCCGCGCATTCAACTCCGGTAGCGGTGGCATCGCGGACAGCGTATCGAGCAGACACTGCGTGGCGCGCCGCAGATGGCCTTGCGCCAACAGTACACCCGCAAACATGACAGCGATTTCGACATCGCCCGGAAAGGTCGCAAACAGTTTTTCCAGCACGGGCAGGGCCGCCGCCGGATTATTGGCCTCCAGCGCAGCGCGAGCCTGCGCAAAAAGTTGGCGCTCAGCGTCGCCCGGCACAGGGCCGGACAGCGGGTTACGGCGTTCGGTCATTGCGCGGTCTTGCCAATGTATTTCGCCAGAAACGCTTCCATCGTCTTGTACATGTCGGCGCGATTGGCCTCACTGTAGAAGCCATGGCCTTCCTTCGGTCGCACCAGCCATTCGTATGGCTTGTTGGCCTTCTTTAGTGCAGCGCGCAACTCGGTGGCATTCTGGATCGGTACGCGCCGATCATCCTCGCCATGCACGATCAGGACCGGGATGTTGAACTTGTCGAGATGGAAAATCGGACTCATCGCCTTGACGGTTGCGAGATCGGTACCAACGGCATGATCGAAGTACCATCGCCCGGCCTTGTATTGGCGGGTATCACTGCGATTGAACTCAATTGAGTAATCGGACACGCCAGCGTAGTCAACCGAGCATTTGAACAGCCCCGGCGCGCGGATCGGAGTCATCAGTGCCGAATAGCCACCGAAACTGCCGCCGTAGATGCACATCCGGCTCTTGTCTGCGTAGCCCTGATTGATCGCCCAGTGGATGGCATCGATCTGGTCCTGGATGATACCTGTACCAAACTGGCCGAACCCGGAGCGTTCAAAGTTGTATCCACGACCGCTGGAACCGCGATAGTTGACCTGCACCACCGCGTAACCACGGCTGGCCAGGAACTGGGCATCCGGCTCATAGAACCAACTGTCACGGACAAAGATCGGGCCGCCGTGCGGCAGCAACACGGTTGGAAGGTTTTTCGCGGTTTTGCCATGTGGCAAGGTGATGTATCCGTCGATCTCAACGCCAGCGGCGTTCTTGAAACGGAATGGTTTGCGCTTCGCCATCTTGGCCGGGTCGATCCAGGGCAAGGTGCGGTACAAGGGCCGCAGATTCATTGCCTTGGTATCGAGCAAGGCAATCGAGCCCGGATCACGGTCGCTTTGCGCCACCACCAGGATGCTGGCTCCATCCTCGCTGATGCCGCCAAAGCTCACGAATTCATCGGGGAAGGATCGCGACAATGCCTGATGAATCTGTGCGTAGTGTCCATCGCCAATGTACTCGACATGCGGGCGACCCACCCCGAATACCGCCGCATATGGGTGGCTGTCGGGATGCGGTGTCCACAACACACCTGAGACGGAAGCAAAATCATCACTCGCCAACACCTTGCGCTCGCTACCGTCCAGCTTGCTGGCTACCAATTGGGCAGGGCCGCCGTTGGCGCTGAAGAGGGAGTAAAGCGTGGTGCCGTCCTTGGATATGTGCAGCGGCTGCATCGCCTTGCCGGTCACCGTTTCCGGCAATTGGCGCCAGGGTTTGCCATTGCCGTCGCTGACGAACACCACGGTGTTCATTTCATCGTCATTGCCAATAGCCACCCGCGCCACGTTGTCGTGGACGACGAAACTCATGCCGGCGCGATTGATCTTGCCAATCTGGGTGGCACGACCAGTCACACTGTCAACATCGAA
>DASSXQ010000244.1:0-6695 GCA_035703725.1 Rudaea sp.
CTGCGGCGCCGGCAACAAAGGCGCCCGTGCGTGTCGCACCGAACCGCCAATCCGCGTTACGTCCGATCGCAAGTACACGCATGGCCATCCAGATGGCTACCGCGCTCGCGGCTTCGTTTGTCGTGGGCCACGTTGTCTTTGGTCATCGCTGGGCGTGGATCGTGCTCACTGCATTTATCGTCATCAGCGGCAATCGGGGACGTCTCGATGTTGCCTACAAGAGCCTGTTGCGCGTGATGGGTGCTGCCGGAGGCACCATCGTCGCGCTTTCAATTGACTTTCATGCGGGCGCGCACAACCTTGGTATCGGCGCATTGATCATGATGGCGGTATTCATTGGTACCTGGTTGCGTCCCCTGAATTACGTGTGGTGGGCGCTGTTCGTGACCATAGCGCTGGCGCTCCTGCAAGGGTTTGCCGATGCGCCCGCTGGTCAGTTGCTGTTTTTGCGCCTGCAGGAGATTGTCATCGGCGCCTTCATTGGTGTCGTCAGCGCGTGGTTTATTCTGCCGGTGCGATCCACAGGCGTACTGCGACGACGCATCGCCGATGCGCTCGCTGTTCTGGGCGCCGCACTGGATCCGGCAAACGACGAACGCACACCGGAGGAATTTGTCGCCGCGGTTGGAAGTGTCGAACAACTTGCACCGGCGTTTCGTGCCAGTCGTTGGATCACGCGACGCTTGCCCAACCCGGGCAGTTCCCATCCGGCGGACTGGATCGATCTGCTTGTCGCGTGCGCCCGGCCCGGCATTGCGTTGATTGAAGATCGTCCGGCACCTGCCGATGTGCGGCGCGCGGTGGGTGCCGCACGCAAGGCAATGCTCGACGTATCCACATTGTTGCCGGCGTTGCACGATTTGCGGCAAGTTCTGACCCGAGCAGCAACGCCAGCGCCGGCTGACGCGGCATCCACATCGGCAACCCTGGACGATGATGGCCAATGCAAAGCACAGGATTGAGAAATCACGAATTGTTGCCGAAGTCGATTGCCGGGCTTGCCGATGCTAACCGGCATTTCGGTATCGTTTACGAATCGCAAACCAGAGTGCTACCAGCACACCACCCCAGATCAGGCTGTTCAATGCGATCATCATCGTCATCAACACGGCACTGAATGTGATCTGCGTGTGCAAGAGCATGCTTGCCGGAAACAGCATGACCGGGATTGCGCTTGCCCAGAAGTGCTCCGACCACGTCGTCGGACCGTGAAACAGCAGTAGTCCTTTGTAGAGAGTCAGCAAGGCAAGTGCGAACTGGATGATCGCCACGGCCAGCACTGCCAGGATGATTTTGATACGCATGGGTTGTGTGCATCGCGCTGGCAAACGTGATCGTAACCATAGCCGGCCGTGAAGCAAAAATCACTGCAAATTTTTGCTTTTCCAGACAAATGGAAACAATGCAGGTCACCCGATGCTGTTGAAGGCGAGCAGACTGGCGCGAGGCTTGGGCTACTGATCCATTGTCCGATGCTTACCACCAATCAGGCACTGCGCGGCAACGGCGACAGGCCCGGACCCTCCGGAGCAAGCCAGTCATCCGGTTGCAATGGCCGCAGGCCGTGTGCTTGCCGCGCACGATCACATTGCGGGCTTGCCGCACCGCGTTCCCAGGCCGGAATCAATTCGCGGCACACCGACGGACGTTGTGCATAAATCGAGCACGAAGCATCTTTCCCGACCGTTCCAGAGAGTGCCACGCAGCGCGGCTGGATACGGTTGGTATCACGCATTGCGACACGGTGTGGATCCAGCTTCACGGTCAGTTCGGCAGGCACGACGCCGCCGAGAAACGACTCAGCCTCCGACCAGTGAAAAGCGACTCGAAAATATGCGCAACAAGCGCCACAGCGCAGGCATGGATGCGTCATACACGACTTGATGATCGCGCCGCTTGGCGCACGACGGCGCGGATTCTAGCTGGAAAAGTGACGCGGCACGAATGCTCTCAAATTTCCACCGGCGAGCCCAATTCCACAAGACGGTTCGGCGGGATCTGGAAGAAGTCGGTTGCCGGGGTCGCATTTCGATGCATGAACCCAAAAAGTCGATCACGCCAGACCGGCATGCCGTGGCGTGGACGGACGAGAACACTGTCGCGACTGGCGAAAAAGGTTGTATCCATCGGATCGAAATTCAGCACGTCGCGACCTTCGGCACAAGCCAGCGCATACGGCACGTCCGGTGTTTCCATGAACCCGTAACGCAGCGTTGCACGAAAGAATGCGTCGCCGATGGGCTCCACGTGCAGTCGTGCGCATGAATTGACGAATGGCACCGTCTCGGTTTCGACGGTCAACAGTACATTGCGCTCATGCAGCACCTTGTTGTGCTTGAGATTGTGCAGCAGAGCCTTGGGCACGACAGACTGTTGCGCAGTCAGGAACACTGCCGTTCCCGGCACCGCCATTGGTGGCGATACTTTCAACGCCTGGAGGAACGCTTCGATCCCGATGCCACCGCTGCGAATTTCCATCTGCAACAATTTTCGTCCCCTGCCCCAGGTACGCAGCAGCGTGAACATGACCAGGCCGATGGCAATCGGGAACCACGCTCCCTCGCGGAACTTGACCACGTTGGCGAACAGGAATGCGAGATCGACCAAAACGAACATGCAAGCCAACGGCCAGAAGAACAGTCCCGGCATTACTCGGCGCGAGCGAAGCACGACAATCAGCAGCACGCTCGTGATCAACGTGGTTCCGGTCACCGAAACCCCGTAAGCTGTCGCCAACGCGGTCGAACTGCCGAAGCCAAGCACCGTGGCAATGACGGCCATCATCAGCAACCAGTTGATCGACGGGATGTAGATCTGCCCAATCGTCGAGCGCGACGTATGCCGGATGGGAATGCGTGGCAGATAACCGAGCTGAATGGCCTGTTGCGTGGCCGAATAAGCGCCGCTGATCACGGCCTGTGAGGCGATTACGGTCGCCGCAGTGGCCAGACCGACCATTGGATAAAGCGCCCAACCTGGCAGCCCGAGATAGAACGGATTGCGTACCGCCAGTGGATTGGCAAGCAGCAGCGCGCCCTGGCCGAAATAATTCAACGTCAGCGCCGGCAACACCAGAAAGATCCACGCGTACTGGATTGGCCGGCGACCGAAATGACCCATGTCCGCGTACAGCGTTTCGCCGCCCGTCACTGCGAGCACAACCGCACCAAGTATGAAGATGGAGTACCAGCCGTGATCGACGAAGAAACGTGCTGCCCACCAAGGGTCCAGGGCGCGCAGCACCTCGGGCTTGCCGACAATTTCGGTGCAACCCATGATTGCCAAGGCAGCGAACCACAGTACGATGATCGGACCAAATGCACGCCCCATCGCATGCGTGCCGAAGCGTTGCACGGCGAACAGCACGAATAGCACCGCTATGGTTGCGGGCAACACCCATCTCGCCAATGCCGGCGTCGCCACCTCGAGTCCTTCGACCGCAGACAGTACCGAGATTGCAGGCGTCAAGACGCCATCGCCGAAGAACAGGGCTGCACCGAATACACCGAGAAGCCCGATCAAGTAAGTTCCATGCCTTGCTCCCGGCAACGCACGCTGCGCCAGTGCGGTCAGCGCCATAATGCCGCCCTCGCCATCGTTGTCGACGCGCAGGATCACTCCAACATACTTCACCGTGATCACCAGCATAAGCGACCAGAACACCAGCGAAAGTACCCCCAGAACCGTGGCATGGTCGGCAATCAATCCGTAATGCGGCGAGAATGCTTCCTGGATCGCGTACCGCGGGCTCGTGCCAATGTCACCAAAAACGACCCCGATTGCCCCAATCATCAACGGCCGCAGGCCCGTCATTCTGGCGGCATGGACTACTGGCTCGCCAGATGTGTTCGAAGTGTTCACACACGCCTCCGACGCCTGCGAATTCATGCTTGCCAGTATTCATCGACTGCGCGTAAAGGCGGAATCGTCGTCATGCGCGTCACGCGTAAATTTTGCGTAAATTCTTGCAGGAAACTGCGAGTTGAAGTGCTCGCGAATCAATATCGGTCTTCGCGTTCTGACAGAATCCGCACATGCGATCCGCATCGTTGGCCACCCAATCACCAACCCGCCACATGAGTCTCATCGTGCGTGTTGCAAAACGATCGCGCGACTACGCGCTGGCCCTGGGGGGCGCTGTCGGCGCAGTGATCGTGGCGGCAATCGCGCAGGCCTGGTTAGGCATGCACGACCTTTCACCCGTGTTTATGCTTGCTGTCCTCGTGGTTGCGTTGCGCACACGCACCGGACCGGCTTTGGCCGCCGCAATATTGTGCTTTCTCGGCTATAACTATTTTTTCTTCGAACCGAAATTCACGTTCTACATCGGTGCACGTGAAGGGGTGGCGACCGTGGTTGTGTTTTTTGCCGCCGCGCTGCTCGCGGGTCGCATGGCATCACGACTGGCGATGCAGGTACATGCATTGCGGCGCACCAACCAGCAGGTTCTTCTGCGCCAACAACTGGTGCAACGGCTTGCGGCTGCCACGGACGAGGAACAGGTGGTTCGAGGAACGCGCGAATTTTTTCGCGAACATCTGGCAGCCGATGTCCGCATGCATGTGGACGACGTCACGGTTCCGGCGTCGATCGACGCCATTGCATGGATGCGTTTGCCACTGGGCACGCCGCACGAAAATCTCGGTGTCATCGAACTCAAGCCGTCCGACGCAGGCAGCGAATTCGACAACGCACAACGCTGGCTACTTGCATCTTTGGTTGACGACATCGCGCAATCGCTATTGCGAATACGGTTGGCGACCGATTTGCAGTCAGTGCGCATCGCCAACGAAACCGAGCGCTTGCGCAGCGCCTTGCTGTCGTCCGTATCACACGACTTGCGCACGCCGTTGGCAGCGATGCTCGGCGCTGCGGAAAGTCTGGAGAATTACGCCGACAGCCTCGACGAGACGGATCGACGCGCGCTGCTTGACACGGTGCGTGACGAAGGCAAGCGTCTGGACCGCTACATCCAGAACCTGCTCGACATGACCCGGCTCGGCCACGGCAAATTGACCTTGCAGCGCGACTGGATCGGCGTAGACGAACTGGTGGGATCGGCAACCGGACGTCTGCAACATTATCAATCCGGGACTCGCTTCTCGATCGCAATCGCCGCCGACATCGGCCCAATCTGGGTGCACCCGGCCCTGCTCGAACAAGCGATTTACAACGTCATCGAGAATGCCGCGAGGTTCTCACCAGCCGGCGAGAGCATAGGCATCAGCGCGCGACGTACGCCTGGCAACGCCGTCTGCATCGAGATCAGCGACCGTGGCCCGGGAATTCCCGTGCAGGATCGTGAACGGATTTTCGAGATGTTCTATAGCGTGAATCGCGGCGATCATGACAGGCACGGTACCGGTCTTGGTCTTGCGATATGTCGCGGCATGATCGGCGCGCATGGCGGCCGCGTGGAGGCGTTGTCGGGTGCGCACAACCGCGGCACCACAATCCGCATCACTCTACCGCTGATCGAACCCGATATGAGCGCACCCGATGAAGCGGGAACCGTGCCATGAATGACGACCACGCCAAACCCGTCACCCCACTTCCGACACGAATCCTGGTCATCGACGACGAACCCCAGATCCGCCGCTTTCTGGACATCAGCCTGCGCGCACAGGGCTATCGCGTTGCGATGGCCGACAGTGGCCGCAGCGGCCTGAATATGCTGGCAACCCACGGTGCTGATTTGCTCATCCTTGACCTGGGTTTGCCGGGAATGGACGGCCAATCCGTGCTCGCGAATCTGCGCCAGTGGTCATCCATACCCGTGATCGTGCTGACCGTGCGCTCGGGGGAATCGGAAAAAGTGGCCGCGCTGGATGCTGGCGCGAACGACTACGTCACCAAGCCTTTCGGTGTGCAGGAGTTGATGGCGCGAGTGCGCGGCCTGCTGCGCGCTTACGCGATGCCGGCGGAGACGCTGCCGCATTTTGACGACGGCAGTCTGCGCGTCGATCTGGCGCGACGGCTCGTCAGCGTGGACGCCAAGACAGTCGTGCTCTCGCGCAAGGAATATGCCTTGCTGGCGATTCTTGTTCGTTACGCAGGTCGCGTCGTCACCCAGCCGCAGTTGCTGCGCGAAGTCTGGGGGCCGACACATCAGCACGACACCCACTACCTGCGCATCCTCGTCGCCAAACTGTGCCAGAAACTTGGCGACGATGCCGCCGCACCGCGCTGGATCATCACGGAACCGGGAGTCGGATTGCGACTGCTGCAGTCAGAAACCGGGCCGGACCAAATGGTGGGCGCCGATGGCTGCAGGGTCTGATCGCGTGGCTTCGAACCGTGATCGGATGGACACCCGCCAGCGCCAATTTCCACGGCTTGCCGACTTCGTGAGCGGCAATGGTATCCGGACCAGAATTGCTGTCTCGGCTTTCGATACTGGACGATTGTGCGAGTGAGCGCGCGATTTGGCATCACGTCACTTTCGCAACGGTTGGTGTATAACGCAGCCAACCAAACGGAGCATTGCCATGAATCACTTGATGAAACTTGCCGCCATTGCCACGGTTTGCATCGCCGGGTTTTCAACCTCGGTCAATGCCGCGTTGAAAGTTGGCGCGAAAGCACCGGACTTCACCTTGCCGGCCTATCTCGCCGGCAATCCATTCACGTTTGATCTGGCCGGTGCGCTGAAGAAGGGCCCGGTTGTGGTTTACTTCTTTCCCGCTGCGCATACG
>DASSXQ010000066.1:0-3227 GCA_035703725.1 Rudaea sp.
GGCAGATTGCAGAACTCGAGAAGTTCGCGAATTTGCGTTTCGGGATCAGCCACCAGATCCTCGTAAACCTGTTCGCGGATGCGATCTGGATACAATTGTTTCCACTGACGCACAGTGCGATCAAAAGTGTGCCAGTGACTGGCAAGGTCGTTCAGGTCGTGCGTGAACGGGTGGCGCACGAAGATATATCGATAGCATGCCAGACAGGTTTCCAGCGGATCGCGACGACACACCACGACCCGCGCATTCGGCAGCATCGCAAGTATTGCACCAACGTGCTGCCAGTTTCCCGGAGACTTGTCGGTAAAGCGCGGTCGCCGTTCGCGCCAGCGCTGCGTGCGACGCAGGTATTCCTGTCCGAGCGCATGCCATTGTTGCGGGCTGTGGGTTTTCACCCATTGGTGGTATGTCTGCCGGACACGATCGCATTCGTCCATGATGACCTGGCTCAGGTCCGGTAGCTCGGTACCGCCTTCGACTTGTGAATGCGATGCCAAAATCTGTTCGGTCAATGTCGAACCCGAACGCGGCAGGCTGACGATGAAAATGACTTCCTCGCCCTGAGCCGGTATGGCGCTTTGCGGCGGGGGCGTGAACGCTTCGACAATAACGCGAACATTATCCGCATGGCGCTGCGCTACGTAGGTCTCGGTGCGTGCGGCAATGGCGTGCGCACTTTGCATCGTCGAGAAGGCTCCTGCAAAATCCTCCTTGGCTTCGAGGGCCACCGCCAAGGCGAAGCCGATGTATATCCGATCATTGTCTTTGGCCGTGTCGTCCTGCAACACGCCACGCATGATTTCGATATCGGTATCGTTCAATGGCATCGGTTTGAGCGTGGCCAGGCCCCACCAGGCTTGGCCAGCCGTGGCAGGATTATCCGCAATGATTCGGCGAAACTCTGCTGCTGCGTTGATGGTTTCGCCGTCGGCCCGCAGCAGGTTGGCGAGCATGGCCCGAGCATTGGGATGTGTGGGTTGAAGCGCGAGCACGCGTTGCAGCGGTTCAATCGCCGCTTCGCTATCGCCATCCATCAGCAAGCGTCGGGCGTAATTGAACCAGCAAACGGTAAGCTCGGGACCAAGTTCGCACGCACGCCGCAAAGCATCACGTGCACGCTTGTAATCCTTGAGCGATCCATACGCGCTACCCAACGAGTTGTAGATCATCGGATCATCAGGTCGCTGCGCGCGAGCCAAAAGCAATGTATCAACTGCCTGTTCGCTGCGGCCACGATATTCCTGCAGCATTCCAACCAACCGCAGGAGTTCAGGATGCCTGGGCGCCTTGGCCAAGGTTGCAATTGCGACGCGTTCGGCCGCATCCATCTGCCCGGATTGCATCGCCTGGGCGATTGCATAAACGCGCTGAACCATTTCCGGCGGTAATCCGGCGACGCGTTGTTCTGGAGTCATCATGGGATAGTCCGGACAATCAACCGTTGTTGGGCAAATTCAGTGCCCGGCGCAATGGATCGAGCAATGTACCGTATTTCTCGGCGCGAGCCGTATCTTTGCGGATCGGTTCACGTACTTGGCTGGCGCTGGCAGTTCGCACATCGCGTTGGGTTTCGTGAAAACGCAGGCAGGCGGGATCGAATTCGACGCCGCAAAAATCAAGCAACTCCCGGGTTTGTGTCTCGGGATCTGCAACCAACGCTTCGTAGTGTTGCGTGCGGTAACGTTGTGGATACGATTTCTGCCAATGTCGGCTGGCGCGATCATATTCGTGCCAATACCCGGCCATGTCTTCGATCGCATAAGCAAAGGGTTGATTGCCCTCGCTGAACAGCGTGCGGAAGCAGGAAAAACACGACTCGACAGGATCGCGACGGCAATCGATCACGCGCGCACCCGGCAACATCGCCATGATGCTGCCGACGCGTATCCAGTTGTTCGGCATCTTGTCGGTTATGAGCATGCCAGGTTTGCGCCAGCGCGTGGTGCGCTCGAGATATTCCATTCCCAGGCGTTGCCAGTCATTTGGCGTAGCCGCGGCAACCCACTCCGGATAGGGTTGCTGGCGTCGATCGGACTCGTGCAAGAGAACGCTGGACATGTCATTGAGCTCGCCGGCACCTTCAATGCGTGGATGCGAGGCCAGAATCTGCTCGGTCAGGCTGGAGCCGGAGCGCGGCAAACTGACGATAAAGATGATTTCACTACCCAACGCACCTGTCGCACCTGGCAACGGCTGCGCATGGTGGGCGAGCACACGGTCAATGTAGGCGCTGAATGCTGCGCCATCCCACGGATGCAACTTTCGCGTCTGCGCGTTGGCTTGCGTGTAGGCGGCAAATGCTTCTGGGTAACGCGCATGATCGTCGTACGCCTTTGCCAGACTGAATCCCAGCGAAATTCGCTCGCCGGGCTTCAAATTCGGATCCTGCAGGGCTCGTTGCATCGCCGCAATGTCGGCTTGACTGAAGCGCAATGATTTCAATCCGGATAAACCCTGCCATGCGCCACCATCGGACGGATTGCGCGCAATCAACTCGCGAAAATGTTGCGCGGCTTCGTCGATATGCCCACGTACACGCAATGCATATGCCAAACGCAGTTGCGTGGCCGGATGATCGGTCATGGCGGCAGCACGACGGAGCACCGTCAACGCCTCTTCAAAGTACCCGTGATCACCCAGGGTCTTGCCCAGATTCGACCAGATTTGCGCGGCTTGCGGGGCCAGGTCGGCGGCCCGGCGAAAAGCCTTGATCGCATTCTCGTGATCGCCGCACGCATCCAGCGCCGAACCCAAGCCGTTTTGGATCAGTGCGTCGTCCGGTCTTTTCTTGGCGGCGCGTTGCAGTACCGCCAGCGCTTCGGAATTGCGATTCTGCAAGCGCAACGCCATGCCCAGCAGACGCAAGACTTCCGGGTGTTCGGGCGCTTGTGCCAGCGCGGCGAGCAAGCCTTGTTCGGCGGCCATGGCATGATTGCGCTGCAGCGCCGCTGCCGCACTGCTGACCAACTGGACAACCGCAGGTGGGAGTCGGGCAAGCCGGTCGGCGTTTCTGGATTTGGTGGCTTTCGCGGCGCTCATTGGCTCATCAGGAATTGCTGCGGGGGCACCTTATACCTCGTCGTGGCATCGAGTGCACCCCGTGAGCAGGTATTTCTCAAGTCTCGTACTTGTCGTGATGGGCACGTTTGACGATACCTTTGCCGACATCGCGCGCATGCGCCTTGCGTTTGAGCTGGGCTTCCATCGCATCGCTCGCGAGGATCAAT
>DASSXQ010000192.1:0-19531 GCA_035703725.1 Rudaea sp.
CTGGCCGTGGTCACGGCACGCTGGGTCCATTGCGACGACGAAAAAAAACTTGCGGATTTTCGCGAGAAAGTGGCGATGAATCTGGCCGTGGATGCCGCGGGCGAGTTGGTTTATCTCGCTCCAACCCGGGTCAACCTGCAACTCACGCAAGAGCGCTGGCCGGGCGTGACATTTGCCGCGACGCGGGAACACGCGAGTGCGGTTGAGGATTGAGCGGAGCAGGATGGGTGGAGCGCAGCGATATCCATCATTCCCGTTCGGACATCGACGATCAAGCGCAAGAACTGGCGGCAAGCCTACGCTGGCATGACGCGGATTTTCAGGCTTTCAGGCGATTCAGGCTTCCCTCTTCCCAATGGCCTTCTCAACCGTCATTCCGGTTTGATTTGAAAATCTCGTCGGGCAGGAAGCGTCCACGAAAGATTTCGTCGCCGCGATTGTCGTTGTGTGCTGCGACCGTTTTTTCATCGAAGCCGGAAAAGATGTGATCGGGAATGGCTTGCGTGTGAATGCTTGCAGCCATAGGTGTTTCGGCGGATTGATTGAGCCGGTGGGCAGTCCACAATCCGGCAACGGCAATCAGGCTCGCGGCCATGGCGGCAACGGCGACGCGCCAGCGTGGCCGGGCGCCCAAGGCGCGTCGCCCGCGCGTTTGCCGGTGGCGGACGGATGTGTACGAACGACCGAGCAAGGCTTCGAGATCCATGCTCAGGTCGATCGACAACGGTTGCAGATCACAGGTCAGATGCAGCAATTTGCCATTCAATGGCGATGCAGCCACTTGCTCGATCACATCGTCGGTCTTTGCCGAACGATTACCCAACGCCAGCGACACGAGTGAGTCTGCGTCCGGCAGCGCGGCATCGTTGCGCGCATGGTCGCGATAAAGTCGGGTCAAATTTTTCTTGTTGGATTCATTCATCGTGAAACTCTCCAAATCCAAATGCAGCAAGGCGTTCGCGCAAGGTGGTCATGCCTCGATCAAGCAACTTGCGCGCTGCCTCTTCCGAGGTACCGGTGAACTGGCCGATCTCCCGAAAGCTGAAGCCCTGCAAATGCAGGACAACTGCTTCGCGCCGGCGCTGCGGCAACTCCGCCAGACACGCCGTTATTCGGCGAAAATCCTGTCCGGCTCCGGCATTGCGCTCCGGACCTGCGCCATGATCGACCAAAAACGTATCGCCAAGCTCCACTTCATCGGGTAAAGGCTCGGCAGGGCGAGCTTTTGCCGCCCTGATCGCATCGATAACCGTGGTCAGCACGACTCTCTGTATATAAGACGTATGAAAGGCCGCATTCCGGTCACGTTCCAGCGCTTTCCACAGCCGAATACGGACTTCCTGCTCGATGTCGGCCGGATCGATGCCATGCTGGGCCAGGCCGTGGCTCTCGACGAGACGACGAACCTTGACGCCATATTCGGCCAGCAACTCGTGCAAACGCTTGCGCAGCGCGGGATCCAGGCTCATGGCAACCTTCCGCGCGCCGCCGCCGGCCGCCGGGCAGCCCACTGCGCCGACTTCACCCCGCAATATACCGCTGCAGATGCTCCAACTGCTCGGCCTGATCGTCGATGACGGCCTTGACCAAATCGCCGATCGACAACACGCCGACCACTCGACCATTCTCGACGACGGGCAGATGGCGCATGCGCAAGTCGGTCATCATTTTCATGCATTGGTTCACGCTGTCGCTCGGTGTCACGCTGGTAACCGGACTGGACATTATTTCACGCACGGACGTCTGCCCGGATGAGCGCCCCAGCAATATGACCTTGCGCGCGTAATCACGCTCCGAAACGATGCCGAGCAATTCATCGCCGCGCATCACCAGCAATGCCCCGACATATTTTTCAGCCATTGTCCGTATTGCATCGAGCACCGGTTTTTCCGGGGCAATGGCGTACACGGTCGTTCCCTTGCTTTCCAGCAGATGTTTTACCAGTCGCATATCTCCTCCGTTGCGCTTGGTCGCAGGTCTGCCCGAATTGCATTCTAGCGCGTGTCGCCATGCATTGGGCATGGACTTGCAAATGGCCGCCGGATACGCGTGACCGTGCGTCGCGCCAGGCGTATCGCGCACTTGGCAAACTGCATGATTTGCAAATTGAACTCGCGCAACTTGCACATTGCCGGTTCCATGCGCGAAATGCTCCGGATTGCGAATGCCGCAACATTTTCCTTGCACAAACAATTTGATACGGCCAGCGCAGGACTTGTCGGGCCTGCCATCCCGGTCGGGGCATGCGAATTGCTGTCCCACAACACGACGCGTACTTTTCAAGCACAGGAGGGCATCATGAAAACATTCATTTCCGGCGCTGTGGTGTTACTGCTGTTGACACTGCCACTGGCCGTGCACGCGGTCGACCGCAAGGACGCGCAATTGGCGATGACGCAAGCGGACACGGCAATCACATCGGCCGAACACGCTGACGCCGCGATCAATGCTCCGACGACGCTAAGGACATCGCGCGACATGTTCGCCAACGCCCAATCAGCGTTTGATCGGCGACGTTGGCAGGAAAGTGTATTCAACGCGGAAAACGCCACGGCCGACGCAAATCTGGCGACCGCACAAAGCCGCCAGCATCGTGCAGAAGCAGCCACTGCCGAAATCGAAGCCGCAGTTCGCAGCATGCGCGAGCAACTCGGACTGACAGGAGACCAGCCATGATCCGGACTTTGAAAACAGGTTTCGCCGTTGCGTTGCTCGGTTTGATGGCAGGCTGTGCCACGATGCCACCGGCACCACCGCCAGCAGTGGTGCGACTGCAGAACAATCTTGACCAGTTGCACGCGGATCCGCGCATTGCGCCGAACGCGCCGCAGGAGCTTGCCAACGCCGACGCCGCGGTGCAGGTTCTCGCCAGCAACGCGCGGCGCATGGATTCGAACGTCTACGAGCATCGCGTGTACGTGGCACAGCGGTTGATCGATACCGCGCAAGCTGCGGGGTTGGCGCGATATGCCGAGTCACGTGGCAAGACGCTTGGTGCCGAGCGCGACAGATTGCTCGTTGAATCGCGCACCCGCCAATTGCGCGAAGCACATGCCGCCACATCGCAAGCATTGGCCACCGCCGACATGGAACGCCGCAATGCGCAACTTGCCCAAGACGAGGCAAACGCGGTTCGCACCGAAAATGCGTCGTTGCGTGCGGACCTGGCCGACCTGCAAGCGCGTCAGACCCAGCAGGGATACGTCATCACGCTCGGCGATGTCCTGTTCGAGGTAGACCAGGCGGAACTCAAACCCGGCTCGGCACGCGTGATGGACAAACTTGCACGTGCGTTGATGGATGATCCGAATTCGAGCGTCGAAATCGATGGCCATACGGACTCTACCGGCAGTCGCGAACACAACCTCGACCTGTCGCTGCGACGCGCGATGTCCGTGAAGAATTATCTGGTTGCTCATGGCGTCGATGCGGGTCGCATCACCACCAAGGGGCTGGGTCCCGATTATCCGGTTGCGTCGAACGCAACGCCGGCCGGTCGTCAGCAGAATCGTCGGGTTGAAGTTACCGTGAACACGTTGGTCGCCCGCTGACAGGCAGGCAAAATACTCTCCCGCAACCGGATCAATTCTGGTTGCGGGATTTTTCTGCGTGATGTTCGTCGACAAGATACAGCGGTCGCTGCTTGGCTTCCATGTACAGCCGGCCCAGATACTCGCCAATGACTCCCAGCGCCATCAACTGCACACCGCCGAGAAACAGGACCACCAGCATCAGACTGGGATAGCCGCGCACCGGGTCGCCGAACAATATCGCCTTGATCAGGACAAACACGCCAAACGCGAAAGCCAGCGTTGCCGTCAACACTCCGACGTAAGTCGCCAGCCTGAGCGGCGCACCGGAAAACGACGTAATTCCTTCAAGCGCAAAATTCCACAATCGCCAATAATTGAATTTGCTGCTGCCTGCGAAACGCGGATCGCGGTGATAGATGATGGCTTTTTGCCGGAAACCGACCCAGGCAAACAAACCTTTCATGAAACGCTGGCGTTCGCGCAACAATTTCATTGCGTTGACGGCGCGGCGGCTGAGCAAACGAAAATCCCCGGTATCGCGCGGGATGGGCGTGGCACTCAATCGCTCCATCACGCGATAAAACCCCGCAGACGTGAGCTTTTTCAGTGGACTCTCGCCGGCACGCGTCGCTCGAGTGCCATAGACGATGTCGTAACCTTCCCGCCAGCAACGCACGAATTCCGGAATGAGTTCCGGCGGATCCTGCAGATCCGCATCGATCACGATAACCGCATCCGCGTCAACATGATCAAGACCTGCCGTGAGCGCCAGTTCCTTGCCGAAATTGCGGCTGAGTTTGAGCGTGGCCACGCGCGAATCGTCCGCGCGCAATTCGCACAGCACCGCCCAGGTATCGTCGCGGCTGCCATCGTCGACGTACAGCACATTGCTGTGCATATCGAGCGTGCCGAGAACCGCAGTCAAACGTGCATGGAACGCACGCAGACTTGCGCTTTCGTTGTACGCGGGAACGACGATGCTCAACTCGGCCATGTGCAGCGATCGCGGAAAGAACCAGCGCGAATAGTAATGTACTGTCTCATTCCTGACGACCCATTCAGCGCACCAGCAGGCGAAACGCGAAATGACATCATTCATTTCCCGGCAAGGCGGGGATCAATTTGTCGTTCCTTTTCCGGCAGGCGGCGCAAGGTGGCGAACTTGATCGTGATCGCGTGCAAACGCACAAGCGCCCCATCACTCCGGCCGGCAACTTTGCGATGCACGGAAAATCGCGGGTCATTCACGGCCAGGGAATTAGCGCGGCAGATAACTCACTCCACCGAGTTGGCGGACCTGGCGTTCAATCCAGTCGGCACGATTTTCCACATAGGCCGATGGCCGACCTGCATGGAGTTTTTGCGGATTCGGCAACACCGCCGCAAGCAATGCGGCTTGATGTGCGCTCAATTGCGCCGGGGTCTCGTGGAAAATCTCTCGCGCCGCTGCATCGGCACCGTAGATACCATCACCGAACTCGGCAATGTTCATGTACACCTCAAGTATCCGGCGCTTCGGCCAGGTGACCTCCAGCAGTGCAGTAAAATACGCTTCAAGGCCCTTGCGCACGAAACTGCGTCCACCCCACAAAAACAAGTTCTTTGCCGTTTGCTGGGAAATCGTGCTGGCGCCGCGCAGGCGCTCGCCGTCTTCTGCCTCATTGATTGCGCTGCGGATTGCCTGGACATCAAAACCGTGATGGTAGGGAAATTTTTGATCTTCCGAGGCAATCAGCGCAATCGGCAGATTCGTCGAAATGCTGGTCCAGGCAACCCAGTGGTATCGAATTGGAAATCTTGGCTTGCCCGCAAACACCGCCGCGAGCTTTCGTTCGAGCATGAAAGCCGATGTCGGTGGCGGCACGAAACGCAGCAGCAAGACCACCAGCCAGGTAAGCGCAATCCAGCCCGACGTCGCGATGAGCAGGAAGCGAAGAATCCGTCGCCACCACGATTTGCGCCTGACCATGTCATTAGCGGAGCGCATGCGTCAGGCATTCAAATCCGAAAACATTCACGCGGTTGGCGCGCGTTCAATCCACACATGCGCTGGCTGCGGGCGAGCATACAAATACCCCTGGCCATACTTGCAACCCAACTTCACCAGTGCGTCGTGCTGGGCTTCTGTTTCAATGCCTTCGGCGATCACCTGCATGCCCAGGGCACCCGCCAATGCGAGGATGGCGCGCACCACCGGTGTGGTTCCGCTGTTTGCTTCCGGACTCAGATCGGAGATGAACGAGCGATCAATTTTCAGTGCCTGCACCGGATACTGATGCAGATAGCTCAATGACGAATAACCGGTACCAAAGTCATCCAGCGAAACGCCAAGCCCCTTCTCGCGCAATGCTTCCAACATGCGTTTTGCTGCGGGCGGATTTTCAATCAGCATGCGCTCGGTAACTTCCATGCGAACCTGTGACGGTGGGAATCCATGACGCTTGAGCAGATCCAGCAACGTTTGCACGAGCGCTTCCGAACGAAAATGTCTTCCCGAAAGATTGATGCCGATGAATCCGCCGTGTTGCAGCAGTGCCGGCGCAATCTCGAATACACGTTCGAACATCTGCCAGTCGATTTCTTCGGCGGCACCGGATTCTTCGGCAACCGCGAGGAAATCGGCGGGCAGCAACAAACCCCGCCGCGGGTGTTCCCAGCGCAGCAACCCTTCATAACCCACCGTCACGCGATCCGCCAGACTGACGATTGGCTGGAAAAACGGCATGAATTCGTTGCGCGCGATGGCCCGGCGCAGATCGCTTTCCAGTTCGAGCAAATGCATCGCTTCCTGATGCAGGTGCTGATCAAACAGCGCATATCGATGACGGCCTTCGGCTTTTGCGCGATACATGGCCACATCGGAATCGCGCAACAATTCCTCGGCTTTCTGGTAACGCGTCGAACCGATGGCAATGCCAATGCTGGTGGAGGTGAATATTTCCTTGCCGCCGACCCGGATTGGTGCGTTCAACGCATCGATGATGCGTTGTGCCAGAAAGCAGGCGTCTTCGGCATCCTCGATATCGTTGAGCAAAATCGCAAATTCGTCGCCACCCAGACGTGCCACCAGATCGCGCGGCTCAAGGCAACCGGCAATGCGGCTGCCAACCTCGTTGAGCAATTCGTCGCCAATCAGGTGGCCAACGGAATCGTTCACGACCTTGAATCGGTCCAGGTCCAAAAACAACACCGCAAAGCGATGCCGCGGATCACGCTTGAACGCAGCCAAAGACTGGCCCAGTCGATCAAGCAGGAAATTGCGATTCGGCAAACCAGTCAACGCATCATGCAAGGTCTCATGTTTGAGTTGGCGCTGCATGCGCTCGCGCACGCTGATGTGTTCGCGCAATTCGCGATTGACCGTAGCCAGTTCGCTGGTGCGCTCGATGACGCGTTGTTCCATATCTGCATAGGCTTGTTTGAGCGATTCAGCCGTCCGCTTGCGTTCCAGCGCATTGGCAATGTGATAGGAAACGAAGGTGAGCAGTTCCTGATCACGCGTCGTGTATTGGTGTTCTTCGGAATGACTCTGCACCGCAAGCACGCCAACCGTGCGCTCGCCGCAAATCAGCGGAACGCCAAGCCAACTGCGCGACCGCGCTCCGGATGGCTGTGCTGCACCACTGGCATACAATCGATCAAGTCCGGTTTGATCGGCCAATAACGCTTGCCCGGTGCGCAGCACGTATTCGGTCAACCCATCCCCCAATGGACGCGGTTCGCGTTTAACATCGCGTTCATCGACGGAATACGGAAATGTCAGCTCGCCCTTGTCCTCCGCCAGCAGGGCAATGTAAAAGTTGCGCGCATACAGCAAGCCGCCTACGGTTCGATGCACCGACGCATAAAATGCTTCAACGCTTTCGGTGCTGTTGGCCAACTCCGCAATCCGGAATAATGCCGCTTGCAACCGTTCGCCGCGTTGACGCTCCAACACCTGTTGTTGCAGAAGACGATTGGCATCACGCAATGCATCCGTGCGCTCGGCAACGCGCCGTTCGAGTTCTTCGTGCAATTGACGGCGCTCCAGCGCAGTCTGGATATGCTGGGCGACAAAGGTCAGCAGCGCCTGATCGCGTTCCTGGTAGCGAGCGGTTTCTGTGTAACTCTGCACGACAATGGCACCCACGACCTTGCCTCTGCGCAACAAAGGCACGCCCATCCAGTCCACGCAATCGGGTCCAAACTCGGCGAGCGGGCCCACTTCGGATTCAATCTGCGGCAACGTCCCGCGAATTGGGCTGCCCCGTTTGAGCAAATGCCAGGTGATGCTGTTGCGCCGCTCCTCCATCGAAAATTCCTGCACCGGCGTGGGCAGAGCCTTGTCGACCACGTCGACGCAATAAGGGAATCTCAACGTGTCGCGCACGCTGTCGAACAGCGTTATGTAGAAGTTTTCGGCGTACATCAGGCTGCCGATGATTTCGTGCAGACGCCGGTAGACTTCCGCCATTTCGCGATCTGCGCCGGACTGGTCGGCAATGGCGAACAGCGCGCGTTGCAAGGCTTCCGCCTGTTCCAGACTGGCAACGGCACCGCGCAGCCGATCCAGTTCATGCAGTTCCTGCATGCGCCGTCGCAGCAACGCGCGCATCTGTTCGAAGCGCGCGCGAAACTTGGGGTCCTCCCAGTCTCGGCGCGGCAATTCACAAACCAATGCAGCCCGCAGCGTGGCGTCGGCAATGATTGAACCGGCAACGCGAATCAGACCATTACCCGAATCAGGCTCGGCTCCAGCGTCGATTACCGTCGCATTTTCGTCCAGCGCCCGATGCACCAGCCTCTCCTGCTCGCGGCAGGTGGGCATCGAAGCGCCAATCGATCCATGAATTGCAGCATTGACCGCGCCAAGACATTGGCGCATGGATTGTGCGACGACAGCATCGAGTGATGGCAGATCACGTGCATCCAGAATCTGCATCATTGCATCGGCACAATCCTGCCCGACCGAATCGGTGGCTATCAAGCTCGTCTCGGCTACCGTCGTCGAATGCGTCGAAGTGGGGCGCGAATGAACAGGCATTGGGCCACGTCAAATCAGGGGATGATAGTGTAACGATTTTTTGCGCGGGCCTTGCGGACACGCGCGTTTCACGCCGCTGTTGCAACGTCAAGCGCCATTTCCCGGCGCCGTTGCCGGACTGCGCGGCAATTCTTGTGGTCACAACCAGATCGCGCAAAGTTCAAGCAACCTTGAAATGCGTTCTGCCGCGTTTGCACCGGCCGTGGCAACGCCGCAAAACTCCCGCATTGACCATTCGCCGACCGCCGCCAATGCATCGACCGAATTCCGGCCAAGACACTCCAACCTGGAACGTTGAAGAATATCCCATTGAAATCAATTCGTTGCGTGTACTTCCCTGTTGCACCGCGCGATCCTGCCGCCGGGCGCCAATCGCATCGAAGGTTCTTAATTTTCCGTAATTTGCGCTATACTCTGCATGCCTGCGTCAACTTGGAGCCAAGGGGAACTTGGCAACGGCTCTGCGTTCAGAGCATGTGTCGATTTCGAGCGAAGCCAAATGCGTTTCATAGTCGCAATAATGTTGCTAGCCCTGTTGCCCGGCGTATGCCAGGCTCAAGCGGCTGTGCGTGCGACTCCGATCATCGACAGTCCGCCATCCAACCTGACCAACTCCACTTTGCCCGACTCCAGCATGCCGCTTTGGAGTACGCCAGACGGTCGCATTCTTGCCATGGTGGCATTTGGCGCTCCCAGTCGTGGTGTTCCGGCGCTGCCACAGGCACCGCAATTTGGATCGGCAGCAGATTGGCAGTTGATCGACATCACCAATTTCGTTACCGGCGGCTTGTCATTGCATTTCGGCGACAACATTGCCACCTATGCAAATTTGAGTCGTGGCATTGTGCTTGAACCGCTCAATCCCGCAGCAATCACTGTTGGCTGCAACGCATGGCAGAGATGGTCGACGGGCGAGCCGTGTGCCGATGCTGCAGCTCAAGTGGCCGATGTGGGCAAGGTGCGCATTGGTACACAACTGAACGCCGGGGATTTCAACTTTGATTTGAATTACGGCCTGTCATGGTTGCGCGACAGCAATCCGACCGACCTCAACACGCACTTGCCGACCACATCACGGCTGTTTGCCGGAATTGGCAACGAGTCGTTGCCAACCATCGTTGCACCGGGTGTCCAGTTCGCGGGAATGCGCAATTTCGGGGTCGGCGCGACTGGACGCTGGCGCTTCGACGACAACCAGAGCTTTGATCTCGGCGCTACTTTGAGCCATATTCGGTTCGAGCTGCCCGGCTCGGCGCTATCACCGGTTCTTGATCAGGCCGCGCTGAGTTTCGGCGTGCATAGTGGCGATTTCAGCGGCGTGATTGTTGGTCGCGTGCTCGGTTCCAGCGACCCACTGGCCAGCGGCCAGCATTGGAGCAGTCTGGATCTGGGTGTTTCCTGGCGCGCGCCATGGCGCGGCATCTTCAGTATTGGCGCGCAAAACCTGTGGTCGTCCGGCAGCCCGCCGTTGCTGACCCATCCGACAACACCCATCGCCGACCCGAATCAGGCCCGCGTGCCCTACGTCCAGTACCATCAGGATCTTTGATTCGGCGAATCATGCGCCTGGATTGGGCCGTGTGAACGAATATTTCCGGCCTTTCGCGTAGTCGCAACCAGTGCCGCTGTTCCCTTCAAACCTGAGGTCGTCATTGCACGTCCGTGCGTCGCGTTGGCGACTTGGCGCAAGTGGAAAATTTGCCCCAATTTCTGTAGTAGCGACCCTTTTGGCGAACAACAGCCCACTGGTGAATCTGTCGGGACAAATCAAGACGACGACGAAAATGCCGTGAGTTGGGCGCAGAGGGAAATTCGTCAGCTTAAAACCGCGCGCTCCGCCTAATCCGCACCTTCGGATGCCGGCAAACCGGCAGATTCTTGACGTTTCCGATTTCCCCTTGCTTATCAATCGTCTGCAATGCAGACCGTGCGGGGATTCCCATGTTATGCAAATGTTGCTAGTATCCCCCGCTGCCAAGGCTTTTTGTGGGCGCTTGGCTGTTTCCGGAAACATTTGTCCCGAATCTGTTTTAAATAACCTGACGTTGGAGAGTGAAATGAGACTCGACGTAAATAAACTTTCGTCGGCGGTTCGCCTGGCTTTGTCGCTTGGTGTAGTCGCCGCTGCTGGTACGGTTACTGCGAATGCGCAGGATACCGGCACCAGCGGCAACACCAATCAAAAGAGCCAAGCGCTCGAAACCATTGTGGTCACCGGCTCAAACATCCGCCGCGTGGATATCGAAACTGCCAACCCGGTCGTCACCATCGATCGTCAGCAAATCCAGAACACCGGCAAGCTGACTCTCGGCGACCTCGTACAAAATTTGCCAGTCGCCACTGGTCCGTCAAGCAACCCACAGGTCAACAATGCCGGCGGTAGCGGCTCGACGATCGTCGGCCTGCGTGGCTTGGGCTTCCAGCGCACGTTGGTGTTGGTTGATGGCCAGCGCATCCAGAACAAGGACCTGAACTCGATTCCAGCCGCTGCAGTCGAACGCATTGAAATTTTGACCGATGGCGCCTCGGCCGTGTACGGGTCCGACGCGATTGGCGGCGTTATCAACGTCATCCTGCGCACGAATTATCAGGGTGCCGAATTCTCCGCCAATTACGGTATTTCTGACCGTGATGATGGTGAGCGCAAAGGCTATTCGTTCACGTTCGGTCAGACGTCCGACAAGGGTAGCCTGATGGCGGGTATCGACTACAACAAAACTGAATCCGTGCTCGCAGGCAAGCGCGACTTTGCCCGCAACGCGGTATCGATCACGGGTAGTACGGCAACCCCGCCGTATACGTACATCGGTGGTTCCAGCTTCCCGCCATACCTGAACATCCAATTGCCGGACGGTCCGATCAAGGATCATTACCAGTGTGATCGCGTCGCCCTCAACCAGGGTGCCAGTGGTGCGGATGCGCTTACCGATTATCACTGCTTTGGCAATAACGACAAGTACAATTACTCGCCGGTCAACCTGGTGCAGACGCCGCAGGAACGTACCAACCTGTTCGTTTCCGGCGTGTACCACCTGACTGACAATATTGACGCCTATGCGACTGGTTATCACAACAAAACCAGTTCCGGTTTCCAGTTGGCTCCGGCACTGCTGGGTCCGCTGTATGGCGGCAACGTTTCCAAAGACAACATGTACAACCCATTCGGCGTGGATTTCTCGCCAAGTGGTTACGACTACCGTGCGCGTTTGGTTCCCGCCGGCAACCGCGCACAACGCAGCAATAACACTACCGACCAGTTCAATGTCGGCTTCAAGGGCAATTTCACGATCCTGGATCAGGACTGGAGCTGGAATGCCGGTTACAACTACGGACACATCTCCACGGTCGACACGATTCTCGGTCTGCCCAACCTTGGCCCTCTGAATATCGCCGCGGGCCCATCCATGCTGGTTGACGGTGTCCCAACCTGCGTCGCTACACCGGGAGATCCGACGACCGCCATTGCGGGTTGTACGCCGTTTAATCCGTTCAACTTGTTCTCGGACGTTTCCAAGCAGGTGCTGGCAACGGTTGCAGCGCCGGCCCTCGAGAACTTCTACAGCATCGAGAAAACCGAGCATGTGGATTTCAGCGGCGGCGTGTTCAATTTGCCGGCCGGAACGGCGCAGTTGGCCCTCGGTGCCTCGTATCGCAAGGAGTACACGCACTCCGTCATCGATCCGGTGCTGTTGATCAATCCGGATACCGGCAACTGCACCTTGGGCAGCCAATGCAGCTCCAGTCTGCAAGGTGGCTACAACGTGAAAGAGGTTTACGGCGAATTGTTCCTGCCAATCCTCAAGGACATGCCCTTTGCCAATCAATTGAACATCACTTTGGGCGATCGCTATTCCAAATACAGCACATTCGGTAGCACCAGCAACTGGAAAGCCTCGATCGAATATCGTCCAATTGATGACTTGCTGTTGCGTGGCACAGTTTCGAAAGTGTTCCGCGCTCCCGGCGTCAGCGACGTGTTCGGCAACCCGGTCAGCGATGCGCCGAAGTTGAACTCGGACCCGTGCGACCATATCACGGTGGCCAACCCAGCCTGCGCGAACGTTCCCCTCGATGGCAGCTTCGTCAATCAGGACGTGCTTTATGGCCAGCAGATCAAGGCGGTTGCGGCTGGTTCGAATTATGCCAATTTCCCGCTGGGCCCGGAACTCGGCAAATCGTTCGACTTTGGCTTCGTTTACTCGCCGCACTGGGTAGAGGGTTTGTCGGTTAGTGCTGACATCTACCGCGTTTACCTGCTCAACACCATCACGGCAATCGGTGCGCAGAACGTTCTGAATCTGTGCTTCAATGGCCAGACGCAATATTGCGGCTTGATCACGCGCAAATCGGCAACCAGCAATGATCCTGGTCAAGTCATCCAGATCGTCGAGCCAACCGGCAACTTGGGTCGTACCGATACCAAGGGTGTGGACATGTCGATCAAGTACCGTCTGCCGCAGTTCGCGTTCGGTCAGTTCAATGCCGGCTTGGATGCCACCTATCTGACCCAGTACAACCTGCAGACAGCACCGGGTACCGCTGCCAACACGATATTGCATGGTGCCGGTCAGTTCGGCAATTTCGGCTCATCGCTGGAATCAGCCTGTCCGGCAGGCCACGCAGGCGTGTGCTTGTTCCCGCGCTGGAAGGCTCAGACCTTCTTGAACTGGAATCTGGGCGCGTTTGATGCCTCCTGGCGTATGCGCTATATCGGCCGCTTCCAGGTCGGTTCGGCCAATCTGTCACAGGGCAGCAGTGCCGTTCCCAGCTACCCGGGTTACGTGATCAAGTACGGTGCCACCACGTACAACGACATTCAGGGCGGCTACAACCTCGAAGCACTCAATACGCGCTTCGATATTGGTGTGGACAACGTCGGTGACAAACAGCCACCATTCCTGTATGCCAACAACACGCTCAATGCGAATACCGATCCGAACGATTTCGACCTGCAGGGCCGCTACTACTGGGCTCGTGTAACGGTCAAGTTCTGATCGATCTTTTTCTGCTGAAAGCGTAACCTTGATGAGCCGCGCGAGTTGATCGCGCGGCTCTTTTTTTGCATATCCCATGACAACAATCCCAGCCATCATTTCGCTGCTGCAAAGCGGCAATCCGGAAGAAGCAGAACGCCTCTCCCGACAGCGACTTGCACAATCAGCGAACGACGAAGATGGATTGCTGATGCTCGCGATGAGTTTGCAATTCCAGTCCAAATTGGTCGACGCCGCGCAAGCGTACCGACGGCTCACCGAGTTGCACCCGCAAAGCAGCGTACATTGGAGCAACTACGCAACAGTGCTGAGTCAAACCGGAAATGATTCCGAGGCCAATGCCGCGTTCGCATCGGCACTGAAACTGAACCCACGCAATGTCGATACCCATGTGAACCTCGGCCTGCTGCAATTGCGCCGTCGCGAATTCGTGGATGCCTATCGCACCCTGCTTACCGCCTACGATCTGGATCCGACCTCGGCGCGCGTACGCATTCACGCCGCCCGCGCTTGTACCGTGTCGCGCGACCCGTTCGCCGATGAATTGCTCAAACCATGGCGCTCCTGGCTGCCACTGGAAGAATCCCTCCAACTCGAATTGGCAAACTTGCTGCTCACCATCGGCGACGCAAATGCCGCGCGATATTTGCTCGACGACCTGCTGGAGAAAAATCCGCAAAATCTCGAAGCAAAGTTGCAGCTGGCAAGCGTTTACGAGCGCCAGAATCAGCCCGAAAACGCCACCGCACTTCTCCGCCAGATTGCAATTGGCCATCCACTATTGGATGAAGGCGCACAACGCGAAGTTGATCATCAACAGTCGATTCTCGCCCTGCGTAACCGTGATCCTGAACGCGCCAGGCAACTACTCGAAAACAGCGGGCCGCGCGACAGCAACGACTTCGCGCACTACTTTTCGCTGGCTGATGTTTGCGACAAGCAAGGCGACGTCAAGGCCGCAATGCGCGCCCTCGAGATCGCGCACGCGCGGCAACTCGACGAACTGCGATTGGCTCGACCAACGCGCTTCTCCCCCGACTCACCGATCCTGCCCAGCGCCGCGTCAGCCATCAGCGCGCAGGAATACGCCCAATGGCCTGAATTGATCGCTCCGGATACACAACAATCACCCGTATTTATCGTGGGCTTTCCGCGTTCCGGTACGACACTGTTGGAACAAATGCTTGATGCCCATCCCTCCTTGCAATCGATGGATGAACGTCCGTTTTTCAATATTCTCTCCGACGAATTGCTCAATCTGAATGTCAACGTGCCGAAGGATCTGTACAGATTCAATCAACGCGATTGCGACGAATTGCGTAAACGTTATGTAATGCTCGGCAGCGAAAAAATTGCCCGCGACTGGAAAAAGCAACTGGTCGACAAGAACCCCCTGAACATGATGTGGCTTGCGTTCATTCACCGCTTGTTTCCGAATGCGAAATTCATCCTGGCCTTGCGCCATCCTTGCGATGTCATGCTCAGCTGTTACATGCAGAATTTCCGTTCGAGCGTATTGATCAAGGCCAGTGGTTCGTTGCGTGAACTGGCTACAGCCTACGTCACGGCAATGCGTCACTGGTTGCATCATGTGGACATCCTGCAACCCAAGGTCCTCATTTCACGTTACGAAGATCTGGTCGCCGATCCGGTGAGCCAGACCAAGCGCATCGCGCAGTTTCTCGAATTGGACGACGCCGCACCGTTGATGATGTTCGACCAGCGCGCGCGCGAAAAAGGATTCATCGCCACGCCCAGCTATACGCAGGTAATCCAACCGGTGAACAAAAAAGGTTTGAACCGGTGGCATCGATACCGGGAATATTTTGAACCAGCCATTCCGATCCTCGAACCAATGCTCAAGCACTGGGGCTATTCCGCCGATTTGAGCCAGACCGACTAGCGCTGCAGGCATGCCCAGGCTCACGCAAGCGACGAGGATTGTTTCTTCGCTTTCTTGCGATGATCGACAAGAAGATCATTGTTTCCGTTCTTCTCCCTTGCGCCGGAAAGTGCCGAAGGCGGAAGGTGAAAGGTGAACGGTGGAATGGAGCACTTTTGATCCTGATCGGACGAGGACCAATTACCCGCTTCAGTCAAGACGGTTCCATTTGTCCACCCTTCTGCGTAGGCTCGTACGTGGGCTGCAAAAGCCCGGTATGGCGAAAGTAAACAATTGATGCCGCACCATTGCAGTCTGAAGAGCAATTGCCAACCGTGCGCCCAGGCAACCTCTGCACGGCCTGACTCAGGTGCCACCCGAGATGGTTCTGCTCGCAGGACAAGGCGCGTCGGCGAAGTCAGGCTGTCTGCGGGTAGAACCGGCGCAACGCAGGATTGCGGGCGCACCCAACGGGCCCAAACCAGTGAATTTTGGCGGGCGGGCTTTGCCCGGAAAGCCCGCATCCCGCACCGCGCCGCGCCGCACCGATTGTCCAGGCAACCAACCTGAACGACACCACGCGACACGGGATACGAACTTTCCTGGTACCAGCGCGCCTGTACCAGGCCGTGCAGAGCTTGCCTAGGCGTTCGCAAAGTTCAGCAATTCCGGTACATACCTCTCATATTGACGCCAGCGTCCAATCGAGCGCGTATAGACCGGTTGACGCGCCTGCCACAAGCTCGCCGTGCTGATACTGGTTTCCATCGCAAACGTGGCGGAAATGTCATCGGCAGTCGGCACGTCAAGCCACGCCGCAAGCTCGGCAATGGCCCGTTGCGGATCGGTTGCGAGATTTTCGTAATTCACTGGATATATCGACCCGGGATGCCGCTTGTGCCAATGCGCCATGAGGCGGCGCTCGTCGCGCATGACGGTTGCAATATCGCCAAAATCGTATGCATAGCCTTGAACTTCTTCCAGAAACGACTGCATCCACAATGACAATGCCGTGTCACGCTCGTTACGCTGACAATGAACGATACGTGCGTGCGGCCATAGTGCGAGGATCAATCCGACGTAACGGAAATTCAGCGGTTGCTTGTCAATGAACCAGCGCACGTCGGAGTCGTCCTGACGCGCTTGCGTTTCGTAAATTGCGGCAAGGCGTTTCAATGTGGCGGAATCAGGATCGCCCATCAGTTCCGGCGATTGTGC
The DNA here is from genome assembly GCA_035703725.1 of Rudaea sp. Classification (GTDB taxonomy): domain Bacteria; phylum Pseudomonadota; class Gammaproteobacteria; order Xanthomonadales; family Rhodanobacteraceae; genus Rudaea. The sequence continues at coordinate 16,651 of DASSXQ010000192.1, forward strand.
CAGCCGGGCCAGCCAGGGTAATTCGCCGCGATTGCAAACCTGCGTATTGCGCGCCAGAAGCGACGCAGTCAGTGTCGTACCGGATCGCGGCATGCCGACAATGAAAATTGGCACAAATTCCGCAGACGGTGCGAGCGCGTGGGTAAATGGTTGCGCCGCCAATCGTGCCTGTTGTGCGCGCCGCCAATCCTTTCGTGACCAGTTCGTCGCCGCATGCGCCAAGGCATTGGCTTCACGCAAAAAGTTCGCGGCAGCGGCAAAATCACCAATGTCGTCGTGTGCCTTGGCAATCGCAAACAGCAGGGTCGAGCGTGCCTTGCTGCTTAAATCGCTGCGTGCGAGACAGTTGCGGAAAATGACGAAATCCGGGTGCTGATTGTTGGCGTAGCGTTGCGCAGAAGACAGTCCAATCGGGATATTCCACTCGCACGCTTGGTCACTGTGATCCAGCACAAACAGGAAGTGTTTGCGCGCACTATCAAATTGTGCAAGCTGAATCTCCAGCATGCCCGCGTAGGCATGCAAACGTGCATCATCTGAATGTGCGGCGATTGCCGCATCGGCAATCGCCGCCGCATCGGCTTTGCGCCCGCAATCATCCAGAAGCTCGATGGCCACAATGGCTTGTTCCGGATCGATCGACGTTTCTGCGAAGCAAGCACGCAGTACTGCGCCCGCCGCACTGGTCCGCCCGGAATCGACAAGGCAACGTGCCAACGTAAACGCGGCGGACGCATCGTGTGGATGTTGTGCCAACAACCGGGAAAGGACACGCTCCGCTTGCATCTTGCGTGCGGTTTGAAGGTAAATTCCCGCGAGAGCACGACGCAACTCGAGCGAATCCGGATAGCTTTCGAGCGCGGCAGTGGCGCAGCGTTCCGCCTCAGCCAGCTCCCCGCGCAGCACGAGCGATTGAACGCGCTGCAACGACTGCAGCCGTGCGGCATTGGGGTCAGGATTCATCGCGTGTCTGCTCAAACGGCGCCAGATTCAATGCAATTCGCAACGGATCGAGTAGCGCGCCAAAATGCGCCGCCCGTGCAGTATCGCGTCGCAGCGGTTGGCGCACCTGCATTGCGCTGGGCGAACCAACGTCGCGATGCGTTCGATGAAATTCCAGACAGTTCGATTCGAATGGCAATCCGCAGAACGCCAGCAAGGCGCGAATTCGCGCTTGCGGATCAGCAAGCAGATCTTCATAAACATGTTCCTGCACCCGTTGCGGACACGCTTGCACCCAGTGCCGAACGGTGCGATCAAAATCCATCCAATACGCGCCGAGATCGGCAAACGTGCGGGTGTAATCATTGCCGGCCAGATGCTGGCGATAGCATGACAGACAGGTCTCCAACGGATCGCGCCGACAAACGACGATGTGCGCGCCCGGCAACATCGCCCGAATCGCACCAATATGCAGCCAATTGCCCGGCATTTTGTCGACCATGATCTGCCCAGCACGCCGCCAGTACGCAGTTCGTTGCAGATAGTCTTCACCCAATCGCTGCCAATCGGCGGGTGACATGGCGCTGACCCAATGGGGAAACGCTTGTTGGCGACGTGCGGCTTCCTTGGCCAAAACCATCGCGACATCCGGCAGTTCACCAGCCCCGGTTACCTGCGAATGCGAAGCCAGTATTTGTTCCACGAGCGTCGTCCCCGAGCGTGGCATGCCGACCACAAATATCGTGTCATGACCCAGCGCAGGATTGGAGGCCGTGACACCTGGGGATGGAAATGCGGCCTGGATTGCGTCTACTGCACCGCTGAACGCCGTCGAATTCCACCGCTGGCGCTGCCGCGCAAGAACGTTGGCCTGCGCGAGCACAGCCAGCGAATTCGCATAATCACCTTGATCATCGAGCGCGCGCGCGAGGGCAAATCCGGTAGCAATGCGATCGTCGTCGCTGGCGCGTGGTTCGTGCATCGCAGTTCGCATGGCGTCGATATCGTGAGCGCCAAAATGAAGGGTTTTCATGTCCGCCAGGCCCCACCAGGCCATTCCGGCCCACGGTTGCTCGGCGAGCAGCTTGCGATACTCGGCAACCGCGGCATCGGCGTGTCCTTGCATGCGCAACAAATCAGCCAATTGTGCCCGTGCCTGGACATGCTTTGGCTCGAGGAGCAACACGTGGCGCAGTGCTTCGGCAGCCTCGGCATAGCGCACGCAGCGTGTAAGCAAAATTCCGAGATTGAACCAGGCCGCGGGAAATTTCGGTTGCAGCTTGCAAGCACACCGCAACCTCTCGATTGCAGCATCCAACTCGCCAGCATCAGCCAGCACCGTGGCCATGGTGTTGTGATACAGGCTGTCGTCGGGACGCGACGCAAGCGCATGCCGCATTGCCGCGATCGCTCCCGCATGGTCTCCGCGCAAGCGCAGGATTCCGGCGTGCAGGCGCAGCACTTCCGGATGATCCGGATATGCCCGAAGCACCGTTTGCAACTGGCTCGCAGCTTGATCACTGCGTCCCAACTCCAGCATTTGCGCTGTGGCAACGACATGCTGGACCGCCATCCTGTCCAGGCCGCTCAATCGTGAATTCATGCGTGTCGAGCCTCGATGCCGACGATATTTGCATGCGCAAATCTCACTCGCCAATTCAAGGAACCCACCTGGGCGCGGGCGGTGACGTCAGTCGGGGAAAACATTCGAATTGCCGCAAATTTCACTCTACGTACCATTGTTCAACTCACGTCATCCACCAAACTCGCGCGATCCGCGTCGACCAGCGTCATCGCTCGAACCGAACGTGTACTATCCGCGAACGCAAGTACAAGCATCGGGATCTCGCGATATCCACGCGAAGTTTGCCCTTGCGCGATGAGCGTGACAACAACGCGCATGACTCGACATTGTTGCACGACCCTACCGAAGTTCCGT
>DASSXQ010000253.1:0-10819 GCA_035703725.1 Rudaea sp.
CGCGAGAGTGTAACCGTGTCAGTGACGCAACCCGAGCAATCCCTGCGGGGCACACGAACAGGTGATGAGATGCGAATGATCAAGCGTGACGGATTGCTTGTATTTGTTTGTTGCCGTCGGCCGGCGACTGCGGTATCGGCCCCAGTTCAAACCACTGTTTTACACGCGCCAGCGCTTGGTCATGTTCGCCGGAACAACGCATGAATTCGTTGGTGACCGGAGAGTACTGGTAGTCGCCGGACCAGTCAGCGATATGATTGACGATCTCGGCAACCGCGTGAAGGGTGTGATCGATGTCGGCCATGGTGGTGGTTGGATGGAACGAGATGCGAACCCAGCCGGGCTTTTCCGATAAATCGCCATGGTCGATGCGATCGGTGATCGAACGCGACAACGACGGATCGACGTGCAGCAGGAAATGTCCATAGGTGCCGGCACACGAGCAGCCACCGCGCGCCTGCACGCCAAATCGATCATTGAGCAACTGCACGACAAGGTTGTAATGGATGCCCTCGATGTAAAACGAAAACATGGCCAGACGATCGCGCTGTTCGGGAGCCAGCAGTCGCACTCCCGGAATCGCCTGCAGCGCATCCATCACGTAAGGCACGATCGCCTGCTCGCGTTCGCGCATGCGGTCCACGCCCATCTGCTCCTTCAGGCGCACGGCCAACGCGGCCTTGATGGTCTGCAAGAAGCCCGGCGTGCCGGCATCTTCACGCGCTTCGATATCCTCCAGAAATGAATACTGGCCCCATGGATTGGTCCAGTTCACGGTACCGCCACCGCTGTCGTCGGGAACGGTGTTTTGGTAAAGCCGACGATTGAAGATCAGCACACCGCAGGCGCCGGGTCCGCCGAGGAATTTGTGTGGCGACCACATCACCGCATCCAGACGTTGTTCCGGATCGGCTGGATGCATGTCGATGGCGACATACGGTGCCGACGCGGCAAAATCGACGAATACCACACCCCCGGCGCGATGCACCAGCGTGGCCATCGCATGATACGGCGTGAGCACGCCAGTGACATTCGAGCACGCGCTGAACGAGCCGATCTTGACGGTGCGTTCGCGGTATTCGTGCAGCAGCGCTTCGAGTGCGGCAAGGTCAACCATGCCCGCATCATCCGGCGGCACCACCACCACGTCGGCGATGGTCTCGTACCACGAAGTTTGATTGGAGTGGTGTTCCATGTGGGTAATGAACACCACCGGCCGCTCGACATCGGGGATATCGACAAAACGACGCAACCCCTGCGGCGCCTTGAGGCCGAGAATGCGCTGGAACTTGTTGATCACGCCGGTCATGCCGGTACCGGAACAGATGATCAGGTCATCCACGCCGGCGTTGACGTGCGTTTTGAGGATGCGATGGGCCTCGTGATAGGCGAGCGTCATCGCGCGGCCGGTCTCACTGCTTTCCGAATGCGTGTTGCCGACGAAGGGACCGAAGCGCTCCAGCATTGCCTGCTCGATTGGCGCATAAAGCCGACCACTGGCCGTCCAGTCCGCATAAACAATGCGGTGCTCGCCCCAAGGCGAGGAGAACGTCTGCTCGTGACCCACCGTGTTGCTGCGATAGGGAGCGAAACAGTTTTCGAGCGTAGTCATGTCAGATTCCGTAACGCATCGGCATGCACCAGTTTAGTCGAGTCGCGACAGCATCGGTTGGCAGAGGCCGAAGACGACATTACGCTTGAGGCCGGGCAAGAAATTTGTCGATGGCTTCGAAAACCGAGTTGGTCGCCGGATTCCGGCACCGTTGCCTGCCGCAATGGTGGGCAACGGTTTTTTGTTCGCAATGCCTGCGCGGCGCAGGCGAGCGTGAAACCCCGACCGATCGTCCGACGCCACAGCTCTCAAAAATTGAAATTCAACGTCAACGTCACGCTGCGCGGCGTACCCGGCATGATTTCGTAATCGCTGCTGGCGATCGGGAAATAATGTTTGTCGGTGACATTGTCGAGGTTGAGCTGGATACGATATTTCCCCGTCTGGTAATAGGCCATGAGATCGGCGACTGCGTATTTCGGCAACACCACGCTGTTGCTGTACGAAGTATACTTTTCCGATTCGCCACGCAAACCAGCGGCAATTCCCCATTGTGGCGTCAGTGCGTAGCGCGTCCACAACGAAAACTGGTTGCGCGGCACCAGACCCACATGCGCGCCCGCATCTGCCTCCTGCGTTGCGTGCGTGATCCTGGCATCGAGATGGGTGTAGTTGGCAAAGACGCTCCATTGGTTGGTGAGTGCGCCCTGCACGGATAGCGCGACGCCCTTGTTGCGCTGCTTGCCGGTATTGACGAGGTCGCCGGAGCCATCGGCGGCTTCGCTGACCACGTCATCGAGGTTGAGCTGGAAAACTGCGGCGGTCAGCGACAAGCGACCATCCAGCAAATCCAGCTTGTTGCCAATCTCGTAGTTGATTGCCTTCTCCGGATCGAGATTGGCGCCTTCCGGACTCTTGCGCGACAGCGCGATGTTCGCACCTTGCGGCGTGAAGGTTTGCGTGACGCTCACGTAAATCGAGTCGTTCTCGACCGGCTTGTAGATGAGGCCTGCACGCGGCGACCATTGCTGGTCGAGGTTGTACGTGTGATCTGGGCTGACTTCGGGATTGCGATAGTCGGCAACCACCGAAAAGCGGTCCCAGCGCGCGCCGACAATCGCCTTCCAGCTTTCGCCCAGCGAAATCTGGTCCTGGGCGTACAAACCCAATTCCTTGCCGACCACGTGATTGTTGCGATCCAGATACGGAAACGCGATCGGCGCGATCTGCGGATGCGACAGCGGGAACCTGCCGGGCAGGCTCTTGGAACCCGGGCTTGGCAACGTCTGGTAATCATCGCCACGTTGCCAACTGAACTCGGTGCCCAGCAACAGGGTATGACGAATCGAACCGGAATCGAAGGTGGCGACAAGATCGGTGCGCTCAATGTAACTGAGTCGATTATTGTTGTGCGCGTAGCCCTTCATCTTGAATACGCCATCATCATTCACGGCACCACCAGCATAGGTGTTGACGTAGTCGCGATCAGCATCGATTGCGCGGAATGTGCTCTCGAGTATCAGGTCATCATTGAATGCATGCGTGAAATGCGCGTTGAATGCGCCGACCGTGCCGTCGGATTCGTTCTGGTCGGGCGCGCCGAAAAACGTTTCCCTCGGCACATCGACGGGACGTCCATTTTGAGACGTGATGCCGCGATCCACGATGCGACGATCATCGAGATAGCTGAATCCGAAATCGATTTGCGTTCGTGGGTCAAGCTGGTAACTGAATTTGGGGTTCACGCCGTGACGATGCAGGAAATAGTGATCGCGGAAACTGCCCGAGTCCTCGCCCATCGCCAGCAAGCGGAACGCGGCGGACTCGCCGATCGCATCGCCAATGTCGAGCGTGCTGCGCAAGTGCTGCCAGGAACCGGCTTCAATGGACAACTCATGGATTGGCTGGCGCTGCGCTTGTTTGGTGACGAGATTGATGACGCCACCCGCTCCACCGCGACCAAACAACAGCGCGGCCGGCCCTTCCAGCACGTCGACGTGGGCAACGTTGTACAAGTCGCGCATGTATTCTGTGTCGTCACGCAGACCGTCGGTGAAGAAATCCGATTTGGTCTTCACCCCGCGTATCTGGAATTCATCGCGCATGCCCTCGCCCATGTTGACGGAGATGCCCGGCGAATTGCGCACCGCTTCGCCCAGCGACTGGGTATTCTGATCGCGCAACAGCGCTTCGGGGATGACATAAATCGATAGCGGAATATCTGCCAGCGCCGTCGAGGTGCCCGTTGCCGTGGCGGTCTTGGGCACGACGTAGTCTTGCAGCTTCACCCAATCGGTTACCAGCACCGATGGCAACCGGGTGCTTTCGTGCTGGTCGCCAGCGCGACCCACGCCGCCCGATTGGGAGTCCGGCATTGCAGATGATGCGGCAGCCAATGCGATCGTCGGCAATGCAAGGCACAACAGACCTGCGAGAAAGCGCGAACGCTTTCGAGTCATCAGCAGCATGGTTTGTCCCCGAAGAAAGATCTTGCCAGAGACGCACGATACGGAGAAATTCGGCTCGCCGTCAACAGCAGCGATGCGACTTCGGGTAGCGCGGTATCAAGGCCGAATCGAGGGCCGAGCACTGTTTGGCACCGGCATTGTGTGCATTCAACGAACACTTTTTACGCGGATAACCGCAGGATCATCAGCATGTTCGAGCAGCAGTCGGCGTACGCGTTGTTGCCACACGTTGCCGAATTCAACGCGCTGCGCAGCATCGGCACGACCCTGCACGACCAAGCCGATCAACTGTTGCTGTCTTGGATCGGCCGGCACGCGACGGGTATCCAGTTCGACCTCGACTGCGGTCCGCGTATCGTTGCGACGCAGACGCACGCCGCGGACGTTGGTCTCGGAAAATTGCAGCAGATGACAGCGCGCATATTGGCCACCCAGGCCCTTGAATCCACTCGCACCTGCAGCGCCGGTAATCAGCGTCATTACCTGGGCGATGACGCCGGTGACGCCGGCATCTTCGGCATCAGGCATCGACACGCTGATCGCGCCTCGCTCGGGCAACTCGTCGCCATACAACGAGCGCAAGCCGGCACGAGCGCTCAGCCACGCACCGGCGACGGTCGGGCACGAATGTCCGGCCAGACGCACGGCATCATCGTAGCGGTACTCCATCACGCCGTCGGGTGCGGCACCGAGCAGTTGCGCGAGCGGGTCACGCAAGCGCAAGCTCGGCACGTCATTGAAAAATTCGGGAAACGCCATTTCAGGCGACGACGACAAAGTCGATGACGATGCTGCCCGGCTCGCGGGCACGATAGACGATGTCGACACGCTCACCAAACCGCTCGCGGATCTGATCGAGCAACGGCAACGGGTCATGATCGTTGACGAAACGCATCGCTTCGCCCGCTTCGAGCGCACCAAGCGCGCCGAAAATTGCCGAATGACGGAAGCGACGGGCAATGCCGCGCGCGTCGAATGGATGTGGGGTGTACGAGATTTCTTCAGTGCTGGTATTCATGGCGCTCCACGCTTGTGACTGTGGCGTCGAGCATGCACCTGTACCGATCCGGCCGCCTTGATCTGGATCAGTGGGACGTTGGCCGGACGTTGGTAGCCACATCGCGTTCCGCCGGACATTTTCGTCGACTCGGTCATCGACTCCTGCGTGACCATCACCTGCAACTCACCGATTCCCGTCGTCGTCTCGCCAAGAACATCGAACCACGGATCTCGCGCTCATGGAAAACGATCATTTACCGAACCGGGATTGGCGCAACCACCGGTAGTGCCGATCCGGAACGGGTTGTTCGGGAATCTCGAAGTTCGCATTCTCGTTGCCGATGTCGCGGTAACGCCATGCGGTGGACAAGCCCAACCGCCGTGATCAGCGAAACATTCGCGCGGCTGGCGAGGTATCGTTGCTGCTTCGACTGCGTTCGTGTGCCGCTGTTACCGAATGGGCAAAATCGACACCTCGAGCATCATCAACACCCTGCAGCGCTTTGCGGCTGCATGCAAGCCCGGGCAAACAAGACGGACTCATCCACTTGCCTGGGCGCAAATACCCGAGATCGCGCACTTGTTTGCGTTAGCATTGGCCGATGAATACTCACGCCGTATCCCATCTGCACTGGAATGTTGACTGGACACAGGGCGCCGCTGTTCACGGCATTGGCTGGGTCGTGGTTGCACTCATCATTATCTGGTTGCTGCTTGGCGAGCCATTGCTTGGCAAGAGCGCTTACCGACGCTTTCTGGTTGAGCTGCGGAGCGGAGACGTCAATGCGCGCCTGCGCTTCTATCGAAAATGGACCTGGCAGAGTTGGGTCGCATTGTTCGTGATGCTCGTGCTCGCGCTGGGCGTACTTGGCTGGCAACCCATGCAGTTGGGATTGCGCCTGCCCGGCATTGACATGCACCTGCCGACACCGTTACTCGGCGGCTTGGTTGCTGGCGCTTTCAGTGCAGTGGTATTTGGCGTTCTCCTGGCGCGCCGAAGAAAACACGGCAGCGGGCAGGAGTCGGAGCCGCGTGCGACAAGCAATGCCGAAACCGTGCTCATGCTGCCACGGCGGGCGGATGAACGTCGCGCATTCGCTATCCTGGCAATCACCGCCGGAATTACCGAGGAAATTGTCTGGCGCGGCGTCGGGCTGGCGATGCTGGTGGCATTATTCCCACACGCACCGCCAATTGTTTATATCGCCGTACTCGCCGGCGCGTTTGGCTGGGCCCACCTGTATCAAGGCATCGCCGGCATCATCGTCACCGCCGTGCTCGGCGGTTTGCTGACAATGCTGTATGTCACCACCGGCGGCCTTGCGCTGCCGATCGTGGTGCATGCAGTGATTGATCTGGCCGCCATGGCACGTGCGCCGCGCCTCGAATCCATCGACGCAAGCCAATAAATGCCACCGCAATTCCAGTTGAGTCGTCAGCGGCACTTCGTGACGTGGCTGATGCAGAATCCCGTCCACTTGCGTTGAAGTTTTTGCAACTGGATGCAACGCGCGAACTTGCAGCTTGGCCTATCGTGCAATTGATTCCCGCAGCGTGGATGCGACAGCATTCAATCCGATGCTGCAGCGACAGAAGGTCAGCCCGATGCAACAGGCATCGTGCAAATCAATCGAAGCCGCCACGAAATATCGCCGGCATCCAGCGCGCAAACAAATCCCCGGTGGGCCATTGTGATACCTGGGCATAGGCAGTCCACATGGCGTCATCGACCTGTCCGGAGTAACTGGTAGCGCCGGTTTCATCGCGGCGGTTGAGAATGACTGCGTAATCCCAGCCGTATTGGGTGCGCACCACATAGGACGTGGTCCCCGGCAGGCTGCCGTCATGCCAGGTGTTGCGTTTGCCGTTGCCATAATCGCGCACCGACCAGCCATGTGCGTAGTAGGAATCTCCCTGTGAATACGGCAACGGATAGTTCTGTGGCAATGAAAACATCCGATTGATCGATGCCTGATTGAGAATGGCATCCGGCGCAGCGGGCGCGTCAAGATTGCCGAGGATTCGCACCAGTTCCACGGCGGACATGACCCAGCCACCATGAGCGGCCATGTTTTCGATATTGAACGCGCCGTACTCGTACGGAACCATGGCGCCGGACGAGTTCATTACCGTCGCGCGATTGATGCCGGAACGATAGGCGACCTCGCGTGGTCCGCGATAGGCCAGTTCCGATTTCGCCAGGTGCATGTCCCACACGCCGATTGGCCGGAATACGGACGCCGCATAATCGGCATAGCTCATGCCGGTCACCGATTCGATGATCCGGCCAAGCAGCAGGTAACCATAATTGCTGTAACGAAACGTGGTTCCCGGTGTGCTGTTGAGCGGCACGCCGTTCATTGCGGTGATGACGTTTGCCTGACTGATCGGCAACGATACGCCCAGCAAGGACGCAATGTTGAAGTCGTTGAACATCGGGTCATAGATGCCACCATTCATGTTGCCGAAACCAGCCAGGTGCTCAAGCAGATTGCGCACGGTGACGCCGGCAAGCCGCGGATCGGCGGTTTGACCTTGCGGTGGCGTCAGGTTGACGAATTGGCTCAGCGTGCTGGTGAGTGACAGGCGTCCTTCCTGAATCAAGCGATTGATCAGAATCGAGGTGATCTGCTTGGAAACACTGGCAATGCGCATGGTCGAGTCGTAGTCGGTGACGATGTCGCCCGAGCCGGGATTGAGCGAGTAACCATGCGCCAGCACCAAGCGCCCTTGCCAGGTAACGGCCAATTGGGCAGAGGTAATGTTGTGGTTGACCATGATCGTATGAATGGCATTGTCGAATACCGCCAGTTGTGGCGCTGGCGGCCCCTTGACCACCCATTGGGCTTGCGCCGTAGCGGCACTGCCCAAACCGATGGCCAGCACAACTGCACCGATCACCGCACGCGTGGGGACTTCGATTGCTTTCAGATACCTGGACATGATCTGCTCCGAATTGTGGATCTGTGACGGTGCGCAGCAAAGCGCGCGGACAGCGCTCGCCACATCACCTTTCAGGTGACTCGAGAACAGATACGCAAACAGGCGACGTGGCGTATCAGCACAAAGCGCTGATTAACGTGTAGCGGTCGCATTCGAGTGTTCCCTGGCCAGCGGCCTGACGGGCGATCGCATCAGCGCGCTTGGTGTCCGCCCTGCGCCTTGAGGGCATCCCTGCTGCGTGTCAAGGCATCGCGAAACTGTCGGACCTCAAACACGTCCGGTCCATACAAGGCAGTCTCGATGTTGACGCCTTGTTGCAAGAGTTCAGCGGCTTGTTCGGGTTTGTCTTGCGCCAGGCGTACCTCGCCGAGCAGGGCCAGGACTCTGCCATGATCGCGATCCGGTCGAGTGCCGGGAGCCGTTTCAGGCTGGGATTTCAATATCTGGCTGGCGTCAAGCAGCGACTTGGCTGCGGGCTCAAAATGCGCCTGCTGCATATTCCAACGCGCCCGAACAATTGCCAGAGTGGCCCAGGACCTGTGCCCTGCAACAAGCCGCTGCTTCATTATTTTTTCGGCCTGCGTCAGGGTCGCATCGACGTCATCCATTTTGCCGATGTCGAGCATGGTTTCCGCATGGCGCAGCAGTATCCTTGCATAGCGCGGATGCGAGCGTCCCAACTTGCGCGCGGCAATCTCCACCGCCTTGGCCGCATCGGCTTGCGCGTGGGCAAATTCGCCACGAATCGAATACACCATACTGCGGTTGGAAATAATACCTGCGACTTCCGAATACTCGCGATCCGGCAGACGTGCAAACACACCAAGCGACTCATTGAACCTGCTGAGCGCGGCGTCCAGATCACCCTGACTCAGATCGATGAAACCGATATTGCCCAGCCCGATGGCAATGGCCGGGTATGGTTTGCCCTGCATGCGTTCACGTTGCAAGGCAAGCGCCACGGTTAATTCACGTTGCGCATCTTCGAAACGACCGTGCGCACTGTACAAAACCGCCAGATCGTTATGCATCAATGCCGTCATTTCGTCGCCGGCGGGCAATGCATTCTTGGCCAGGGCGATTGCGCGCAGATATTCCTGCTCGCTGCGAGCAAATTCATTCTTCAGATGCAATGCCTGAGCCAGACGATAATGTGAAGTAACGCGCAGGCGATCATTGGCAGGCAGTCGTTGCTTTGCCACTTGCAGCGCGCGCGCCGCGCTGTCCTGCGCCTTGTCGTACATTCCCATGCCCTGAAACGCCTGACTCAAGGTATCCAGCACATCGGCCTGCACATCCGGGTATTGCGCAAGTTCCGTATCCGCGCGTTGACTGGCAACGTCCAGCACTTCGGCCATGCTGACGTCCGCGCCCTTGCCCAGGCTGGACAACCATTGGGAACTGGGCGACATCAATACCTTTTTGAAAAATTCATTGATGTGCTCGGCACGCGCCTGTTGCGCCTCGGCACGGACAGCTTGCTGTTGGGCGCGATGCGCCTGCCAGCTTGTGGTCAATATGCCGCCGATCAACGACAGCAAAATTACGGCCGCGGCAACCACTCCCCAACGATTGCGCTGGGTGAACTTGGCGATCCGGTAACGCAGGCTGTCGGCACGCGCCTGAATGGGCAAGCCGCGCAAGTAACGATGCACATCTTCGGACAATTCCTGCGCCGAGCCATAGCGCCGCTCGGGTTCCTTGCGCAACGCCTTCATCGTGATCACATCCAGGTCCCCGCGCAGCAAACGCGGTGCGCTGGGGAATGGCGCTTGCGCATCCTTGCGCAGGGCAACCTGGCTCGGCATCGGCGGCACGGTATTGCATACCATCTGCTCGGCCTGGCCGGGGGTGAGCCGATCCAGTTCGTACGGGCGCGTGCCGCACAGCAGTTCATACAGCAGCACGCCCAGAGAATAGATGTCACTGGAGGTGGTGATGGGCTGCCCCAGAATTTGTTCCGGACTTGCATACGCCGGCGTCAGCGCCATCAAGGTGGTGACACGCTCTTTGCCGTCGTTTTCGGATTCCAGGATTTTGGCAATGCCGAAATCAAGCAGCATCGGCCGACCATCGCCGGTGACGAGAATGTTGGCGGGCTTGAGATCGCGATGCACGATCAGCGCACGATGCGCGGCGGCCACGGCGGAACACACCTGGCGAAACAGTTCCAAACGCTGGCGCAAGCCCACACGGTGCTGATGACAATATTGGGTGATGCGCACACCGTCGACATATTCCATGACGACGTAAGCCGCGCCATCGTCGGCAGCACCGGCATCGAACATCTGTGCGATATTGGGGTGTTGCAATTGGGCCAGAATCTGGCGTTCGGCAGCAAAACGCCGATTTGCTTCGGCGTCACGCAGCAATGGATGCAAAAACTTGATCGCTACCTGCTGTTGGTAAACGCCGTCATCGCGATGAGCCAGATACACACTGCCCATGCCGCCTTCGGCGATCAGGCGATCAATGCGGTATCGACCGATGCGACTGCCCGACGGCACCGCACCACGCGCGACGAACTCATGCGGCGAGTCGAGAAAATCGCCTGCCCCGAAATCGGCCGCCTGCAGACGAACGACCCGATCGCGAATGTCGGACTCCGTGCAATGGTCGTTGAGCCAGGACTCGCGCTCGGCCTCGGGTTGCTCCAGACTGCGCTCGAACCACTCCAGCGCAAGCCGCTGCCGACGCACCGATTCGTCATTGCCGAGCGTTTTCCCGCTCATCTGCCTTGATCCGATTCGTTGCGACCTGATTCCAGTTGTTCGCGCAACCACGCGCGCGCGGTGCGCCAGCCGCGTTTGACCGTCACCGCCGAGCAGCCCATGACCTCGGCGATTTCATCGCTGCT
>DASSXQ010000056.1:0-15187 GCA_035703725.1 Rudaea sp.
GTCCTGGTTGTTGTAAATATGCCTATCCAGCAAAACGAGATTCTTTCGGTCTCTGGGTTTATGGCTTGCCTCGGTGAGCTTTACGGCTTGGACTACGACGGCTGGGGCTGCCTTGTGCAGTCTCGATCACACGCCTAACCATTCAAGCCGACGCCGCTTCGCGGCGCGGCTTAATTCAGGCGTTATGCGGCGAGTACAGGTTATTACCAACACGGGAAGGTTTGATGATTGACTACGTTTTGGCCATTCTGCTAATTGTTGTCATGCCAGCCCGCGCGCTGTATAAGAGCCGACGCGGCGCGCGCTCGGACTCCGATCGCGTCAAGCGCTATGTTCTGTCAAGCGCAATCATTGCTGGGCTCTTGGGGCTACTGTGCTACGCATGGGTACATGCTGCGCGCCCCGCTACGTTGCTGGGCCTCGATATGCCGCTATCAACGCGTGGCATGGTCGGGTTTGCTATTGCTGCCGTCATCATTGCCGCGCTGGTATTCGCCGCAGTCTACAAGCAGCGCAAGAATCAGGGTTCGAGAACCGAAACGACCCAACACAGGCTGCAGAGCAACGAAACTCTCCCGCGTAACCGCCGGGAATTATGCTTGTTTCTTCCTTTCGCATTGCTGGCAGGCTGCGGCTGGGAGCTGCTTTACCGCGGCTTCCTTATCTGGTTTCTGGTGCCGCACACCGGCACCATCGGCGCGATCTGCATCGCAGCGCTTGCTTACGCTGCGGCACATGGCTTCAAGAACCGCACGCTGTTTATTGCGAGCACTGTTTCAGCATTTGCGTTCACGATCGCATATGTGTTGACCGCCAGTCTCTGGTGGTTGATGCTCATACATGTCGTGATTGGGTTCGTTGGAGGCTTTAATGGCTATAGGCGGGCATCCGCAGTTGGCACAAATCAAATCGTCGCCGCATAACTATTCGCTCAAGCGGACGGCTGCGGGTCGGTTGCGGTAGTATCATGCGCATCGCGGCAGCCGCCGCTTGGCTCAAGCGTTAGGCATCAAGAGGATATTCAAACCATGAACGTGCGGCTTCATGAAGCGTGCGTATATACCATCGCGACACCGGAGCACCTCTTGGAGGCTTCGCAGTCCGAGACGCTACTACATGAGTCAAAGCGTTGGGTTACGGCAGCAACACTGCTCGCCGATGCGCAGGGCCACGTCCGTGAGTTGCCAATCGTTTTCGCTGACTCCAGAGATTGTTCCATTCTCATAGGATGGAGCGTCGTCCGCTCTATAAATGTGACTGTGCGCGGAACTCATTACGCCATCGGCCCGTTGTGGCACGTCCCGCGATCCACACCGCAAGACCTGCAACTTCTCTCGTCAGAAGAATACATAGCAGAGGGTCACATTCGGCCCTACGTGCTCTGCAAGACGCCCGCATTCCTTCTGCGGCAGGCAAAGAAGCCGCGCGCCTGGTCGCTGACCGCCTCGGTCAAGAAAGAGGCCCGGGAAGGAGAACGCCGATTGGCTGCGCACACGCGGCTTGAAAGGAGCTCGGCGCTTGTTGCCGCGCTCAAGAAAGATCGCATGGCGCGTCACAACGGTCGCCTCCCGTGCGAAGTGTGTGGTTTTGATTTTCTCGAAAACTACGGACCTATTGGGGCTGGATTCGCTGAAGCTCACCACAAAATCTCGTTGGCCGAGTCCCCTGAAGGCGGTCGCATTGCATCCTTGGCCGATCTTGCAGTAGTTTGTTCAAACTGCCATCGGATGCTTCATCGACACCCAGAATATCCAAACATTGAGTCACTGAGAAATCGTGTGCGCCATGCGAGAAAGAAGGCCCAACCAACGGTTCCAGCGGACGGTTCCACTTCGCCGGCCCGCCGCTGAACCATGGGCGTTAGGCATCAAGAGAGATCATCGTGACTGAAGACCAAGAGAAAGCGATCCGCGGAAAATTCCTTGGCACCGGCATTGCGCTTGGTGTCGCGATTGGTGCCGGACTTGGCGTTGCTACTGGAAATTTTGCGCTTGGCATTGGCCCAGGCATTGCGATCGGTGTTGCACTTGGAATGGCTCTCGGCAACAAGGAGGTCTTGGCAAAGAAAGCTGCCGAGGATGGCTCCAAGCGTGATGCCTGACAATTCGTGTATGGACTCCCCCGCCAACCCCCGAGCGCATTGGCCCGGCCGCGGGCAGGTCTCACTCAAGACGCCGTTGCGGAGCGCATGGGCACTACCAAGAGCGCTATTTCCAGGCTTGAGTCCGCCGGCAAAAAGCACGCCCCTTCCGTTGCTACACTTCAACGGTACGCGCAGGCGGTCGGTTGCGACTTGCAGGTCAAGTTGGTGCCACAGCGGTGACGCATAACAACTCGGTCAACCGGACGAAAATCCCGCTGCGCGGTCTTTGCGCCGGGTGCCTCGAGCGTTAGACCACAGAACCAACATCTTGGACGCCATGAAGATCAAAGCCCTAGCCCTGCTGTCTATGCTCTTATCGGTGCCCTGCTTCGCTTCACCACTCAAGTGTGAAGTGGACGCGCTTGCGCAAGCCGAAAAGCTTTTGGCGTTCCACAGTGACGGTGACAATCGAGCAGAGGTTGCTGAGCACGCCAAGGCGCTGCCTTCCATTGTCAATCCAGCCAACAAGAAGCAGCGATTCTTGGTTCTGGAAGTGATGGGATTCGTCTACAAAGGCAATTACCGCATGAGGTTCCTCTATTACCCTGTTGGCGGTGACTGCCTGCTGATGGGTCAAGAGATTCTTGAACTATCCAGCGTGTAGCTGTGGTCCAACAATTCGTGTATGGACTCCCCCGCCAACCCCCGAGCGCATTGGCCCGGCGCGGACGGCTCCACGAAAGCAGCAAACGCAGCGCGCTTGAGTCGTTGCCATGCGACGACGCGACCTGCCGCATCGGCAAACGCAAGTTCGAAAACATCCTTGGCCAAATCGATGGCAACGGTGGTGGCAGTGCAAGACGATTCAGAACACGAATCAATCGAAACGGATTTGGTGCTAGTTTGCATGGCAAGCGACTGCGGATCGGTTGAGCTACTATCATGCTCACGCGGCAGCCGCCGCTTGGCTCAAGCGTTATGCATCATGACGGGGACATTCTGCAATGCGAAAGACTGCGAACTTCACGCGTAACACGGCTTCCAAGTGTGTCACCGCAAGAATCATGCGCGGTCGTGAGGTGCATGCACAACACTTCGGTCTCGCCGAGTACAAAACGTGGGCTGCGGCCGAACGAGCAGCTGCCGAGTGGCTCAAAAGTATCAAGCCCGGTCTGCCGCCTCCTATTCCAACCAGAAACCGCATGACCAAGCGCAACACGTCTGGCATAGTCGGCGTCCAGCTCAAGCACAACATCCGCAAAGGCTGGCACCACTATGCGTGGCAGGCGTTCTGGTCGCAAAAGCCGGGCGGCATTTGCTTCGGGATCGCCAAGTACGGCGACAATCGCGCCTTTGTATGCGCTGCAATCGCTCGCCGCCTCGAAACCGCAGATCGCAACATTGTTGAGCAGGAGTATCACCGCATCAAAGGCACGCCAGAGTACCGCGCAATCCTCAGGCGTAAGGCGCTTGTCCCGCCGCGAGCATGATACATAACAACACGGTCAACCAGACAGGAATCCCGCTACGCGGACTTTGTGCCGGTTACCTCGGGCGTTGCGCACCAGAATCCGCATCATGAGTAGCCAACATTTTTACGTCATCACCGGCGCGTCTGGAGCTGGCAAATCGACACTCATCGCTGCGCTGGACGAGCTTGGATATTCTACCGTTCCAGAAGCAGCGCTCGCTTTCATGCGCGAACAATTGGAGCGCAACGGCAAAATCCTCCCTGCAACGGATCGCGCTGCATTCATGGAAGCAGTTCTTGCTCATAGCGTCCAAGACCATGAAGCAGCCAAATCCCTCCAAGCACCGGTGTTCTTTGATCGCGGCATTCCTGAATGGCTCCGGTTCTTGGAGCCAAGCGAGCCGAATTGCCAAGCAGCAGCACGGTGCCGTTATGCCAGCACGGTATTCGTGGCAGAACCGTGGCCCGAGATTTACGTGCGCGATCACGAACGCACACATAGCTTCGACAGGGCGGCCAAATCCCATGTGCCAACAATTGCCGCGTATCTTCAATCAGGGTATGAAGCGTGTGTTCTGCCCAACGTTTCGGTTCAGGAGCGCGTGGCATTCGTTCTTGCGCAAGTGGGCGCTGGTGCCCAACAAATCGCTGCAGCCGACCGCCATCCCGCTACGCGGGCTCGCGCCGGTTACCTCAAGCGTTAGCCCGCATGAAAAAGTTTATCTGACTTCCGAACTGGCTTTGCTTTGCAATGTGCTTCATCGCAATCCCCAAACTTGCAATCCGAAGCCACCAATCCGGCGGGCTTGTCATTATTCTCCCGTTCGCAACTGCACTGGCGGCTTACTATTTTTGACCTGAAATTTGGTTCGTCTTGCTCGCTTTCGCTACGAACTTGCTCCTGGTCGTTGCTCTCGGCGCCTTTGTTGCGTTCGCAATCGCTTGGCGCGGTCAAGGCACAGGATTTCCGCTTGGCGTCTGGGCATTTTTTCTTTCCTTCTTGACTGTCTGCGTGGCAAATGTGTTCATGCCATGGCCCTGTTTTCGCAATGCTCCACCTCGTGTTGCGGGCTAACGATTCGATCAAGCGGACGGCTGCGGGTCGGTTGCGCTACTATCATGCTCACCGCGGCAGCCGCCGATTGGCTCAAGCGTCAGGCCGCCATGTAACGTTCCGACTCCTCGTCCACAACGTTTGAGAGGTGATAATCAATGCGTTCACGCCGCGAATCTCTTCGAGTCGTCTTCGTTCTCGCCACCTTTGGTCTACTAAGCCTTTTCAGCATGCTCGCTCGCCCGAGCCTCGCCAACATTCGAGCGGTGGATTTCGTGCATCTCATCGGCACAGGTATGTGTCTTGGGGGTGCGATCGTGGCACTTGTCTGGGCTCGCTCGCAGTAGTCAGAGGTGCGCCGGGTTCTAGGCAAGGCCTCGCGCAAACGCGGCAGCGCTCGTGGCCAAGCTAGCCGCGTGGTTGCTTGTTTGTCGACGTTGTCCTTTGCATGCCTCGCCGGTCCCCAAGCGGACGGCTGTCAGTGCTTGCAGTGTTGAAAGTTGTCAGACTGCATATCTCTGGACGGGCTTGTTGCATCGATGGTGCTGATGCGGACCAATGTATGAGACGCGCCCGGGGACCTCGTTCGTTCATCGGTTTCGCTGGTGTTTCGGGGACCAGCCAAAACACGTTTGGACGTCCGAATTGTTGGTCAGGTTCTCGCCGGGCGGGTCTGACCCTTTGTTGCCGCTTCGCGCTGGCGTGGAGCCGGGTTATGCCATGGCAACGGCCTTGGCATGTTTGCTTGCGGCGCGCTGCACATTGGATGCTTGAGCCAGGCATCGGCATCGTAGTCTTCGTTGTGTGCCGGCATGGCCCATCGTTGTCGAGCATGTTTGTTGGCGATGGCTACCAGCACTTTGCCAAACGGCATCCGACAAGCCATCTGACGGGTTTTTCCACACGGGTCGCCCTGGCCCGCTGCAGACTGCTGCACGCACCCTGGGTCAGCAGTGTGCGCAGGTGCGCATCGCCGAACAGGCAAGAACGAAGTAGAAAGATCACTTGGCAAGTCCGAATATCTGTCCAGACGAACCGGGCCAGCTCCATCAACTGGATCCACGAGGAAATGGCAGCAATAGGGCAAGCCAATTTGCCGCACAATATCGAGCCGAATATCCTGCGTCGATAATCCGATACGAAACGGCAAGCCAGGAGACCAACCCGATGAAGCTGTACGCTCACCCATTTTCGTCCTACAGCCAGAAGGTATTGATCGCGCTGTACGAAAATTTGACCCCATTCGAATTCCGAAACCTTGAAGACGCTTCGGCAAATGCTGAACTGAGTTCCTTGTGGCCGCTAAAGCGCTTCCCGGTGCTGGTGGATTCGAGCCGCAGAATAATCGAGAGCACCACGATCATCGAGTATCTTCAACAGCACTATCCCGGTCCGACGTGTTTGATCGAGCAAGGTGATGCCGGCATCGAAGCGCGCATGCTGGATCGCGTATTCGACAACTACGTCATGACTCCGATGCAGAAAATCGTGCTTGACACGCTGCGCCCCGAGCCTGATCGGGATGCGTACGGCGTGAAGCAGGCGCGTGCCTTGCTCGACAGCATATACGCGTGGCTCGACGATCACTTGAAAGGACGTGTCTGGGCCGCGGGCGAAACGTTTACCTTGGCCGATTGCGCTGCAGCGCCGTCGCTTTTCTACGCCGACTGGGCCCATGAAGTTCCGCGTGCATACGCCACGCTCCGAGCGTACCGCGCTCGCCTGCTGGCGCACACATCCGTGGCTCGTGCCGTGGACGAGGCAAGACCTTATCGCAACTACTTCCCGCTTGGCGCTCCGAATCGCGACTGAGACGATAGGCCATTTTTTTCCGTCGGGGACCATCTTTTCTCCTCATCCCGAAGACCGGGGAGCGTTCGCTACTTCCTTCCCCCCGCACGGCGTGGGAAGGTGCCGCAGGCGGAAGGGCGCGGTTTTGGATCTTGCCCTGCTGCGTGAAGCTGGTCGATTATTAGCCCGGTGAAGAGATCGCCTTTTTGGTCTCGCGCAGCTTCCGCGGCTGCGCAGGCGCAGCAAAATCGACGCAACGGGTTCGACGCAAACCGTCCACCCTGCGCAAACCGCTACGAGGAAAATGCGCGGATTCTCCAGCGCCTGCATGTAAACTGCGATTTGCAAAATGGGGAATCGGATAGATGGCAATCGCACGCGACAGATTTGCAACCCGCACGCAGGTCAGCGCATGAAGCTGGCACTGCACACAAAAATGGCAATTGGATTTGTCGTCGGCCTGGTCGGCGGCATGGCATGTTGGGCGCTTGCCGCAGATGCGACATGGCTGACGATTTTGATCGACTACGTCACCCAACCCATTGGCGACTTGTTTCTGCGCCTGTTGTTCATGCTGGTGGTGCCGTTGGTGTTCTCGGCATTGGTGCTTGGCGTCGTCGAGATTGGCGACCCGCGTTCGTTGGGTCGTATTGGCGGCAAGACCTTGTTGTGGATCCTTGTGGTCACCGGCATTGCCGTCACCATCGGTTTGGTCCTCACCAATCTGCTGCAACCGGGGCGTGGCTTGCCGCCGGAAGTGGGCCAATCGTTGCTGGCCCAGGCGAGCGATCGCGCTGCCAGTATTGCCGGCAGTCACAATGCACTGTCGGTACGCGAACTTCTGTTGGGCATCGTGCCGCGCAATCCGGTGCAGGCCGCGGCCAGCGGCAACTTGATCGGCCTGATGTTCTTCTCGCTGATGGTTGGCATCGCCGCAGCCGTGTTGCGCACGGATGCCACGCGCACGTTCGTCGGCACTGTTCAGGGTCTGTATGAAATCAGTCTGAAACTGATCGACTGGGTCATTCAACTGGCACCGTATGCCGTGGCTGCCCTGCTGTTCAACCTGACCGCCAAGCTGGGTTACGACGTGCTGCTGCAATTGGGCCGCTTCGTCGGCGTGGTATTGCTGGCGCTGGCGTTGCAGACATTTGTTGTGTTGCCGTTGTTCGTGCGATTCATTGGCGGCATGAGTCCGCTGCGCTTTTTCCGCGATATCCAGACCGCCATGTTGACCGCGTTTTCAACGTCATCCAGTAGCGCAACTTTGCCCACGACATTGCGCGCCGCCGAAGAAAATCTTGGCGTGCCGCGTCAGGTCAGTCGATTTGTGTGCACTCTCGGCGCGACCGCAAACATGAATGGCACGGCGCTCTACGAGGGCGTTACCGTTTTGTTTCTGGCCCAGGTATTCGGGATCGATCTGGGATTTGCGCAGCAAGTGCTGGTGTTGTTCATCTGTATACTCGGCGGGATCGGCACTGCAGGCGTGCCCGGGGGTTCGCTTCCGGTGATTACCATGATTCTGGGCATGTTCGGGATCCCTCCTGAAGGAATCGGTTTGATTCTCGGCGTTGATCGTGTACTGGACATGTGCCGCACCACGCTCAATATAACCGGCGATCTGGCCGGTGCCGTGGTGATCTCGCGCGGCGAGCCGGGTGCGCTTGCCCCGAGCCTGCAAGACACTGCAAGTTGATCGCAGCGCCGAATGGAGCAAACGTTTCGTTACCACGAACGACAACTGCGACCGATCGCAATTCCCGCATCGGGCTGGCTTGATGGACCCTTGCTGGCCTATGCTTGCCCATTGGCACCCTAAGCGGAGGCAATCATGCAACTGGACAATCGGCGCATCGTGGTTACCGGAGGATTCGGTACATTGGGTGCGGCAACGGTGCGCGCGGTACTGGACGCCGGTGCGCGTGTCGCAGCAATGGATCGCACCGAACCCCCAACATCGTCCATGGCGCAGGCCCTATGTATCGGCGGTGTCGATCTGGCCGATGCGCAAGCGGCAAAAAATGCGATGGCGCAAGCCGTTCAAGCACTCGGCGGACTCGATGCGCTTGTCAACATTGCCGGCACATTCCGCTATGAAACCGTGACTGGCGGCAATCTCGACACATGGGATTTGATGTATCGGGTCAACCTGCGCACCGCAGTCGCAGCCAGTCAAGCCGCGTTGGAACACATGCAGGCAGGCGGTCGCATCATCAATATCGGTGCCAATGCAGCACTCAAGTCGGGCGCTGGCATGGGAGCGTATGCCGCATCCAAGTCCGGCGTGATGCGATTCACCGAGGCGCTTGCCGAAGAACTCAAAAGCCGCGACATCACCGTCAATGCCGTGCTGCCAAGCATCCTCGACACCCCGCCCAATCGCACCGACATGCCCAAGGCGAACTTTGACAGTTGGGTCAAACCACAGCAGCTCGCCGACGTGATCGTATTTCTGCTTTCGGATCAGGCAACGGCGGTAACCGGCGCATTGATTCCAGTAATCGGACGCGTCTGATCGATTCCTTTGGCAAATTCAGATGGGCGCACCGCGGGCCCGGATTCGACATCTCACGATTTTGCGTACCAGGCCTTGACCGCGGCATGGCTGCGCACGGCATCGTACACGCCGATCAACTTCGGGTAGCCGGCAAAGATCGTTGCCGGAATGTGATCGACTTTGCCGCCGATGAACCAATCCACGATTTTGTAGAGTTTGAGGTCAACCACACTGATTTTCGCACCACCAAAAAACGGAGTCGCAGTGATGTTGCGTTCGGCGGCGTCGGCCCATGCCGGCAGGAATCCCGCGACCAGCGCTTCACGCGTCGTCTTCTTGTCGGCATCGGACATGCGGATGGTCGGCCCCACGACGGCACGCAGATCTTCGACATGCTGCATCATGCCTTCGTGACGCGCCGCGTCGAAATCATCAGTCGGATGCAACCCGTGGCGTCGGCCAATCAAGACCAGTATGGCGTTGGTTTGCGCCAGCGGGGCATGCCCCGGCAATTCAAGAACGGGCAACGCGCCATACGGTGTTTGCGACTTCATCTGCGGCCAGTCGGCGTGCGTCAAGCGCACATCCTCGAAGTCGATACCCGCCAAGTGCAAGGCCAGGCGACATTCTTCGCCGCGACTCACTGGAGCATCGAAATAAATCAGTTTGGTTTTGCTCATGGCGCAAAAACATCCTCAATCCGAAACGGGGAATGGGCCAATGCTATCTTCAGCACAGTGGCGAAAGTGCCTGTTCATTTTATCCAAACGCGCGCGACTTGATAGCTGTGACCAGACCACGACGCGCCTGACATTGTTGCGTCAGCAATTGGCTTACCAGCGATGGTAAGCCGGATGTCCTTGCTTCACTGCCATGAACTTGCCGGTACAGCGATCGCACACCTTGTCGCCAGCGTAAAGTTCGCCTTCGACAGTGACAACATCGTCGGTTGACTCCAGCACACGTGCCACCAGGCGCAAAGTCTGATCGGTTGGCGTTGGACGACGCAACTTGATCGCATATTCCATCGTCACCGTGCACGGCGGCGTGGCACTGCCGTGCCGGTTCATCAGATGCCAGGCGGCGGTCCAATTGCAATGACAATCGAGCAGCGTGCCAATGATGCCGCCGTTGAGCACACCGGGAAACGCTTCGTGATGGCGCTGCGGCGTGAACTCGGCAACGACTTCATCGCCTCGAGGAAAGCTCTTGATGCGCAAGCCATGCTCGTTGGCAGGACCACAACCAAAACAGGCATTATGCGGCGCGTAGGTGTCTTGCAGGCTCTGTTCCATAAGCTGTCATGATGCGGCAGGCGATTGCAATTGGCAATGTATAGTGCAAATCACGTATTGCCGGAAGTCACTTCCTGGCAAATAACGGCATCGATTATTCGGCATCCTTCAAAATGCGCCATCTGCGCTGCCGGTGCTACGCCACGTCAATTTTCAAACGTCCCAACGAACCCAATTCGTTGCACCAGCCATCGCTTGTGGTGCCGCGCGCGTGTATGGCAAATCCGTGGCCCCCATTGCAAAAAGTCTGCTCGTCGGGCTTGCGCCAGGTTCGGTTCTCGCGATCAAGTCCGCCAGATCGGGGATGTTGTGTGCCTTGACCTGCGTTGCCGTGATTGTTGCTAGGATAGGGAACAATTTTCCGCCGCTGTTGCGGCAATGAGGTAACCACATGATCCGAATTGCGCTCTTCCTGATGGCGATTTGCACGTTGGCCAGCGCCAGCGCAGCCACACCGACGCAAACCGCGTTGGCCAATCTGTCCAACGTGAGCTTCCCTGCCCCGCACCGCGTCGCGTCCGGTGCCGTACATGCGGATGACGTCGCCGAATTGAAAAAAGCCGGTGTCCAGGAAGTGATTGACCTGCGTGCCGATGAGGAGACGCCCCACTTCGATGAAGCGCAAGCCATGCGCAACGCAGGAATTGGATTCCACCAATTGCCAATTCGCGGCATGCACGACATGAGCCGCGATAACGTGATCAAATTCGATCAGTTGCTCGCGGATGCCGGCGACAAGCTGACGCTTGTACATTGCGCGAGCAGCAATCGCGTCGGTGCCATGATTGCACTGCGTGCCGCCATAATTCAGGGCAAACCTGTCGATGACGCACTGGCTGAAGGGCGCCACTGGGGTCTGCGCAGCTTGCAGCCGGCGGTCGTTCAACGCATCAACGCACTGAAGCAGGAACATCCGATTCGCAGCGACACACAAACCCGGCCTTCACCCTGAAAATCGATCCGCTGCATCATTGGCAGCGGCTGCAATGGCACGTTCCGCAAACGGCCCGAGTCGGCGTGAGCGATTCAGGTTTGCGACCACAATCACCCGGTCCGATTCCAGCGACGTGGCAATCAGTTCCGCGTTTCCGCAGTTGCCTTGTCCGACGTCAAGCCCACTTGCAGCCAGCCGAGGTTGAAGCCGATGGCGTTCGCGTGGGGATCGGTCCAGACATAGTCGAGAACCTGACCAGTCGCGTCGTCGATGACATCGAGTTGAAGCACACTCAAGTTTCGTTGCGCGTATGTGGTGCGCGCCAGTGCCAGCGAATAACCGCTGGCCGAGCCGTCGCGCCAACGCAGCTTGAGCCGCCCGCCTTCGCTGGCAAGATGCAAATCCTTCTGCACGTGCCAGTCCTGATTGCCGGACTTGGCTTTCGGCCCTCCCCCGTTGATGGCTGCCCAGCCGTCAAACCAGCGTACACGCCTGGCATCGATGCCGGCATCGGCACCACGCGCCTGGTCGGCAAACGTGACGGAGTGCAGTACCTCGCTGGTGAGCGCGAACTGCAATGGCAGCAATCCGGCCGATTTCCCCAGACCCGGCAACAACGCGCTGCACGCGGAGATATTCGCACTCGCGCTGAATTGCGACCCTTTCCATGTTCCGCTCAAGGCACATGGGGCAAGTTCCGCCCATTGCTCGGCGACAAATTTGAATTTGCCTTGAGTGTCGGCAAAAGCCGTATTTGCCGCATTGGGATCAATGGCGCGATATGGCGTCAACACCACGCCACTGCCATCTTTTGCGCTGCTGATCAGATAAAGCCAAACCGCATCGGCAGCATTGGATGAATCAAGTGTTTGCAGACGCCACAGCCATAAACTACCGCCGTGGTTGCGCGACAACGCGCGCCATTCTTCACGCATGTGGGGAACCGCGATTACATTGCCGGCCTGAACCTTGACGGCAACCTGTCGTACTTGCTCGTGGTTATCGTATTGCCCGGCAAGCACGCCATCCAGACGCGCCAGCGCATCTGTGGACGCAACAGACGCACGCCCAATCGGCAATGACTGGCAACCACAAACCAACACCGTTGCCAGGACGAACAAAAACTGACGCATCGTGTTTCTCCGAGCAAGTTTGGTTTGGCGATCGCGCACTGCTGGTGACAACGACTGCGCAATCATGTCGATGCGCAGCATCGGTTGTACATGGAAATCAATACATGCAAATCGTCCAGCCCGAGCGACAAGGGTACAAGATTCGGCACCAACCGATGATTTCGCGGCAAGCGTGCATCCGCCATTCTCCCGGAAATTCCAATAACTCGAACCCATTCCGCAAAACGCCGTCGGTCGAAGGCATCTGCAGCCTTCAGTCCCCGGCGCCCAGGCCTGCTGCCGCAAACTCTCGCACCACTGCGGCCAACTCCGCATCACGCATCGCAAAATGCAGCGTGGCCTTGACCAGCCCCGCCTTGCTGCCGCAATCGAAGCGCGTGCCTTCGAAGCGATAGGCGTGTACGTTGTGCTGCCGGAGCAACGCGGCGATGGCATCGGTCAACTGGATTTCTCCACCGGCACCCGGCCGGGTTGTCTCGAGCAAGTTGAAAATGCTGCTCGGCAATACATAGCGGCCAACTACGCCGAGATTTGATGGTGCGTCCTCGGGTTTTGGTTTCTCGACCATGTGCCGGATCAATGCCGCGCGCCCCTGGCTGGGTTCGGCATCGACAATTCCGTATTTTCCTGTCGCCTCATGAGGTACTTCTTCCACGGCAATGGCACCGGCATCGTTCTCAAGCGCGAATTCCGCCATCTGCCGCAATGCACTCTTGCCGGAATTCCAGATCAGATCGTCCGGGAGGATCACGCCGAATGGTTCGTCGCCAATTACCGGCTTCGCACACAACACCGCATGTCCCAGACCCAGCGCCTCGGCTTGGGTAACAAATACGCAGCGCACGTGCGCCGGCAAGACATTGCGCACCAGCGCGAGAAGTTCATTTTTTCCTGCACGTTCAAGCTTCGCTTCGAGTTCGTAAGCGCTGTCGAAATAGTCGGCAATTGCATGCTTGTACCGATTGGTCACGAAAATGAGCGTGTCGGCGCCTGCGTCCACTGCTTCGTCGACGGCGTATTGAATGAGCGGTTTGTCCAGGACCGGAAGCATTTCCTTGGCCACAACCTTGGTTGCGGGCAAGAAGCGTGTACCCAAACCTGCAACCGGAAAAACCACTTTACGTAGCGCTTGTGTCATGCCAACTCCATGTTGAGAATCGCACGGGAAATTTCACGATCCGAATCGCGCGGTGACGAATCGGATCCTGCATCGAACAAGATCGAACGACGTGGTTGCGCCGAACAAACAAATCAACCATGTCTCCTGTACCGCCTTGCCGGCAACCGGCGATGCCGACCGAATGCGCTTTGATCAAGCCTGATTGCGCACAATCGGAACCACATCCGAATCACCAGTGTCCTCGCGCCAGGAAAATTCCGGCAACAACCTGCCCAGACAATCGTACAACTTGCTTTCTTCAAAATTGCGCACGGCAATTGCAGATTGATCCAACTGAGTGTTCAACAATTCCCACGACATGCTGCGCGGCTTGGCCAGAAAAATCTTGGCGTGCGTGGTGCCCTGATAATTTTCCTGGGGGTGAAACAATTCCTCAAACAATTTTTCGCCGGGACGCAAACCCGTATAAATGACCTGGATATCCTTGTCCGGCACCTTATTGGCCAGGCGAATCATCTGCTCGGCAAGATAGCTGATCTTGATGGGCTCGCCCATGTCCAGCGCAAAGATTTCTCCGCCCTTGCCGAGCACGCCGGCCTGAAGGATCAACTGACACGCTTCCGGAATGGTCATGAAATAGCGGGTGATTTCGGGATGAGTCACGGTTACCGGTCCGCCGTTGCGGATCTGTTCGCGAAACAGCGGAACCACGCTTCCCGCCGAATCCAGTACATTGCCGAAACGCACGGTGATGAAACTCGTTTTTGAAACGGCCGCGAAATTCTGGCAAAAGATTTCGGCAACGCGTTTGGAAGCGCCCATGACGCTGGTTGGATTGACCGCCTTGTCGCTGGAAATCAACACGAAGCAATCAACGCTGAATCGGTCCGCCGCCAGTGCAACGCAACGGGTACCCAACACATTGTTGCGAAATGCTTCGCGTACCTGATTCTGCAACAACGGCACATGTTTGAATGCGGCTGCGTGCAGCACAATCTGCGGACGAGTGCGCGCAAAAACATGTTCGCAAACGGCACTGTCGCCGCAATCGCCGAGCGCGGCATCGATCAACAGTTCGGGAAATTCCTGCTTCAATTCTTGTTCAATTTTATACAAA
Source organism: Rudaea sp. (assembly GCA_035703725.1). Lineage (GTDB taxonomy): Bacteria > Pseudomonadota > Gammaproteobacteria > Xanthomonadales > Rhodanobacteraceae > Rudaea. The sequence goes on from DASSXQ010000056.1 coordinate 14,499, forward strand.
TTGAATTCGGACAGCTCGAGGATTGTCAGCGATTCGACGCCAAGGCGCGCAACCTGGCGACATAATTCGGCGCCGATCGAACCGCCACCGCCGGTAACCAGAACACGCTTGCCCGAAAGACCGGTGCGAATGGCAGTCCAATCCAGTTGTACCGGTTCGCGCCCGAGCAGATCTTCGATCGCAACTTCCTTGAGCTCGTTGAAGTTCATGCGCCCGGCCACGACATCCTGCAAACGTGGCACGGTACGGAATGGAATTCCGGTCGTCTCGCACAGTTCAACAACCCGGCGCATTTGCGCGTTGTTTGCCGATGGCATGGCAATCAAAAGCATTTCTGCGGCAACCTGCGCAGCCAGATCCGGCAGACGTTCAAACGAGCCAAGCACCGGTACGCCATGCACCTTTGCGCCGCGCAATGCCGCATTGTCATCGAGCACGCCAACCGGACGATAACGGTTCTCGTGGGCGAGTTCGCGCAGCAGCGCTTCGCCGGCGCGCCCCGCACCAAGCACCAGCACACGGCGCGCCGGCAGATTGCTGACCAGATCGATGCGACTGTCTTTCCAGTAGCGGTAGGCCAAACGAGGCAGACCCAAAAATACCGACAATATGGCTGGATAAAAGACCAGCACGGCGCGCGGCACCATGGTCAAACGATCATACAGGAACAAGGCGATCAGCACGGCCAG
>DASSXQ010000100.1:0-7991 GCA_035703725.1 Rudaea sp.
CAAGCCCGAACAAAGGGATCACGCGCCCCTTGGCACTCAAGGTGAGCCAGCCCAGGATCGGCATCGCGATCAGGAACGCATAAAGCGCCAGATACGTGGTCTTGGCCAGAAACATTTGCCAGGCAGGCGGCGGCGGCGTGATGGGTGGTTCGGGGAATATCTGGCGCAACATCAGCCGCACAGCCACCACGCCGAGCACGGTCAAACCCAGCATGAAGTGCCACATCTTCATCGCGTCGTGGGTGGCCGTGCCCTTGGGGAATATTCCACGCAGCTCGATCAGTGCGTACACGGCAATCAGCAGCGCCAGGGTTAGCCAATGCGCGCTGATGGAAAGTACGTTGTAGCGATCAGTTTTGTCTTTCCAGTTCATCTGATGAACCTCGCTGTGAACAATCCGTGCAATACATCTCAACTGGATTTGACTTCCGGTTTCAGGCGTTCAATGCCAAACGCTTTCATGATGTATTTCTCGTAGGCCGGGTCCGCCTTGCCCTTGCGCATCTTGCGCAGGAAATATTTTTCAAAGGCAACCTTTGCCAGATGCACCCATTTGCCGGTCATGGACTTGGTCACGTTGCGCGGTGGAATTTGTGGCAGCGCGATGAAGGCAAAACCACGATCGCCCATGTCGGCCAGACACAGCGCATTCCAGGTTGCACGCGCACATACCGGTTTGCAGGCAATGGTGTCGCGCAGGTTGTGTGCAATGGCAGTGACCATCGATTCGATCATCAGGCCGGTCTTTGGCGCGCCAGTCGGCACCGGCGTCACCTCGACGGGTGGGATTGCCACGCACACGCCGGCCGCGTAAATATTGGGGAAAGTCGGATTGCGCTGGAATTCGTCGATCAGCACGAAGCCGCCGGGATTCACCAGCCCTTCGATGCCGTGGACCGCATCAACACCGGCAAATGAAGGCAACAGCATCGAAAAAACAAAGGGCAGGGTGTGTTCTTGTTGCAGTTTGCCATGTTCATCGAGTTGTTCGACGTGCATCTTGTCGCGTTCAACCGATGTCACGCGCGCATTGGTGATCCACTTGATGTGACGTTGGCGCATTTCCGATTCGAGCAATCCCTTGGAGTCGCCAATGCCACCCAGACCCATGTGGCCAATATACGGTTCCGACGTGACGTAGGTCATGGGTACGCGGTCGCGCAGCTTGCGCCGACGCAGATCCGTATCCACGATCATGGCGAACTCATACGCGGGGCCGAAGCAACTCGCACCTTGCGCCGCGCCAATCACGACGGGACCCGGATTCTTCAGAAACTCCTGATACGCCAACCAGGCTTGATGCGCATGGGGACCGGTGCATACCGATTGCGCAAAGCCATCCGGACCCGTACCCGGCACTCGCTCAAACGCCAGACGCGGTCCAGTCGCGATCACCAGAAAATCGTATGCGAGTTTGCGTCCGTCATCGAGTTCAATTTGATTGTCCACTGGCAACACCTTCGTTGCCGTGGCGTCGACAAACCGGATGTTGCGTCTGGACAGTGGCGCGGCGACATCCACGCGGATATCGTTTTGTCCGCGCCATCCGACCGCCACCCACGGATTGGACGGGGTGAAGTTGAACTGTGGGCCCTCGCCGACAACGGTAATCGAATGATCGTTGCCGACGGTTTCGCGGATTTCATAAGCGGCGGACATACCGCCCAGACCGGCACCAAGAATGATGATATTTGCCATGGCTCGATACTCCATGTCGGTTTTGCGGAAGTTGCGGGTGGCGAATTCCATCGGCAGTGTGGATGCCAACGGGATGCGGCGGCTTGATCGGGGTCAAATCACAAGTAATGTAGAATACGCTAAATTAGGACTAGCTTAATTAGATAATAGTGGTAAAGTCAAGCTTTGCAATCCTGCCGACGACCGAATCCGGGAATTGAAATGACCTCGTTGCCTTCAGATGCCGACTTGGACGCGATGCGTGGGCACGCTGACGCTGCCTCGCGCCTGCTCAAGGCCCTTGGCAATGCGCAGCGCTTGCGCATACTTTGCCTGCTCGTTGATCGTGAACGGTCGGTCAACGAGATCAATGAGCATTTGCCGGAACTCAGTCAATCGGCCTTGTCGCAGCATCTGGCCAGGCTGCGTGAGGAAGGACTGGCGCAAACTCGTCGCGAATCGCAAACGATCTGGTATGCAATGACGCCAGGGCCTGCACAATCCGTCATCGCCACGTTGTATGAGGTCTACTGTGTTGCCGATGAGCAATCCGCACCGCGCCAACGTAATTCGGCACGCGCAAGAAAAAGGCATCCTCGTGCGAGAAAAAGCGCAGGCTTGTGAATTGGCCGAGGCATGGGACGGCGAAGCCGCAGCCATCGCATTCATCCACACGATTCGGGGAATGGTGGTGCAGGCTGTGCTGGTTGGTGCTTTGAAAAATACCCCGGGACGCGCCGCGGGTTTTTGCGATCTTTCGGCGCGCCATCGCGGACACGCAATGGTGCCGCTGGGCGCAGCGCCAATGTCGCGAGTATCGTGAAACGTATCCAATGCATCGGGAGTAATGGACATGACATCACCAATGCGCGGAGTCTGGATCAAGGTGATTGCCGTGATTGCCATGGCCTTCGGACTGCTCACGATCATGGAGGGTGGCGCGGTATTGTTCTTCGACGGACCCGCACGGGCTGCTGCCGGAAACTATGTGCCGTTCGTGCTCTGGTTCAATTTTCTCGCGGGATTCGCCTACGTCATTGCCGGGCTCGGGCTGTGGGTGCGCCGACGCTGGGCCGCAGGATTGGCCATTGTCATTGCCGCCGCAACGGCGCTCACGTTCACGGCGTTTGCTGTCCATGTGGCGTTCGGTGGTGCATGGGAAAAACGCACGTTGATCGCCATGAGCCTGCGCACCCTGGTGTGGGTGGGTATCGCGGTGGTTGCGCGACGAGGCTTGGTGGGTCGAACCGAGGGAGGTGATCATCGATGAACGGCACTGCAAAACCGCGGTCCGGAAAAATTCGCTGGATCGCGATGGCTGTCGTATTGGTCGTCGTCGCCGGCGCGTTGGCGTTGTGGTTCTCGCGTGACACGAAGGATGACCGCGTGCTGCGCTTGTATGGCAACGTCGATATCCGCGAAGTGGAACTGTCTTTCCGTCAACCAGGTCGCGTCGAGGCGATGAACTTCGATGAAGGCGACAGCGTCAGTGCAGGCCAGGTGATGGCGCAACTCGACGCCGGCCCGTATCGCGAAAAGGTCGCCGCTGCCACGGCGGATCTGGACGCGGCAAAAGCCGAATTGGAAAAGCTGCGCAGCGGCAATCGACCGCAGGAAATCCTGCAGGCACGCGAGCGTGTGCGCCAGACGCAGGCGAACGCTCACGAAACACAGCGCAATTTCCAGCGCCAGAGCGCATTGCTTGCTACGGGCGCAATCAGCCCCGGCAACGTCGATTCCGCGCGTTCGGCACGCGATCAGGCCGCGGCGAACCTGGCGGCAGCCAAGGCAGCGCTATCGCTGGCCACGGCCGGATTTCGCAACGAAGACATTGCCGCAGGCGAGGCGCGGGTCGCGGCAGCCGAGGCGGCGTTGGCACAGGCGCATACGGCGTTGGCGGACACGAAACTTGCGGCCCCCAGTGATGCCAGCGTGCTCGCACGGGTGCGTGAACCGGGCAGCATGGTGTCCAGCAGCACGCCGGTGTACTCCCTGAGTCTGCGCAATCCGGTGTATGTGCGTGCCTATGTCGGTGAGCCGGACCTGGGGCGCATTGCGCCGGGTACGAAAGTGCAGGTGCACACCGATTCCTCGACCAAGGTCTATCACGGTCAAATCGGTTTCATTTCGCCGCGTGCCGAATTCACACCGAAGACGGTGGAGACCACCGACCTGCGTACCGATCTGGTTTACCGGCTGCGCGTGGTGGTTGCCGATGCCGACCAGGGTCTGCGCCAGGGCATGCCGGTAACCGTCGATGTCGACACTGCGAAAGTCGCTGACACGCACGCGCCAAGTCGTTGACATGCGTGTGCCCACCGCCAGCGACAGGACACGCGAGCGTGGCAAGGACCGGCCCGCGGTCATCATCGACAACGTCACCAAAAACTTCGGCGAGGTGCATGCGCTGCGTGGCTTCAGCGCGGAGATCCGCTACGGTCGCCTCACCGGGCTGGTCGGACCCGACGGCGCCGGCAAGACCACGCTGCTGCGGCTCATGACCGGATTGTTGGTGCCCAATGGCGGCCGCGTCACGCTGGCCGGCTATGACGTGGTCGACGACAACGACGCGATCCACATCGTCAGCGGTTACATGCCGCAACGCTTCGGACTCTACGAAGATCTGTCGGTGATGGAGAACATGCGCCTGTATGCGCAACTGCGCGGCATGGATGCCGACCGGCACGCCGACATCTTCGCAAGTCTGCTCGAGTTCACCCGGCTCGGCCCGTTCACCCAGCGCCTGGCCGGCAAGCTTTCCGGCGGCATGAAACAAAAACTGGGACTGGCCTGCGCGCTGATGGCGAAACCCGAAGTGCTGCTGTTGGACGAGCCCAGCGTCGGCGTCGATCCGGTCAGTCGCCAGGATCTTTGGCGCATGGTGCAGGCGCTGACCGATGAGGGCATGGCCGTGGTCTGGTCCACGGCCTACCTCGACGAGGCCGAGCGTTGCAAGAGCGTACTGCTGCTCAACCAGGGCAAGCTCGAGTTCGACGGCCCACCGCATGAGCTGACCGATCGCCTCAAACAGCGCAGCTTTCGTCTGACCGGTGTCGGTGACGAGCGCCGCGCGGTGTTGTCGCAGGCCTTGAATTTGCCCAGCGTCGGCGACGGCGTAATCCAGGGCGACGCCGTGCGCGTGGTCTTGCGCGCCGAGGCCGGTCGCGACGAGATCGACGCGTTGGCCAACGTCGTTGGCGCAACACTCGAGCCGGTGCAACCGCGCTTCGAAGACGCATTCATCGACCTGCTCGGTGGCGGCCCGGGCGGCAACTCGGCACTGGCCGAGCGCATGGACACGGTCAAGCTCGAATCAGACAGCGCGGTGTCGTGCAAGAACCTCACCAAACGCTTCGGTGATTTCACCGCTACCGACAATGTCAGTTTCCAAGTGCGCAGGGGCGAGATTTTCGGACTGCTCGGACCCAACGGCGCCGGCAAATCGACGACCTTCAAGATGCTGTGCGGGCTGTTGAAACCAAGTTCAGGCGAGGCACACGTGGTCGGGCACGACTTGCGCCGCGCCACCGGGGAGGCCAAGAGTCAATTGGGCTACATGGCGCAGAAATTCTCCTTGTATGGATTGTTGTCGGTGCGCCAGAACCTGGAATTTTCCGCCGGCGTGTACGGGCTGGAAGGCGCCATCAAGCGCGAGCGCATCGACGAGATGATCCAGACCTTCGATCTGAAACGATATCTGGGTACCTCACCCGATGCACTGCCGCTGGGCTACAAGCAGCGCCTGGCGCTGGCCTGCGCGCTGATGCACCGTCCGCCGGTGCTGTTTCTGGATGAACCCACCTCCGGTGTCGATCCGATCACGCGACGCGAATTCTGGACCCACATCAATGGCCTGGCGCGCAAGGGGGTGACGGTCATGGTCACCACGCACTTCATGGACGAGGCCGAGTACTGCGACCGCGTGGCGATGATGTATCGCGCAAAATTGATTGCACTGGACACGCCGGATGCGCTCAAGCGCGGCTCCAGCAGCGACACGCATCCGGATCCGACCATGGAAGACGCCTTCATCCATCTGGTTGAATCGGCCGATCTGCAAGACGAGGCGCGCGCTGACGCCGGGGTGGCGGCATGAACAGTGAAAACATCCCTGTCCACGCTGGCAAAGCACCGTCCGGAGCGGCAACCTGGGAGCAGGCCAAGCGCAAATTCGACTGGCGGCGCCTGCTCGCGTTGGTGCGCAAGGAAAGCCTGCAGGCGATCCGCGATCCGTCCACCATCCTGATCGCCTTCGTGCTGCCGGTGGTGCTGCTGTTGCTGTTCGCCTATGCGGTGTCGCTGGATGTTCGCGAGGTACGCATCGGCGTGGTGCTGGAATCCGATGCTGCCGCCGCCCAATCATTGGCTGCCGCATTCGCCGGCACCCGCTACCTGAAGGTGACGCCGGCGCGGGATCGCCGCGTGGTCGCCGCGCAGGTCGTATCCGGCAAGCTGCGCGGCTTCGTCGTCATTCCGCAGGACTTCGAACAGCGCTTGGCGTCGCCGTTGCCGCAGCCGCTGGTGCAAGTGATCACCGACGGTTCGCAGCCGAACACGGCCAACTTCGTCGCCAATTACGCCCAGGGCGTGGTGCAGTCCTGGGCCGCAGGCCGTAACGCAGGCGCGCCGCCCGCGGCGATCAAGTTGGAGCCGCGCTACTGGTTCAATGCCGAACTGGAAAGCCGCCGTGCGCTGGTGCCCGGCGCCATCGCAATCGTGATGACCATCATCGGCACCATGCTCACCGCGCTGGTCATCGCGCGCGAATGGGAGCGCGGGACGATGGAAGCCATCCTGTCGACTCCGGCATCCGTTATTGAAATCCTGATCGGCAAACTGCTGCCGTATTTCGTGCTCGGCATGCTCGCCACACTGGCATCCGCGGCACTGGCGATTTTCGTGTTCGATGTACCGTTGCGCGGTTCGTTGGTGGCGTTGCTAGTCCTGTCGGCCGTATTTCTGATTCCGGCGCTTGGCCAGGGCTTGCTGATTTCGGCGGTAACGAAGAACCAGTTTCTCGCTTCGCAGATTGCGCTGTTTTCCGGCTTCCTGCCGTCATTCCTGCTCTCGGGTTTCCTGTTCGAGATCGACGCCATCCCGGCGCCAATCCGGGCCATTACCTGGCTGATACCCGCGCGCTACTTCGTGTCATCGTTGCAGACGGTATTTCTGGCCGGTGATGTGTGGTCGTTGTTCTTGCCCAATCTTGCGGCGATGGCGGTGATCGGCGTGTTTTTCTTCGTGATTGCCAAACACAAGACACGCAAGAACCTGGAGTCCTGACGGATGCGCGGCGTGTTCGCAACATTTGCCAATGCGCGCCTGCGCGCACAGATCGTCAAGGAATTGCTCAGCATCCTGCGCGATCCGCGCAGTCGCCTGATCGTGTTCCTGCCGCCATTGATGCAATTGCTGATCTTCACGTTCGCCGCCACGCTGGAAGTGCGCAACGCCAACATCGCCGTCTACAACCAGGATGCCGGGCGCTGGTCGCATGAGATGCAGGCGCGCATCGGCGTCGCCGACTTTGTCGACAAGGTGTATGCGGTGCACAGCCGCGACGAACTGCGCGCACGCATCGATCAACGCCAGGTCATTGCCGCGCTCGACATGGGGCCGAATTTTTCCCGCGACATTGCCGCCGGGCGTACCGGCACCATGCAGGTGATCGTCGATGGGCGGCGCAGCAATGCCGGGCAGATTACAGTCGGTTATCTCAATGCCATCGCCGCGGATGTCGCTGCGACTGCGCGACAAGACAACCGGCGCGCGTCTGCCGTGGTCCTGCGCCACTGGTTCAATCCCAACCTGATCTATCGCTGGTTCGTGGTGCCGGCCTTGTCCGGCATTCTGGTTTTCTTCAGCGCACTGATGATCACCGCGTTGTCGATCGCGCGCGAGCGCGAGTTGGGCACGTTCGACCAGTTGCTGGTTTCGCCGACCACCACGGGCCAAATCATCGTGGCCAAGGCCATGCCGGCGCTTGCCATCGGCACCGTGCTGGGGTTGATGATGATTGCCGCAGCGGTATTCGTTTTCCAGGTCCCCTTCACCGGGTCGTTCTGGCTGCTGCTGCCGAGCCTGCTGTTGTTCATTTTGTCGGTGGTGGGTATTGGACTGATGATCTCGGCGGTCTCGGCAACACAGCAGCAAGCCATTCTCGGCGCTTTTGCCATCGGCGTGCCGGCCGTGTTGATGTCGGGCTTCGCCACGCCGGTGGAAAACATGCCGATGGTGCTGCAGTGGATCGCCCAGGCGATTCCGCTGACGCATTTTCTGGTTATCGTCGAAGGCACGTTTCTCAAGGCGATGCC
>DASSXQ010000109.1:0-13516 GCA_035703725.1 Rudaea sp.
GTATGCGGCGGCATGCTTGTGGCGCTCGGGCCGGATGCCGGGCGCATTGGCCTGATCAGCATGATCCTGCTGGTGGTGACTTCGGCCGATCCGCGCACGCCTGCCCAAGCGATTGGCCCGGCCTTGCTGTTGTTTGCGGGCGGCCTGCTCTCCACCACGTTCGCGCTGGCCGGCTGGCCATGGCAACGCTATCGACCCGAACGCAACGCGATAGCCAACTTGTGTCGCGAGCTTGCGCTCAGTGCGCGCGAGAACGAAAAAAGCACGCAGGCGCCACCCGTCACGCAAGCACTGAGCGATGTCGAGAATCTGCTGCATGGCAGCTATCGCGCGCGCGGCGTGGCGATGGACGCGTTTCGCATCCTTGCCGAATTGGTCGAACGCATACGTCTTGAGTTGCTCACGCTGGATGGTCTGCGCGAACGCATCCATGACCACGATCTTCGATCCACGCTCGTGCGTCTGCGCGGGTATGCCGGACGCACGCTCGATTGCGTCGCCACGGCACTGGATACCGCGACAACTCCACTCACGGCAACTGCCTCGCTGGAAGGTTTTGATGCAGCCATGGGCGCATTGGATCGATTCGATACATCCATCGACAACCCCGATCGAATCGCACTCAATGTCGCACACAATCACGCTCGCGCGCTCGCCGGACAACTGCGCGCAGCCGTACGCAACGCCGACTTTGCCGGCAGCCTTGGCGAATTGCGCATGGCCGCACACGAAATTCGGCTGCCTCGACAACTGCAACCGCGCAATCCGATGGCCACCGTACGCTCGAATCTGCGCTTGAGTTCGGTGGCTGCGCGCCATGCGATCCGCTGCGGCGTGTGCCTGGCGCTGGCCGTGGCCGGTGCGCGTCATGCCGACATCGCCCACGGCTACTGGATCCCGATGACCACGGCCATCGTGCTGAAGCCGGATTTTGCCGGCACGTTGAGCATCGGCATCCTGCGCGTGATCGGCACCCTGCTCGGTCTCGCCCTGGCCACGGCACTGGTGCATTTTGCCTTCGGCAGCGATTGGCAACGCGTCGCATTGTTGGCCTTGCTGTGTTTCGGATTTCGACAATTGACCACCATGCACTACGGCATTGGCGTGATGTTGCTGACCGGCTTGATCGTGGTGCTGCTCAGTTTCGAGGGGCAGTCGCCGGCAGGCACCATGACCGCGCGCGCCATTGGCACCAGTTTCGGCAGTGGTCTGGCGCTGCTTGCCTACCTGCTGTGGCCAACCTGGGAACGCGGCCGCGTGCGCGAATCGCTGGCCGATCTGCTGGATGCCTACAGGCGCTATTTTCTCAGCGTGGTGGATGATGACCCGCACGCGCGTGTCCAGGCGCGCCGCGCTGGCCGCAGCGCGCGCACCAACGCGCAAGCCTCCATGGATCGCCTGCGCGGCGAACCGAGTCGTGATCCGCGCCTGACCACACTCGCCGAATCGGTTTTTGCCAATGCCAATCGCTTCGTGCGCGCTGCCATGGCGCTGGATGCGGCATTGCAAAGCGCGGTTGTGCGCAAGCCGGGCGACGAAGCCCATGCCTTCGCGCTCGACGCCGACCATGCACTCGCGCGCATCGCCCAGGCCCTGCGCGAAAGCAGCATGCCGCAAGCCGGTGCAAACCTGCGCCGTGAACAAGTGGCCCTGGCAGCCGAACTGACGCACAGCGCATCGACGACCGAAGAGCACATGCTCGCCGACGCGTGGATCGACACCAGCGACCGCATCGCCGACAGCATCGATACGCTGGCGCATCTGCTCACGCGCGACGCCGATGCGGGCACAAGGTAAACTGCACGGATGCTCAAGATCGATACCCACGCCCATATCCTTCCGCCAAGCTGGCCGGACCTTGCCACAAAATACGGCGACAATCGCTTCGCCGTGATGGTCAATGCCGAAGGTCGCCATCGCATCTACAAGGATGGAAAATTCTTCCGCGAAGTCTGGGAGAATGCGTTCGACCCGCAGCACCGCATCGACGATTACGCCAAATTCGACGTGCAGACTCAGGTGATCTCCACCGTGCCGGTGTTGTTCTCCTATTGGGCCAAGCCCAATCAGGCGCTGGAACTGCACCGTTTTCTCAATGACAACACGGCCGAAACCTGCCGCCAATACCCGCGCCACTACGCCGGCATCGGCACCGTGCCACTGCAGTCGCCGAATCTGGCCATCCGGGAAATGGAGCGCTGCATCGAACAATTGGGTCTGCAAGGCGTGCAAATTGGTTCACATGTGGACATGTGGAACCTGGATGCGCCGGAACTGTTTCCATTCTTCGAGGCCGCTGCCGATCTTGGCGCAGCCATCCTCGTGCATCCGTGGGACATGATGGGCACGGACTCGATGCCCAAATACTGGTTGCCGTGGCTGGTCGGCATGCCCGCCGAACAATCACGCGCCGCGTGCTGCCTGATCTTCGGCGGCGTGCTCGAACGATTGCCGAAGCTGCGGGTGTGTTTTGCCCATGGTGGCGGCGCGTTTCCGTACACGGTCGGGCGCATCGAACACGGTTTTCGCATGCGTCCGGATCTGGTTGCCACCGACAATGCACGCAATCCACGCGAATATTTTGATCGGCTGTATTTTGATTCGTGTGTGCACGATGATCTGGCGCTGAAATACCTGCTCGATGTCGCAGGCGTTGAACACATCATGCTGGGCACCGATTATCCGTTTCCGCTCGGTGAGCAGGAGCCCGGCGCAGGCATCGCCGCATTGAACCTGTCGAGCGAGCAGCAAAGGCGCCTGTATCACGGCAGCGCACTGGAATGGCTCGATCTTCCGCTGTCGCGTTTCCAATGAAACTGGAGGATATATGCAGCAATCGCGCATGATTCACGTTCTTGCCGTCGCTTTGATTTGCGCCACGGCAGCGCACGCGCAGACGCAAGGCCACGCGCAAATTCAAACCGGGTCCACGGCGCCGGGCGAATTTTCGCTCGACCAGGGCTTCGTCAACTTCACCGCCCCGCCGGATTGGCCGGTCATCATGGAAAAAACCGAAGGCACGCCGCAATTCATCGCCTTCCAGGTAAAGGACCCGGCCGATACCGGCACGGGCGAATCCTCACGCGTGACCGTTGAAACTCGCCTGCTCGACAACTCCGGCAATTTCCAGGCAATGGTCAATCGCGATGTCGACAAGGCCAAACACATGGCCGGTTACAAGCCAACGACCGAAGGCGTGCCTGCGTCCACCCTTCGCTATTACGGGCTCAACGGCAAGACGCGTTACGAATATCGCGAGACCTGGTATCTCAACGGCCATGTATTCGTTCACGTGCGTTGCGAACGGCCGATGCTGGCGAAAACCAGCGCGCAATGGACCGCCACCTACGATCGCGGTTGCGCGCAGATCATGCAATCGCTCAAACCGCACTGACGATGAGCACGACCGCCCCGGAATTGGCGCAAGAGGAACGCGAAGCGCTTGCCCGCGACGTTGCCGATCCACTGGTTTGCTTTCGCGAACAGTTCCTGATCCCGCCGCACGGCGATGGCGATCAGGTCTACTTTTGCGGCAACTCGCTGGGACTGCAACCGCGCGCCACGCGCGCGGCACTGATCGACGAACTCGACGACTGGTCCACGCTCGGCGTTGAAGCACACTTCCGCGGCAAGCATCCGTGGATGCCGTACCACGAATTCGTGCGCGCGCCGCTTGCGGCCCTGGTCGGCGCGCAGCCCGACGAAGTCGTGGCAATGAATTCGCTCAGCGTGAATCTGCATTTGTTGATGGTGAGTTTTTACCGCCCAACCAGCGAGCGCCCCGCCATCCTGATCGAGAAAGGCGCATTCCCGTCTGATCGCTACGCCGTTGAATCGCAGATCCGTTTTCACGGATTCGATCCAGCCAGCGCATTGATCGAACTGGAAAGCGATGCACCCGATGGCAGCATTTCCGATGCGGCCATCGAACGCGCGATTGCCGAACACGGTGCGCGCATTGCGCTGGTCTTGATGCCCGGCGTGCAATATCGCACCGGCCAAGCCTTCGACTTGGAACGCATCACCACGCTTGCGCACGCCAAAGGTTGCCTTGTTGGTTTCGATCTGGCCCACGCCGCCGGCAATCTGGAACTGCAACTGCACGACAGCGATTGCGATTTCGCCGTGTGGTGCGGCTACAAATACCTCAACGCAGGACCCGGCGCCGTCGCCGGCGCATTCGTCCACGCACGCCATGCGCGTGCCAACGTGCCACGCTTCGCCGGCTGGTGGGGCCACGACAAAAGCACGCGCTTCAAGATGGGTCCGCACTTCGTGCCGACATCCGGGGCCGACGGCTGGCAACTATCCAACCCGCCGATTCTTGCCCTGGCTCCTCTGCGCGTCTCGCTGGAAATGTTTCAACGCGCCGGCATGAAGCGATTGCGCGAAAAAGCTGTCGCTCTAACCAACTACCTTGAAGCACTGATCGACAAATATCTCGCCGGCGTGATTGAAATCGCCACCCCGCGCGAACCCTCACGCCGCGGCTGCCAACTATCACTGCGCGTGAGCAAAGGTCGCGACGCCGGCCGCAGCCTGTTCGAACACCTGCAAGCCCACGGCATCATCACCGACTGGCGCGAACCCGATGTCATCCGCGCCGCACCCGTTCCGTTGTACAACCGGCACATGGATTGTTTGCGGTTTGTGTTGGCTTGTCGCGAGTGGGCCGAGTCAGCCAGTCATTGAGATTCGAGACGTTTTGTTTGCCGCGGCACTGGCGAATCTTTATTTCGGAAATTCGGACGTTCATGTACCAATGGCGTGGCGCGCAGATTGATTGGATTCCACGCATTTTGCGCCCGCGACGCCACGCAAACCGCGAATCGAGGACGCCATGAAATCAATCCTGCTGCTGGTACTGGTCCAGTTTGGTGCTGCGACCAACGGCTTGGCTGCGCCGCCGTCGGCAGATCCGCGTGAGCTAGCGTTGTCTTCTGTCACCCATGATTTGTGCAAAGCGAGTGTCGTCTTCCTTGGTGAACCGAGCCATCACGGGAGTACAAAGTCTGTTCAATTCAAAGCCGCCCTTGCCGAGCGCCTTGTTGATCGCTGCCACTTCGACACGATTATCTTCGAGAGCCCTTTATACGACTTGCTTGACTACAATCGCACGCTCGCGAGCGGTCAACCGGTTACGCGGCAAATGCTTCTTGATGGCATTGGCGGTGTATGGTCGCGGGTTTCCGTGTTTCAACCATTCGGAAACTTTCTGTTTGAACGCACAAGCAGCCACAAATTGGTCGTCGAAGGCATGGACGACCAGCTTTCGGCTACCGGGGAATTCCATCAGAAACGAATGCCGTTGGAACTTGCCGGCAATCTCCCCGGACGACAAGCAGAAAGTTGCAGGGACGCGCTGCAAACGCATGTATTGTGGAAGTACGACCAGCAACATCCCTATGTCATCAGCGACAAAATTCAATTATTGAGCTGCCTTGATGCGATTCGGACGAAGCTACCCGCCGGTGCCACGATGCAACGTGCGATTGTTGTCAGTCTCGCGAGATCAATCTCGCGCGATTTCGATTTCGCAAACGATCCAAACGGTTTGATGAATTCCCGCGATCATTCGATGTTTCTCAACTTTGAATGGCTGATGTCGCAAATGAAACCTGGACGCAAGGTCATCGTCTGGGCAGCAACGGTGCATTTGGCGAAGTCGCCAGACGTCAATTCGCCGATGCAAGCTGCATGGCATTCGTTTGGCTGGAGGGTCGCGCGTGAAATGAAAATCCATCCCGTGACAATCGGATTTTCAGCATTGGACGGAAGCTTCGGCCGACACCAGCCGCAGCCGCTGCCGATTGCTCCCAACGATTCGCTTGAAGCACGGGCATTTGCAGGCACCAGCAAGGACGTAGTCTACGAAAACAAAGCCAGTTTGAAACGCGCCGGAGAAATTGCCGCACGCGCTTACGCAAGTGCATTCGAAACCGCCGAATGGGCCGACGTGATTGACGGGTTGGTGATCTTTCGTCACGATGAGCCGATCACGCTGATTCCGCAAAACGTCTCACGATAGAGTGGCTTGGGGCGAGATCTCGCCTTGTGCCGCTGTCAGGCTTTTCATCGCGCATGGATTGGCCACGGCAACGATGGATGCTTGAAACACGACGTTGATCCGCCACAACCGTCCATTGGAACGGGTCAACCACCTGGTTGCACAGCATGTTGCAACACTTCGGTAGCCCATTGATCCAAGCTCTTTCCCGATGCTTTGGCATGGTGTTCACGGTTTGACGCCAACATTCAGCAGGCTGTTTCACTCTTGCAGGCCCGCTGTTGAGCGCACAAGACTGGCCATTGCCGTGCTGCAGCTTGGCTGGATGGGTCAGGCACAAACTGCCGTAACCCATCGCAAACCCACTATCGATGAGTATGGCTACGCTGCACCGATCGTGCGCTACTACAATTGGCGCCTGGTCAATGGAGAACGCCATGCCTCATATCAGTTGGATTGCGGTTATCGTTTCGACGGTCGTTGCTTTCATTCTTGGCGGGCTGTGGTACGGGCCGCTGTTCAGCAAACCGTGGATGCGTGAGATGGGAGTTGGGCGCGATTTCAAACCGCGGGTGTCGCGGCCGATCTTGTTTGCGCTGGCTATCGCATTCAATTTCATTGCCGCGCTGGTGTTTGCCGCATTCGTTGGTCCCTCGCCCAGTCTTGCGTTGGCACTGGGTGCCGGTGTGGCCGTCGGTTTGGCCTGGGTTGCGCCGTGCATGGTGATCGCCTATTTGTTCGCGGCGCGTAGTGCGACGCTGGCCGTGATCGATGCCGGCTATGCAGTTGCGCAGTTTGTTGCCTACGGGATCGTATTCTTCGCGTTGGGTTGAACACTCCGGGAAACTCACCGCCCCGTTGACAACACCGCCGTGGCGCATACCCTGCAAGCTGGTTTATTGCCGCGGAGTCACGATCATGGGTCAACGCATCAATCTGAATACTTCGGGCACGCAGTGCATCGGGGCGTATGTTGCCAAACCCGAGAGCAAACCCAAGGGTGGCCTTGTCGTTGTGCAGGAAATCTTTGGCGTCAACGAACATATTCGGCAGGTTGCCGACGGATTCGCTGGACACGGTTACACGGCGATTGCGCCAGCGTTTTTCGATCATGTCGAAAGTGATGTGCAGTTGCGTTACGATCCAGCCGATTACGCCAAGGGCAAGTCGCTGGCCATCGAAGTCGGCTTTGATCGCGCCATCGAGGACGTGGCCAGCGCAGCCGAGTCCATCGCATCGGCGGGAAAAATCGGTGTCGTCGGTTACTGTTGGGGTGGAACCGTTGCGTTGCTGTCGGCAATGCGGTTGGGGTTGCCGGCGGTGAGCTATTACGGTGGGCGCAACGTCGCCTTCCTCACCGAAAAACTGCGCGCGCCGGTGCTGTTTCATTTCGGCAAGAATGACACATCCATTCCACCGGAAGCCGTGCAGAAGCATCGGGATGCGTTCTCCGAAATGGACATCCACACGTATCCCGCCGGCCATGCATTCAACCGGGACATTGATTCGGGACATTACGATGCAGCCAGCGCAAAGTTGGCGCTGCAACGCACGCTCGACTTTTTTGATCGTCATCTGGCGAGTTGAACAATGCCATCGTCCGCATCCGCTTTCGTGCTCGATTCGCGTCTGGACGCTGATACGTTGCTGATTGGCGACCTTGCCTTGTGTCGCATCCTGTTGATGAACGACGCGCGCTTTCCGTGGTTGATTCTCGTACCACGTCAGGCGGACTTGCGCGACTTGATCGATCTGGATGAAATCGATCAAGCGCGATTGCTGGTCGAAATCAATACCTGTGCACACGCGCTGCGCGCGCTGACCAAACCGGACAAACTGAATATCGCCACACTTGGCAATGTCGTGGCGCAACTGCACGTGCACGTCATCGCGCGCTTTGTCGATGACGCGGCGTGGCCGCGCCCGGTGTGGGGCGTCGATACTGCCGAAGCGTACGCCGCGAGCGCTCGTGAAAACCGGTTGTCGACTTTGCGCCGCGCGTTGGGAATCGCCGGCAGATGAGTGCCGTGCGGATCGAGGCGCTGGGCGATTGCGCGTTGGTGATCCGTTTTGGCGACAGCATCGACGCGCAACTCAACGCGCGCGCGCTTGCCGCATGTGCGGCGCTGCAATCAGCGGCTTTGCCCGGTGTGCGCGATATCGCTCCTGCCTATGCCAGCGTCTGCGTTCATTACGACCCGTGCGCGTGGGCTGATGCAGGCGATGGGCGACTGCCGCATCTGCGCCTTGGCGAACGCTTGCGTAAACTTGTGGACAATGTCGCAACGCAACCGTGGGTGGGTGCTGGCGAAATAATCGATGTGCCGGTTTGCTATGGCGGTGAATTCGGCCCGGATCTGCACGCTGTCGCCGAGCACGCGGGAATGTCGGTGGACGAAGTCGTCAGCCGGCATGCGGCCGGAAACTATCGCGTTGCGATGCTGGGCTTTGCTCCGGGCTTCGCCTATCTGCTTGGACTTGACCCCGAACTGCATACGCCGCGCCGCGCCAATCCGCGTATTCGTGTGCCGGCCGGCTCCGTCGCAATTGGCGGTGCGCAAACAGGCATCTATCCGCACGAATTGCCCGGCGGCTGGAATCTGGTTGGACGCACGCCGCTGACCTTGTTCGATGCGTCGCGCGCAACTCCCGCATTGTTTGTTCCAGGCCAGCGCGTGCGCTTGCACGCCATTGAAGCAAGCCAATTCCGCACGAGTGCTGCGTGAATATCCGTGTCATTACTCCCGGATTGTTGACCACGGTGCAGGACGCCGGTCGCAGTGGTCATGCGTCGATTGGCGTTGGCAACGCCGGTGCGATGGATAGCGTCGCACTGCGATTGGCCAATTACCTCGTTGGCAACTCGCACCGTTCGGCGGGGCTGGAAATCACCCTGCTCGGGCCACGTTTGCGCTTTGACGACGACACACTGATCGCGCTCACCGGCGCGCCGATCCGTGCACACTGCGACGACAGCGAGGTTCCATCGTGGCGCCCTGTCGCCATTCGCGCCGGCAGCGAACTGACCCTGGGTGGCATGCGTCATGGTGCACGCAGTTATCTGGCCATCGCTGGCGGCATCGACACGAATTGCGTACTCGGAAGTCGCAGCAGCGATTTGAATGCCGGACTGGGTCCGCCCATGCTGGTTGCCGGCGCTGCGCTTGCAACACATCGCGCACCCGTCGACGTGGGCGGTCGCCTGTGGAAACAACTCGATGCAGATCGAGCACGCACGCGCGCGAAAATGGTCGCAGCAACCTGGTTGATTGATCCGGCGCCATGGTTCGATCCTGCGACGCAGACGCCATTGCGGATGATTGCCGGATCGCATTGTCCACACCTGGATCAAGGCTCCCGACGCGCCCTGTTCGACACCGGATTCCGCGTCGGCGTTGATTCCAACCGCACCGGCTATCGTCTGGAAGGCGCGAGGTTGGCGTTGCGAAAGCCGTTGGAACTCGTCTCCGAAGGCGTGTCGACAGGAACCGTGCAGTTGCCGCCGGGCGGCCAGCCGATCGTGTTGATGGCCGAAGCACCAAGCTGCGGCGGTTACCCACGCATCGGTCAGATCATCGCGGTGGATTTGCCGCGGCTGGCGCAATATCGCCCCGGCGAGACGCTGCATTTTGTCGAAACTTCGCTTGACGACGCACAAACACGGTATCTTCAGCGCGAGCGCGCATTGTCCCGAATCGCGCAAAACATTGCGCGGCGTTTGCGAGAAGACTAAACGGGTCGCTGCACCGCCTGCGAATTTTCTGGTTACCATGGCGCCTGCACGCGGCCGCGCAGAGGTTTCCAATTGACCACGATTGATCTGAATTGCGACATGGGCGAATCCTTCGGAGCCTGGCACATGGGCGCCGACGCACAGGTGATGCCGTGGATCAGCTCGGCAAATATTGGCTGCGGATTCCATGCCGGGGATTTTTCCACAATGCAGCAAAGCGTGCTGCTGGCAAAAGCGCACCACGTTGCCATTGGCGCGCATGTGGCATTGCCGGATTTGCAGGGTTTTGGTCGCCGCGAAATGAAAGTGAGTTCCGACGAAGTCTACGCGCTGACGCTGTACCAGATCGGCGCACTATCCGCATTTGCCGGTGCAGCCGGGATGCGCCTGAATCACGTCAAGCCGCACGGCGCACTCTACAATCAGGCGGCGCGCGATACCGCGCTGGCGCAGGCAATTGCGCGTGCCGTGCATGATTTTGATCCCGGGTTGATCCTGTGCGGGCTGGCAGGAAGCGCCTTGACCCAGGCCGCAACGCGGGCGCGACTGCGCGTCGCCCACGAGGCATTTGCCGATCGTCGCTACGAAGCCGACGGCACGCTCACACCACGATGCGAAGCCGACGCCGTCATCGACGATATCGATGCGGCCATCGCACAAACGCTGAGCATCGTCCGTGCTGGACAAGTGCACACGCGTGATGGCCACACGCTGCGCATCTGCGCCGATACGATCTGTGTGCATGGCGACCGCGCCGACGCAGCTGAATTTGCGCAACGACTGCGCCGCGCGCTGGATACAGCCGGCGTGCAAGTGTCAGCCATGGCGTCCAGCGGAAACACGCCATGAATTATTGGCCGTTGCTTGGCGTTGCGGTTGTCGTGGTTGGATTCGTGCTGCGCATGAATCCAGCCCTGGTCGTGGTGGTTGCCGGCATCGTCAGCGGTCTGCTTGCCGGACTTTCGATTCCTGATTTGCTCACCCTGCTTGGGCATTCGTTTGTATCCGAGCGCGTTTTGCTTTTGTTCGTGCTGACCTTGCCTGCCATTGGCCTGCTCGAACGTGCCGGCTTGCGCGAACACGCTCATGCATTCATCACCCGCCTGCGCGGCATGACGTTCGCGCGCCTGCTGATCGCCTATTTGGGTTTGCGCCAGATTCTGTCCATGTTCGGCCTGACCAGCATCGCCGGTCACGCGCAGACGGTGCGCCCCTTGCTTGCGCCCATGGCTGAAGCGGCTGCGGAGAAGATCGATCCGGGATTGGATGACCAGCAACACGAGCGCGTCCGTGCAATGGCGGCGGCAACGGACAACGTCGGATTGTTTTTTGGCGAGGACGTGTTCATTGCATTGGGTGCGGTTTTGCTGATCCACGGATTTTATGCGCAGCACGGCATTGAACTGGATCCGCGACATATAGCAATCTGGGCGCTGCCGACTGCCATTGCCGCATTCGTGATTCATGCCGTGCGCATCGTGTGGCTGCAACGCCGGCTGACGAAAAGACGCGGCAACCCGCATGCGCATGTGGATGGGCGCGATCAAAGGCCCGCGCCATGATAAGGATCGAGTACATCAACTGGCTGGTCGGTGCATTGCTCACCGTCGTGGCGCTGCTGGACGTGCGCGCACGCCGCCCCGCGCACGCGGCATTCTGGGGCATTCTCGCCGCCTGTTTTCTTGGCGGCGACGCGGTTGAGACAGCCATGCAACACGGCAACCATTTGCCGGCGCAACTGGTTGGCGTCGGTGTGATTGCTTTGGCGCTGCTCGCCGGGTCGGGAAAATTGATACGCCGGCCGGAATTGGAAGCGGACGGAACGTCGCGGCGCGCAAGCGCAAAGCGGCTGGGCAACTGGCTGTTTGCTCCCGCGCTGATCATTCCGCTGGGAACGCTCGCGCTGGCGATGCTGCAACCATGGTTGCACTGGGGTGACGTATTCCTGATTGCCAAACATCGCGCCACCTTGATCGCGTTGGGCGTGGCCTGCGTCGGTGCCGCAGTTGCCGCGCTCGCGCTGACCCGAGCCAGCGTCTCGGCCGCCGCGCTCGAAACGTCGCGTCTGCTCGATGCCTTGTCGTGGGCAGCACTGCTGCCGATGTTGCTGGCCACGCTCGGCGGCGTATTTGCCGCGACCGGCGTTGGCGAGGCCATCGCTCACCTCACCGCTGCGGCCATCCCGGTCGATTCGCGCACAGCCTGCCTGTTTGCCTACGCGGTGGGCATGGTTGCGTTCACCGTCATCATGGGCAACGCGTTTGCCGCGTTCCCGGTGATGACAGCCGGCATCGGCCTGCCGCTGTTGATCGGCATGCATCACGCCAATCCTGCCGCGCTTGGTGCGCTGGGTATGCTCAGTGGTTACTGCGGTACGCTGCTGACACCCATGGCGGCAAACTTCAACATCGTTCCGGTGGCGTTGCTCGAATTACCCGGGCCCAACGACGTCATCCGCGCACAATGGCCGACGGCGGCGATTTTGTTCGTGGCAAACTTCGGGCTGATGGTCTTGTTCGTATTCCGATGAGTAGTGAAAATGCAAAAGTTCTGGTCACCGGCTTCGATCCGTTCGCAGGCGACGGCATCAATCCCTCACAAGCCATCGTTGCAGCACTGAATGGCAAACGCATTGCGCGCCATCGCATTGTCGGCGCGATCCTGCCCACGGAATTTGCCCGATCGCTTGCACGACTGGAAAAGCTGATCCACACGCACCGCCCGGTGCTGGTGCTGGCGGTTGGTCAAGCCGGAGGGCGCGAGGGAATTTCGCTTGAGCGCGTTGCCATCAACCTGATCGACGCGCGCATCGCCGACAACGCCGGCGACCAGCCGGTGGACGTGGCGGTCGTTGCCGATGGACCCAACGCGTATTTTTCGACCTTGCCGATCAAGGCAATGCTGGCACGCCTGCGCGCTGCCGGAATTACGGCATCGATATCGCACACTGCCGGCACATTTGTGTGCAATCAGGTTTTCTATGGCCTCGCCCACATCGCGGCAACGCAGCATCCGTCGATGCGCAGCGGCTTCATTCACGTACCGTATTTGCCGGAGCAGGCGTTGGCCCATCCGGGCGCTCCGGACATGCCATTGGAGACAATGCTTGGAGCAATTCGCTTATGCGTTGCGACGGCCATAGAAAATGCGCACGACCTGCACTATGCCGCCGGCACAACGCATTGACCCAATCCGGACTCGCCTCATTCGACAACCCGAATGAGCTTCACCGAGCCATCGTCCTGACGCACATAGCAGGTGACTTTCGTATCGCGACAAACACTGGCAAATGAAGTGACGTGCACATCCTTGATGGACTGTTTCTCGCCGCGTTTCAACTCCATCTTGTGCACCGGTTTGTTGACCTCGGCAAGATAACGAATGTGGCTGGCCAGATCCTGACGGGTCAAAGTCGCGCCATCCAGATCAAACTGCCCATCCTTGGCCGCCTCCACGGTTACGTCGAACTGATCGGGAATGTTGGTCACATTGGTCGTGCCGCTCTTGATGGCATCGGACCCGCCACACGCTGCAAGCAGACACACGAGCAGTGCAATCAAGGCAATTCGCAGCGATCGGGAAAAGTACATTTGTTGCATCGTATACTCCTGACAGGTCAAATCTGGCGCGATGGGCAAATCAGGCTTTCGGCAGAGTCACGCCCTGCTGCCCCTGATATTTGCCGCCGCGATCTCGATAACTGGTGGCACAAACCTCGTCGGATTCCAGGAACAACATCTGCGCCACGCCCTCGTTGGCGTAGATCTTCGCGGGCA
>DASSXQ010000021.1:0-2854 GCA_035703725.1 Rudaea sp.
CTGCTTCTGATTGTGTCGATTGCATCCAGCGCGGCAACAATTGGCGCAGGCTTCAGCGGCATGTGGTACGACGTGGCGCGTAGCGGCGAAGGGCTGCAACTGGAAATCCTCGATGCCAACAACGCGTTGGTCGAATGGTTCACGTACGACGAGCAAGGCAAACAACGTTGGTTGCAGGGCGTGGGCCAGATCAAGCACGATCCTGCCGGTGATTCAATCGACTTTCCACAAATGTATGTCACGCATGGTGGCAAGTTCGGGTCAGGGTTCGATCCCAAGGAAGTAAAGGTTCAGCCCGTCGGCAGCGTTTCGCTATCCTTCAACGATTGCGCAAGCGGCACATTCCACTATGCCGCATTTGGTCAATCTCAAACCTTGCCGATCACACGATTGACGCAAGCAATGGGTGCCGGTTGTCAGCCCATCAACGGTATACCCGGGCAACCGGTCATGGATTACGCCGGTCAAAGCGGCAGTTGGTACAACGCCACGCGCAGCGGTGAAGGCTTTGCGCTGCAATGGTTAGCCAGCGGTCAGGCCATCGTTACGTGGTACACCTACGATACGCAAGGCAACCAAGTCTGGTTGCTTGGTGTGGGCCGCGAACAAGACGGTGCCATCGTGTTCGATCAAATGGCGATCACCGCAGGCGCACACTTCGGCACTGCATTCGATCCGGTCAACGTAAAAAAAGTCGATTGGGGAACTCTCACATTGCGCATCGATTGCCACGGCGGCGCGGCGCATTACGCCTCGAAACAATCCGCCTTTGGCACCGGCGATATAACGCTGACGCGCCTGACAAGTTTGCAGCAACCCGGATGTCCCACCATCAAACCAAAACTCAGTGATCTGTACAACATTACGTGGGATGAGATTCCGATTGCGGAGGGGAGTCCGGCAAGTCCCAATTACATTTCAGCCGAATCCATCGCCGATGACGGCACCATCGCGGGGCGACGGGGCGGCCATCTGGTGCTATGGCATCTCAATACTCAAACTTGGGAAGATGTGCCACTGCAGCTGCGAGCGTCGCCTGTTGCCATTTCACCTGACGGTTCAACCGTGATTGCAACTGAAGAACATGATTCACTCGTTCACGTCGTCCTGTGGCAGCGGTTGATCGGTTGGCAGCGGCTACCGGGTGATATGTTGAAACAGTCCGGTTACTCAGCCGTATCGCGCAATTTCCAATACATTGCTGGTACGGGTGAAGATGCGAGCGGAAACTTTCCGGCTTGGGTTCTGCCGATGGGTGGTGTTCAGCAATTGTTGCCAAAAACCGATGCAGTCTCGTTGCTGACACCGTTTGCTGTTGCCAACGACGGCAAAATAGCCATCGGCGTCACCTTGCGTTTCCCGACGAATTTTCCCGTGCGAGTTGCCGCTCGCTGGGACAGCAACGGTGTACCGGCCATCATGCACAGTCCCCAAGATGAGGAGCTTGCGGTGGCAAGCGCGTGCGATGCTAACTGCAGCATTGTCTTCGGGGCGGGCCTGTACACCTACGACCCCAAACATGCGCATCCGGGCGAAGCCTGGTTGCTCAAGAATGACGCAACGCTCGAGTATCTCGGTGCGCTCCCCGATGCGCCGGTCACGGCGCGCTCGTATGCCGTAACCGATGCCACACCCGATGGTTCGATGGCTGTCGGTGCGTATCAGGCGTACCCGCCATCCACCAGCTACCCAGCTGCCGCAGTGAGCAGGGCATTCATCTGGACTCAAGCCACCGGAATTCTCTCGGTGCGATCGCTGATAGATGAATTGGACATCGGCGACGACGACTGGGATGTGATTAACGCAGTACGAATCACAAGCGATGGTCAAAAAATTCTTTTAGGCGGTCTTCATCGACTGGACAGATACCCGCTTGGATATGCCCGAGCAGTCGTTTTGAAATTGGCACCCAAATCAGCATCGAATTGAGATCAACCCATTTCACGAACGAGGAGAAAATGAACCGAACGCAGTTGGCAATTTTGATGTCATTGTGTGGATTATTGGCATGCGAGTGTGCGCACGTTGATGCCGCCGAACAAGCGTATGATGGAAAAACGCTCGCGCAAGTCGAAAGAATCTACAATCTCAGTGAAAATGCAGCTAGGGAGCGCTTGGCGAAAGGGTATGTGGCGGCCACCCAAGCGCGCCATGTTCAAGCACTCCAGTTTTCAGGTTATGCGGGTGTCTGGTTCGATGCGACTACGCAGAATCTTTGGGTGGCGGACACCAATCAAGCCGATTTCAACCTGATCAGACGAATAGGCGCAACACCAGTGCTAGTCGATCACAGCTTGGCGGAACTGGAAACTGCACGTCAAAGCATCGGCAAGGCTTTGGCATCAACCATCGGCGCGGGAAGCGTTCGCGAGTCCTATGTCGACGTTAAGGCAAATGCAGTCGTTCTTGGAATCGATGCAGGCAAGATTACAAAAGTAGCAAAATACCTGGCGACAGCCCACACAAGCGTGCCGGTGCGGTTGACTTCAGTGGCGGCGAACGTTGGGTTTTCGGCGAATTTGCGTGGAGCTGACGGGACACAGAATTACACTTGGAAGCTGACTTACACGGGTACATTTCCATGTTCTGTGGGTGCCACTGCCGAGATGGTAACTGGTTCGAGTTACGTATCGGGATTCGCCACCGCAGGCCATTGCGGCTCCACTTCCCCAGTCCTTGACATCATCCAGACAAGTGCCGGATCGAACTTGGGAACGGTCGAGCAATCGACATTTGACATCACCACGTATAGCTTCGCGAATAATGAAGATGGAGCATGGGTGAGTACCTACGCTGGCTGGGTTCCGCAGCCACAAGTCAATGGTTACACTGATGGGATTTTGACCGTCAGCGG
>DASSXQ010000094.1:0-7922 GCA_035703725.1 Rudaea sp.
ATAATCTGTTCGCGTAGCGTGTAAAGCGTAGCCCGCTTCACGCGCGCAGTCCAAACGCTGCGTCCCTTCGACTTCGCCCTTCGCGCCTACACCAAGCGTCTGGCCAGGACTCGATTCCGAGGCGACGGCCTGGAAACGCCGATCGTGATGACTCGCGCATTCCGTTTGCCGGTTGGATCGCCGGGCTGGATTTCGGTTGACCTCCGATATCGGTCAAGGCTAAAATACGCGGCTGTATCAGGCAGTTGTCAAAATAACTACAGAGGAATGCCATGTACGCTGTTATCAAGACCGGCGGTAGACAATACCGCGTCATGCAGGGTGAAACCCTGCGTGTGGAAAAGCTGGAAGCCGATGTCGGTGCTGCGATCACCTTTGACGAAGTTCTGTTGGTTGGTTCGGGTGACGACATCACCGTTGGTGCTCCGTTGATCGGCGGCGCCAGCGTTGCGGCAACGATCAAATCGCACGGCCGCGCCGACAAGGTGCGCATCATCAAATTCCGCCGCCGCAAGCACCATCAGAAGCAGATGGGGCATCGCCAGCATTACACCGAAGTCGAAATCACCGGCATTTCGGGTGCAGCGAAGAAATCGGCAAAGGCGAGCGAGGAGTAAGTCATGGCACACAAGAAGGCAGGCGGCAGTACCCGTAACGGTCGCGATTCCAACCCGAAATACCTCGGCGTGAAAATTTACGGCGGTCAGTCCGTCAACGCCGGCAACATCATCGTGCGTCAGCGCGGCACGCGTTTCCATCCGGGAACCGGTGTCGGCCTGGGGCGCGACCACACCTTGTTTGCGTTGGTTGACGGCACCGTGCAGTTCAGCGTCAAGGGCGCGAATGCCCGCAAAATGGTCAGTGTCGCCCAAGGCTGAACACTGCGCCACTGTTTCGACACGGCCCCGCCATGTGCGGGGCTTTGTTTTTCAAGGGCAGGGCCGAGGGCTGAGGGTTGAGGCGCAATAGTCGCCAGCACCGAAGTTTGTCGGCAAACTGCCCCGATGCCGGCTCTTGCCAACCATTCGGCAAATGTAGCATTGTCCCTCAGCCCTCAGCCCTCAGCCCTCAGCCCTCAGCCCTCAGCCCTCAGCCCTCAGCCCTCAAAATGAAATTCGTCGATGAAGCACAAATCAGCGTCCATGCCGGTAACGGCGGCAATGGCTGTGTGAGTTTCCGACGTGAAAAATTCATTCCGCTGGGTGGCCCAGACGGCGGCAACGGCGGCAATGGTGGCGATGTCTGGCTGTTGGCCGACGAAGGCTTGAACACACTGATTGATTTTCGCCATCAGCGCGATTTCCGTGCGCAGCGTGGCGAGAATGGCATGAGTCGGCAGATGGCCGGCAAGCAGGGCGAGGATCACATCATTCGCGTGCCCGTGGGCACCACCGTGATCAATGTCGACACGGCCGAGGTCATTGGCGATCTGACCGAGCATGGCCAGCGGCTGAAGGTGGCGCTTGGTGGACATGGCGGTGCCGGCAACATGGTGTTCAAGAGTTCGACCAATCGCACTCCGCGAAAGTCGATACCGGGAACGTCGGGCGAATCGCGGGACTTGCGCCTGGAGCTCAAGGTTCTGGCCGATGTCGGGCTGCTGGGTTTTCCGAATGCCGGCAAATCCACGTTTATCCGGGCCGTATCCGCGGCAACGCCACGTGTGGCCGATTACCCATTCACCACATTGCAGCCGCATCTGGGTGTGGTACGCATTGGCACGGATCAGAGTTTCGTGATTGCCGATATACCGGGTCTGATCGAGGGCGCGGCCGACGGAGCAGGATTGGGAATTCAGTTTCTCAAGCACGTTGCGCGCACACGTCTGCTGTTGCATGTGGTCGATATCGCGCCGCTCGATGAAGGCGTGGATCCCGTCGGTCAGGTGCGGGCGATTGAAGATGAACTGAAAAAGTTCGATCGTGAATTGTTGAATCGGCCACGTTGGCTGGTTTTCAACAAAGCCGACATGTTGGCGCCTGAGCTACGCGACAAGACGGCAAAAGCGCTGGTGCGCAAGCTCAAGTGGAAAGCACCGTGGTTCGTGGTCTCGGCAATATCGCGTGAAGGGACCTGGCCGGTATGTCTGAAGATTCAGGATTTCTTCGACCGACTCAAGGACGAAACGGCCGAGGCGGCGCATAACACTGACGCCTGACGATGCTGGCGCGATTCAACTTCATTCGGCGGAATATCGTCGCGCGGCGGGAATTCGAATATCTCGAAAACTCGACGCGATTGGCTCCGGACAATTTTACCCAATGCATGGCGTCGCACCCTCACTCGAGCCCCATCCTCCAAGGATGCTTGGGGGAAAGTAGGCGGGAACGGCCGCGCTTGGGCGAGGCGCACGATTGGTCAGGTTCGGGGCGCAAAAAAGCCGGCTTGCGCCGGCTTTGGACTTTTGCGAATCGCGCAGCGGCCGCTTCCGACCGCGCGTTGCATGGAATCAGGCCAGCGCCTTGATATGTGCGCTGAGACGACTCTTGTGACGAGAAGCCTTGTTCTTGTGAATCAGGCCACGACTGGCGTAGCGATCCATCACCGGCTCGGCGGCCTTGTAGGCGGCTTCGGCAGCGGCTTTGTCTTTCGCGGCAATCGCGTTGACGACTTTCTTGATCGAGGTGCGCAGCATGGAACGCGCGCTGGAATTGCGCGAATTGCGCACAATTGCCTGACGTGCACGTTTTTTGGCGGATTTGATGTTGGCCAAGGGAAAACTCCGGTAGCGGTAACTGGGGATGGAAAAAGACCGGCAATTGTAGGCTGGACGAGCACTTGCGTCAATGTCGGCCGGGTGCGGGCTTATACCGGGAATGGGAAACATGGCGGAAATGGGGAATCCGCAATCGGGAATCGGACCAGCGTCGGGTATCGACGCAAGCAACTGGAATCTCGGCGAATGTCCGGTACTCGGAGCTTCCAACATCCACACCTCGTCATTCAGGCGAAGGTGGAAAGCCAGTTCCTTCTTGTTCTGCAATCGTTGAATCAACGGCACGAGCTGGAGTCCCGCCATCGCGGGACCGACGCAGTACACAAGTCCTTGCGTTTCCCGATTCCCGTTTCCCGATTCCCGGCTCTGCACCGATTCCCAGCTTCAAGCACCCCATGAAATCCCCAAGTCTACTGCGCGGCCTGCTCTCGTTCAGCGCGATGACGATGGTGTCGCGCGTGTTGGGATTGGTGCGCGATATCGCAATCAACACCACGTTCGGCGCGAGCGCGGCGACGGACGCGTTCTGGGTTGCGTCACGAATTCCCAATTTCATGCGTCGCCTGTTTGCCGAAGGGTCGTTTTCCACGGCGTTCGTGCCGGTGTTCACGCAAGTCAAACAAACCGACAGTCACGCGCATCTCAAGGAACTCACGGCGCGTGTCACTGGAACGCTTGGCGGCGTGCTGCTGATTGTCACGGCGTTGGGGGTGATTTTTACGCCGCAAGTCGCAGCCATGTTTGCGCCGGGCGCCCTGGACCAGCCGAAAAAGTTCGAGCTGACCGTCGATCTGTTGCGCCTGACGTTTCCTTTTTTGCTGTTCGTCTCGTTGACTGCATTGGCAGGCGGTGCGTTGAACAGCTTCAACCGTTTCGCGCTGCCGGCGCTCACGCCAGTCATCCTCAATTTGTGCTTGATTGCCGGAGCCCTGTGGCTGGCGCCGCTGTTGGGTACGCCAATCCTGGCGCTGGGTTGGGCGATTCTTGCTGGCGGCATTCTGCAGTTGCTGTTCCTGCTGCCGTCCATGCGTCAACTCGATCTTCTGACGTTGCCCCGTTGGGGTTGGCGTCACGCCGGGGTGCGCAAGATCATGCGCCTGATGGTGCCGACGTTGTTCGGCTCGTCGGTAGCGCAAATAAACTTGTTGCTGGATACAGTGATTGCCTCGTTGTTGATCACTGGGTCGCAAAGCTGGCTGTCGCAATCCACCCGCTTTCTCGAATTGCCGCTGGGTGTATTTGGCGTGGCTTTGGGCACGGTTATTCTGCCCGCGTTGTCGCGTCATCACGTCGACACCGATCAGCAAGGTTTTTCGCGCGCGCTGGATTGGGGCTTGCGCATCGCGTGCCTGATCGCATTTCCGGCCATGTTTGCCTTGTTGTTGCTCGCCGAACCACTGGTCGCGACGCTGTTCCAGCACGGTCAGTTCACCGCATTCGATACGCACATGGCCACGCTGTCGATCATGGCGTTCAGTTGCGGCTTGCCTGCTTATGCGCTGGTAAAAGTGCTGCTGCCGGCATTTTATTCTCGTCAGGACACCACCACGCCGGTCCGCGCGGGCGTCATCGCACTGATCGTCAACATGTTGCTCAACGTGGTGTTCATTGTGGCGCTGTTCGAGCTATGGGCGACGCCCGCGATCAAGCAGCAAAGCTGGCTCGACGCCATCGCCAGGGTGCCGGGTTTGCATATGGCATTGGGCATGGCCGGTGCCGTTTCCAGCTACATAAATTTCGCCTTGCTTTGGCGGTGGCTGCGTCGCGCCGGTGTTTACCAGTCTCAATCCGGTTGGCTGCTGCACCTGCTGCGCGTGCTTGCGGCCTGCATCGCCATGATGCTTGTGCTTGCAGTCGGTCGGTGGTGCTGGCCGGATTGGACGGCAATTCCGACTTGGGTGCGCATCTGGCATCTCGCCTTGCTGGTTGGTGCAGGTGGCGCGACGTATCTGGGAGTCTTGTTTGCCACCGGTTTGCGCATGCGCGACTTGCGCGGTGGTTGAACCGGATTGTGCAGCGCAGCGTAATCGGTATACTCGGGGAATGAATCGATTACATCGGGACGTCGCCGGACCGTGTCTTGCGCCGCGCGGCAGTGCGGTCTGCATTGGCGCGTTTGATGGTGTGCATCGGGGACATCAGGAGGTTTTGAGTCACGTCATCGCGCGCGCGGCGCAACGCGATCTATTGCCCGTGGCAATCAGCTTTGATCCGATTCCGCGCGACTATTTCGCGCGGACAAACGGTGTCGCGCAATTGAGTTCGGTGCGTGAAAAGATTGCTGCGTTGTTCGCAGCCGGTATCCATACGACCCTGTTGCTGCGTTTCAATGCGGAACTGGCGGCGATGGCGGCCGAGGATTTTGTCCGGGAAGTCCTGGTGAAGCGTCTGCGTGTACGCGAGATTTGGGTCGGCAGCGGATTCCGCTTTGGCCATCAACGCGCCGGTGACGTTGAAATGCTGCGTGACTTTGGTGGTCGCCGTGAATTCGATGTGGAGGTTGCGCCAACCATTGAAGACGATGGTGATCGCATATCCAGTTCGCGCATCCGCGCGCTGTTGGCAGCCGGCGATTTCGACGCATCGGCGCGGATGCTCGGTCGTCGATTCACCATAGGTGGTCATGTGGTGTACGGTCGCCAGTTGGGACGAAAGCTCGGCTATCCCACCGCAAATCTGTCGCTGGGACGCCGCCTGTCTCCCGTCGCCGGAGTTTTTGCCGTACGCGTGCATGGAGTTGGTGCGGATGCGCGACCAGGTGTGGCCAGCCTTGGCGTGCGCCCGACAGTCAATGGCACAGAACCGCTGCTCGAAGCACATTTGTTTGACTTTGACGGCGATCTTTATGGCAAAAGAATACAAGTGGAGTTTGTAACAAAGTTGCGTGAGGAGCAGCGGTTCGACAACCTCGACGCGATGGTTCGACAAATCGATTGCGACGCTGCTCAAGCGCGCGAAATTTTGGGATGCCTAAAACCCTCAACCCTCAACCATTAGTCCTCAGCCCTCAGTCCGAATCTCCAATCCCTCAGCCCCGAATTTCCATGACCACCGACTACAAAGACACCATCAACCTGCCACAAACCGATTTTCCCATGCGCGGCGATTTGCCCAAGCGCGAGCCAGACATGCTGGCCGATTGGGAGAAACGTGATCGCTACGCAACGATTCAACAGCACACTGCGACACGTGAACACGCATTCATTCTGCACGACGGTCCACCGTATGCGAACGGCGCGATTCATCTGGGTCACGCGGTCAACAAGATACTCAAGGACATTGTGGTGAAGTCGAAATTGCTGTCCGGATTTCGTTCGCCTTATGTGCCCGGTTGGGATTGCCACGGACTGCCAATTGAAATCGCGATCGAAAAGAAAGTCGGCAAGGTCGGCCAGAAAGTCGATGCAACCGAATTCCGCAAGCTGTGCCGCGAATATGCCGGCAAGCAGATTGATCTGCAGCGTACGGATTTCAAGCGTCTGGGTGTGCTTGGCGAATGGGAAAATCCTTATCGCACCATGGACTTCAAATATGAAGCCGACATGCTGCGCGCATTGGCGAAGATCTATTCGCGCGGCCACATCATGCGCGGGTTCAAGCCCGTGCATTGGTGTTTTGATTGCAGTTCCGCGCTGGCCGAAGCCGAGATTGAATACCAGGACAAGTCATCCCCTGCCGTCGATGTCGCCTACGACGCGATCGATCCGAAAGCGCTTGCGCAAAAGTTCGGCGTGACCATTGCCGATGACGACATTGTCGCCGTTCCCATCTGGACAACGACGCCGTGGACGCTGCCGGCAAGCGTCGCCGTCACGCTGGGGGCCGATCTGGACTACGTGTTGGTCGAAGGTCCGCAGCGTCATGGCAAACGCGTACTGTTGGTGATTGCCGAAGCGCTGCTTGAGAAAGCGGCGCAACGATACAAAGTGGAAAATGCTGCAATTCTCGGCCGCGCAAAAGGGGCGGATCTTGCTTCAATGCCCCCGCAAGCGGGGAACATTCCTTCTTCCCTTCCCCCGCAAGCGGGGGACATTCCTTCTTCCCTTCCCCCGCAAGCGGGGGGCATTCCTTCTTCCCTTCCCCCGCAAGCGGGGGAAGGTGCCCGAAGGGCGGAAGGGGGCGCTCTTCGCCATCCGTTTTATGA
Source organism: Rudaea sp. (assembly GCA_035703725.1). Lineage (GTDB taxonomy): Bacteria > Pseudomonadota > Gammaproteobacteria > Xanthomonadales > Rhodanobacteraceae > Rudaea. Next base: position 6,861 of record DASSXQ010000094.1, read on the forward strand.
TCGCGAAATTCCCATCATCCTGGGCGATCACGTTACTGTCGATGACGGCACGGGTGCGGTGCACACCGCGCCCGGTCACGGTGCGGAAGATTTCGCGGTCGGCAAATTGTACGGGCTGATCGAGAAGTATTCGCCAGCCGAACTCAACCCCGTCGGAGCCAACGGCGTGTACCTGCCGGAAACGCCGATTTTTGCCGGTCAGTTCATCTGGAAAGCAAACGACACGATTATCGACTTGCTGCGTGAACGCGGCGTGTTGCTTGCGCAGGAGAAAATCACGCACAGCTATCCGCATTGTTGGCGACACCGCACCCCCGTCGCGTTCCGGACGACGCCGCAATGGTTTATCGGCATGGAACAAATGGGTCTGCGTGCAGCTGCGCTCAAAGCGGTGCATGAAGATGTGACGTGGTATCCCGCGTGGGGCGAGGAACGCATGGCCGGCATGGTCAAGGGACGACCCGATTGGTGCATTTCGCGTCAACGCACCTGGGGCGTGCCGATAGCATTGTTCGTGCACCAGTCCACCCACGAACCGCATCCGCGCAGCGCCGAATTGATGGAGCAGGTGGCGCAACGTGTCGAGAAATCCGGCGTCGATGCGTGGTATGCGCTTGATGCATCCGAACTGATTGGCGATGACGCGACGAACTACACAAAAGTTACCGACATTCTGGATGTCTGGTTCGATTCGGGCGTCACGCACTATTGTGTGCTGGATCAACGCGAGAACCTGCGACGCGCCCCCGGCGACAAAGTGATTTATCTGGAAGGTTCCGACCAGCACCGCGGCTGGTTTCAGACATCATTGCTGACTTCGGTTGCGATGCACGGACGTGCGCCATTCGACGAAGTGCTCACTCACGGGTTCACCGTCGATGCGAATGGACGCAAGATGTCCAAGTCGCTCGGCAACGGCATCGAACCACAAGACGTGATGAAAAAATATGGTGCAGACATCCTGCGCTTGTGGATTGCATCGGCCGACTATCGAAACGAGATGGCCTTGTCCGACGAGATCCTCAAACGCGTTTCCGATGCCTATCGACGGATCCGCAACAC
>DASSXQ010000103.1:0-3879 GCA_035703725.1 Rudaea sp.
CCGGCGCGCTGCTCGAAGCGATGAGCTTCGACGCACACGGAACGCGCCGCGACCCGAACAACTGGCAAGGCAGCGCACCCACGCCGGTCAGCACCACGCGCGGGTTCACCGGCCACGAACACGTCGACACCTTTGGCTTCATCCACTTCAACGGAAGAATCTACGATCCCGCCATCGGCAGAATGTTGCAAGCCGATCCGCTTACCGGCCCCGGCAACCAGAGCCTGAATCGCTATTCTTATGTCGTCAACAATCCGCTCAGCCTCACCGATCCGAGCGGGTACAACTGGTGGCACAATCTGGATCGCATTGCCGGTTGGATAACCTTCGGGCCGCTGTTCCCGTCTGTAAGAAACGACTACTACTCAACGCTGGCAAACCCGTATGTGCGGATGGTGGGTGCGGCCATTGCTGCCTATTTCACCGCAGGCGCAGTTGCCGGTGCGTTTGCGTCTGAACTGGGTGCGGGAGCAGCCAATGCCGTGGGTGGCGCTGCGGGCGGATTTGTCGGAGGCGAAATTCAGAGTCAGGGCAACTTGAAGGCAGGCTTCTATGGCGCGGCGACTGGGGCATTCGGCAACTACCTGGCGGGCGGGACGTATTTCAGCAATCCGCTCGACAGCGCCGAACGACTCGGCAGCGCGGCGATAAACGGCGACTACCTGTTTCTCGGCAACGCGGGGTTACACTTCGTGATGAACGAAGCAGCGCAATACGCCGAGGCAAGATTTGCCCGTAGCATCGGCGTGCGTCCCGAGGTTCTAGATTTAACGCTGATGGGGTTGTCGGTGTTGGGTAATGATTTGGTGGGGTCGAGGTTTCAACCAGGCGGCGATAAGGCCTTTGCTGCAACAGATGGTGTTGGATTTCGTGGCTATCTCAATCGAACGACCTCTGCATATGGATCGCTTGGCAGTCTCTTTTTCGATACCGTCGATGCAGTTCTCGCCTACCAAGGTTTGCCGACAGCCTCGTTCCGCGACTTTGCTTACAGCGCATATGTTGGACACGCGGTCAGCGGTCACAGCCTCGGCACGCTCGACGCGATCCGCGCCGTAAACGTGCATTTATCGCCGAAGGCAGTACTGTACGCCGTACCCTTCGGCAACGTCGCGCCGACGCAGGCGCAGGTTTATTTGGGCAATATGGACGTGGTCAACGGCGGATACCTGGGCCGGCTGTTCAACTGGAACGCAACGATGTGTGCAACGGGATTCGATCATGCGCTCGATAACTATCTTAGTACTTGCCCGTAGCGGCTGCGCTTTGCTGCTCGGCTTCGCGGGTGTCACGGCGGGCTGCGGTTCGACCGACGTGCTGTATACCCGCGACCATTCGCCGGTGGCGCTGCCGCCGCGCGTGGGACATTACGAGAACCCGGACAACTATCGCGTTGATCCTTCCGCGTACCCGCGCTATGCAGCAAAGTATAATTTTGCGCCACCAAAGCCACGAGAAGGTACATGGACGGCAAAAGTAACCAACACCGAAATTCTAGTTACCGACATCTGGCATGTAACACACAAAGTAGGTGATCGACTGATAGCTTTTTCAGATGCTTACCAGAAACGACAGTGCGATTGGATTTTGACGTTTGGCAAACTTGCTGGCGCATTCAAAGAACCATTTGGCGGTCCATGCATCGCCAACTATCTTTATAGTTTGTATGTTTTTCCCGATGGACGGATTGACGGCTGGATGCTCTTGGATAACCCAGGCAGGGTCGCCTTGTCGAAGGATCGCTACACGGTAATGGATCCCGCGCTACGCGAAGGGCCGGGTTGGCCGGAGCAGCCTCTGTTCGAGGCGTTGCATTGACGCATCGGCAAAAGCCCCGCGCTGAGGGACTTTTCATTTGGCCACCCAAACAGTTTGGGCGGTTGCGGCGCGCTTTGTGCCGATGCTCTTGCGCGCATGTATCCGCACCATTCGCCTGGCGATGCGTTGCGCCGCTTCAAGTTGCCGCGCGATCTGAGTCAATACCACCATCATGGCTTCACTGTCGATCTTCAATGATCGCGATTCAAGGCCGACGAGATTTGCAATAAAACGGATATCGCATACCAAGTCATCGATGACGGTTTCGAGACGGTTAAGTTGACGGAACGTGGGTTGGTTCATCGCGGCCTCCGGAATATGGAGTCAGTCGCAAGGCGACGGACGACGCGCGGTTGGAAGACCGTCAGCAGGATCGGCGAGCCTCGCGGCTCCCGCGCGCCGCCCGCCATAAACCGGCAGAACGTGCACCCACGTCGACGAAGGCTGAAGATAGCGCCGTCATCGGCTGATGGGCGCTGTCGCGCCTACTGAGGCAGGCTTCCAAACCCGACCAGCGCCGTTGCGCGCTGGCGACGTGAGCTTACGCCTACGCGGATGTGGCGAAAACTGCGGCATCACCCACCTGGACATTCGATATCGCCGCCCACGGTTACGGCATGCTCGCCGGCGAATCGCGCGCATCCACCAGCGGCGCGACATTCAGCCGCAGCCAAAGCTATGACGGTTACGGGCGCCCGGACACCCGCAGCACGTCCATCGCGGGCAACGCGTACTCGGAAGTGAGTGCCTACGACGGTTACGGGCGACCGATGAGCCGACAGGACGCATCCGGCTACACCCTCACCACGAACTACACCAGCAACGGCTATCTGTCGGATTTGACCGATTCGCGCGTGGGTGCGCTGTATCAGGTCCACACCATGACCGCGCGCGGACAGGTAGATTCGGACACGCGCGGCAATACCCCGGCATTGAACAGCACGGCAGTATTCGATGCGCAAACCGGACGCATCAGCTCGATCTGCTCGGGAACCAACTGCGCCTTGCAGGACGCAAGCTATCTGTTCGACAAGGCCGGCAACCTGACACAACGCGAGCGCGCAACCCACGCCGCGCCGACCATCGAAGCCTTCACCAACGATGCACTCAATCGCCTGACGCTGGCGCAACTCACCCAAGTGCAGGGCGTGACGCAGGGCACCCCGATCACGACCGCCAGCCTGAGCTACGACTTGCTCGGCAATGTCTGCACCAAGAACGGCACGGCTTATCATTATTCCGGTTATGCCGGCTGCACCAATCACGGCAGCGCGGGTACCCCGCAGGCCGTCAAGCAAGTCGGCACGACCACATACCAATACGACAGCGACGGCAACCAGACCACCAGCAACAGCGGTCGCACGCTCGTCTACAACGCGCTGAACCAGCTCGCCACGGCGAGCACGGGGACCGCGCAAACCGCGTTTCAGTACGACCCAGATGGTGGGCGCTTCTTGCGCACCGATTCGGGCAGTGCGGTACCTCCGCCGGATTGTCCGAGCGCGAACGACCGCATCTTCTGCAATGGCTTCGAGGTGAGCAGCACAGGCGGCACGCAGAACACGTATTACATCGGCAACGTGGAGATCATCAAGAACGGCACGGTCACGGAAACGCGAAGGTATCTCGCCGGTGTTGCCATCGATTATGTGCGCACGAGCGGAAGCAACGAAACGCGCTACCTGTTCGCCGATCACCTCGGCAGTATCGATGTCGTCGCCTCAAGCACCGGCGCGCTGCTCGAAGCGATGAGCTTCGACGCACACGGAACGCGCCGCGACCCGAACAACTGGCAAGGCAGCGCACCCACGCCGGTCAGCACCACGCGCGGGTTCACCGGCCACGAACACGTCGATGCCATGGGCCTGATCCACATGAATGGGCGCGTCTACGATCCGGCCATCGGCAGAATGTTGCAAGCCGATCCGCTGAACGATGCCGGCAATCAGGGCTTGAACCGTTACAGTTATGTCCTGAACAACCCACTCGCCTTGACCGACCCGACCGGGTATATGTCGTGGGGACAAGCGCTGCGCATGGTCGCTGCGATCGTCATTACCG
>DASSXQ010000165.1:0-4788 GCA_035703725.1 Rudaea sp.
ACGAAGCACGGATGCAACTCAAGCCACCCAAATCGTCACAGGCATTGACCCTGGCCCGCAGCGACTATCTGGCGCTGGCGCGCGAGCTGGATCTGGTTGTGCATGCCGATCGCCATCAATTGCGCGGCATCATCGAACGGGTGCGTGACCATCACAATGATGAACGCGAGCTGCGCCTTTACGTTCCACTCGCGGTGGAAAGCCTGTTTGACCCGGCACTCGCTCCATGGCTGGTAGCTGAATTGGGCGCGAACAACGTGCAAAGCAATTTGCTTGTGCTCGAATTCGAGGCTGGCGAAGTTCGCAATGAATTGGCGCGCTTGCGTGGCGCGATGGAAGCACTGCAACGCGTTGGCGTTCGTCTTGCTTTCTCGGTGCACGATGGCAGCGACACCGATATCGGCAAGTTGCTGGGTGTCGACGCCTTCAGCGCAGTCAAACTCGGTCGCCTCGGCGAGGCAAACGACAGTCCGGAAAACGCCTGGGAGCCGTGGTCCAATGCAATCTCGCAGGCGCGCTCGTTGGGAAAAATCGTGGTCGCCGGCGATATCGCCGGAATCGCCGATCTGAGCGTTCTGCTCAAGCTGGGTGTGCACTACGTTCAAGGCATGCCGCTGTGCGGATGGCTGCCCGAATGGAGTTACGATTTCGGTGAAAGCATCGGTTGATCGCGATACGGGCAGTGCAATTCGCCGCCTTCGGTACTTTCCCCGCCGCGCAGGGGAACGGGACAAGACCATGATCCGCGCTTGCGGGGGAAGAAAAGTCAGTGGCGCGGTTGCGTGGCTTTCGCTGAGCCAGTGAGTGGAATCGGGTGTGGTTCGGTTGACGTATGATTGAAACCTTTCTGGTGGCTTGAGGGGAATATCGTGGCATTGGCAATTTCGCGTAATTCGTTTGCAGTTCTTGGCTGCATCGCAATGCTTGGCATCTTTGCCACGCCCTCACTCCAGGCAGCTTCAAAGCAGACACCATCATCGTCCAATGCATCTGCGATCAAAGCCGATTCCGGACCGATGGGATCGGCAACCTTTGCGGGATTGAAACTGCGCAGCATCGGCCCGGCCATGATTTCCGGGCGCGTGGGCGATCTGGCGGTGAATCCGCGCGACAAGGCCACCTGGTATGTCGCGGTGGCTTCCGGTGGATTGTGGAAAACCATCAATGCGGGCGCGACCTGGACGCCGGTGTTCGATCACGAGGGCGCGTATTCGCTGGGCTGCGTGACGATCGATCCGAACAATCCGCTGGTGGTTTGGGTTGGTACGGGCGAGAACAATTCGCAGCGCAGCGTGTCGTACGGCGACGGCGTGTACAAGTCGATCGACGGCGGCACGACATGGACCAACATGGGGTTGAAGCACTCCGAGCACATCTCGATGATTGCGGTCGATCCGCGCGATTCGAACGTGGTCTGGGTGGCCGCGCAAGGCCCGCTTTGGTCGGCCGGCGGCGAGCGCGGATTATTTGTCACGCGCGATGGCGGCAAAACCTGGAAAAAGGCGTTCGAGACATCGAAAAATACCGGTGTGACCCAGGTCATGATGGATCCTCGAAATCCGGATGTGATGTTTGCCTCGACCTACCAGCGGCGCCGTCATGTGTGGGGTGTGATTGCCGGCGGCCCGGAAACCGGTTTGCGCAAATCCACCGATGGCGGCAAGACCTGGCGCAAGATTGCCAATGGTTTGCCCAAGACCGACATCGGTCGCATCGGACTGGCGATTTCACCGGTCGATCCGGATACGGTTTACGCTGTGCTGGACGCACAAGACAAGCAAGGTGGTTTTTATCGATCCACCGATTCCGGCGAAAACTGGGAGAAGCGCAGCAGCTACCAGACCGCGACCAGCCAGTACTACATGGAACTGTTCGCCGATCCGAAAGACCTGGACCGGGTGTATTCGATGGATACATTCATGCACGTCAGCGACGACGGTGGCAAGACTTTCCATCGCGTCGACGAGAAGCACAAACATGTTGACAACCACGTGCTTTGGATCGACCCGGACAACAACAAGCATCTGCTCGCTGGCTGCGATGGCGGCGTGTATCAAAGCTTTGATCGTGGCGCGACCTGGATATGGAGTCAAAATCTGCCGTTGGCGCAGTTTTACAATGTCGCGGTCGACAATGCGCTGCCGTTCTACAACATCTACGGTGGCACCCAGGACAACAATTCCATCGGCGGACCGTCGCAGACGCGCAGCAACAACGGCATTGTCAATTCGGACTGGTTCATCACCCAGGAAGGCGACGGCTTTCACAGTGCAGTCGATCCGGTCGATCCGAACATCGTCTACGCCGAATCGCAATACGGCGTGCTCGCGCGCTTCGACCGCAAGACGGGTGTCGGTACCGACATCCAGCCGCAGCCCGGTGCGAATGAGCCGGCCTTGCGCTGGAACTGGAACTCACCGGTGATCGTGAGTGCGCACGATCACAAGCGTCTCTACTTCGCCGCTCAGCGTGTGTTTCGCAGCGATGATCGCGGCGATTCGTGGACGCCGGTCAGCCCGGACCTCACGCGCCAGATCGACCGCAACAACCTCAAGATCATGGACCGCGTGTGGAGTGTCGATGCGGTCGGAAAAAATTCTTCGACGTCGTTCTACGGCAGCATCGTCAGCTTGGCCGAGAGTCCGCTCGAGCAAGGGCTGCTTGCGGTCGGCACTGACGATGGCCTGATCCGGATTTCCAGCGATGGCGGCGGCCACTGGAACAAGATCGAGCGCTTCCCCGGCGTGCCGGACACAACCTATGTTTCGCGCGTGGTGTTCTCCGCGCACGATGCGAATACGATGTATGCCACGTTCGACAATCACAAACGCGGCGACTTCATGCCCTACGTTTTGCGCAGCACCGATCTGGGCAAGTCGTGGACATCGATTGCCAGTGATTTGCCGCGGCGCGGCTCGACGTTCGTGATTGTGGAGGATCCCGGCGACGCCAATTTGTTGTTCGTCGGCACGGAATTCGGTCTGTTTTTCAGTCCCGACGCGGGCAAGCGCTGGGTGCAATTGAAGTCCGGGCTGCCAACCATCGCCATTCGCGATTTGGCCATCCAGAAGCGCGAGAATGATCTGGTTGCCGCAAGCTTCGGGCGCGGTTTCTACGTGCTCGACGATTACACGCCGTTGCGTTTCGTCAATGATCGCTCGCTGGCGCAAAGCGCCCGGCTGTTTCCGGTGAAGGAGGCGCACACATTTACGCGATCGTCGCCGTTTGGCGGTGAAGGCAAGGGCACCAACGGCGATCAGTTCTTTTCGGCGCCGAATCCCCCGTTGGGCGCGGTATTCACCTATTACCTCAAGCACGAATTGCAGTCGCCTGCGCAACGCCGTCGCGATGCAGAGAAGAAAATCGAGAAGCAAGGCGGCGATGCGACCTATCCCCCCTGGTCGCAGTTGCGCAGTGAAGATCGCGCCGAAGCACCGGCCGTTGTTCTCACCGTGAGCGATGAAGACGGCAACGTCGTGCGCCGGGTCGTCGGTACCACCAAGGCCGGGATTCAGCGCGTCACCTGGGACCTGCGCTACCCGCCGGCCGAGCCGACATCGTTGCAGAAAAGCGCGCGCGCGCCCTGGGACCCCGAACCCGTGGGACCCTTGGTCGCACCCGGCACCTACAAAGTGACCTTGGCCGAGCGTATCGACGACAAGCTGGTGACGATGGGCGAGACGCAAACCTTCCGGGCAGTACCGCTTGGCGGCGAGACATTGCAGCCTGCGGATCGCGTCAAATTGGTCGCGTTTGAAACACAGACCGGCAGCTTGCAGCGTGCCGCACTCGGCGCGGTGCGCGCGGCCGGCGAAGCGCAGACGCGCATCGATTACCTCAAGCAGGCCTTGCTCGATACGCCGCGCGCAAATCCTGCGCTGCGAGAAAACCTGCGCTCGATCGAATTGCGGCTCAAAGACATCCAGATCGCATTGAGCGGCGATTCGACCATCGCGCAGCGCAATGAACCCACGGCGCCGTCCATTGTGGATCGCATCAACCAAATCGTCTACGGGTCGTGGTACACGACTGAAGGCTCGACTCAAACGCACCACAAAAACTATGAAATTGCCGCCGCGGAATTTGGCCCGGTACTCGCGCGCTTGCGCAACTTGATTCTCGTGGATCTGGCCAAAGTCGAGATGGCGGCCGAAGCGGCGGGCGCGCCATGGACACCGGGTCGAGTACCGGAGTGGAAGCCGTAGCAATTCAGGCAAGACGCAAAGGGAATGTCACCATGATCGCCTCGTCGTTGAAAAGCAGGCGATCTGCCGGGCGCTCGCTACTGCCGTTGCCGATCACGATGGGCGGTTTGGCACCAATCCATTACACCGGCGAGGGCAACGTCAATGGTCGATGAACGGGTCTTGTGCACCAACACACCACAACGCAGTCCATTTCGGCGTTGTAACCTTTGGTGCTTCGGCAACGCGGTAGCGCACCCGGTCGCACGCTTACCTCTCCAGCGCCTTCACCGCGTCGAGCATTTCCTGCACGTGTTTTTTCGGACTCATTGATGAGTACGCATGGGCAATTTTGCCCGACTGGTCGATAACATAGGACGTGCGACTGGCCCAATCCGGTTTCATTGTCATCGTTGCGTCGTATTCCTTGGCAATTTTTGCGCCATCATCGGCGGCTACCGGAAACTTTCCGCCGCAGTGTTCGGTTTCCTTCGAGAAGTCGGCAAGTTGATCGATATTGCCGGCAGTGACGCCAATGACACTGGCGTTTTCTGCCTTGAACTTGTCGATCGCCTCCGAGAACAAATGCGCTTCAACGTTGCAG
>DASSXQ010000199.1:0-2484 GCA_035703725.1 Rudaea sp.
CGCCGTTGCCGACGCATGCGCTCCACACATGCGCGATGACGCGATCGACCGCTTGTGCACGCAGGGCCAGCAGTTCGCCGGCTATCGTGCCGCAATCAAACGCATCGGCCAGTTGCCGATCGACATCACCGAGCAACTGGCGCAACGCCAGGCGTGCAGCGTCCGGCACGCCGAGTCGGGGCACCGACGGCGGCATGCGCGGCAGGACGAAAATCGGTGCCTTGTTCGCTACGGAACCGGCGCGGGTCATTTCCGACTCAGGCAGCGTTTGGCCACGGCGTGAGGATCTCGAATCCATCGTCAGTCACCGCCAGGGTATGTTCCCATTGTGCCGACAACGAATGATCCTTGGTGACCACGGTCCAGCCGTCGGGCAACTGGCGCGTTTGCGGTTTGCCGGCATTGACCATCGGCTCAACCGTGAAGGTCATGCCTTTCTCCAGGCGCAGGCCGGTATTGGGTCGTCCGTAATGCAATACCTGCGGCTCATCGTGATAAATCATGCCAATGCCGTGGCCGCAATATTCCCGCACCACCGAGAACCGCTGCGCTTCAACATGCTGCTGGATGGCATGGCCAATATCACCCAACGTTGCACCGGGACGCACTTGTTCAATGCCCTTCATCATCGCCTCGAACGTGACCGCGCACAGGCGCCTGGCCAACACCGACGGCTCGCCAACCATGTACATGCGACTGGTATCGCCATGCCAGCCATCCTTGATCACGGTAACGTCGACGTTGACGATATCGCCATCCTTGAGCGTCTTGTTGTGACTGGGGATTCCATGACAAATGACGTTGTTGACCGAGGTGCACACGGTTTTCGGATAACCCTTGTAGCCAACATTGGCAGGGATCGCCTTCTGCACATTGACGATGTGCTCGTAACACACGCGATCGAGTTCTTCGGTGGTGACTCCGGGTTTTACATGCGCAGCGACAACCTCGAGCACCTCGGCAGCCAAACGACCGGCGACGCGCATTTTTTCGATTTGTTCGGGGGTTTTGATGCTTACGGCCATGGGTTTGGTGAGTTTTTAGGGCTGAGGGCTGAGGGCTGCAATGCCGGTTTGCTTTGTCATTCCAGCGGAAGCTGGAATCCGGTTCATTCTTGTCTTTGGTGCCGCAGAACCAAGAGCTGGGTTCCCGCGTTCGCTGGAATGACGGGCTAGTGCTCTTACGCGTCCCGAGCCCAAGCTCCCAACCAAGTTTAACTTGTCTGGACACCTTGAACCAAGCTACAATTCTGCGGTTCCCCGTTTTGGGGAACAAAATCCGCACACGTCTCGACACTCGTATCGGGGTGCCTTGCCGGCCAAATGTTCCAACGAACTTTCGAGTTCGCTGCGACGGCCGCAGGGTCGATACGAGGGAAACGTGGAGGTTTCAACCCCGGGCTGTTCGCGCAAAACCAAGGTTCGCGGCCGCCCTTATTTCGGAGTTTTCCATGCCTCAAGTCACCATGCGCCAGATGCTCGAAGCCGGCGTGCATTTTGGTCATCAAACCCGTTACTGGAATCCGCAAATGGCACCGTATATTTTCGGTGCGCGCGGCAAGATCCATATCATCAATCTGGAAAAAACCCTGCCGCTGTTCACCGATGCGATGAATTTCATCTCCGGTCTGGCGCAAAAGCGCGGCACAATTCTGTTCGTGGGCACCAAGCGCTCGGCACGCGATGCGGTGAAAGAAGAAGCCATGCGTTGTGGCATGCCCTACATCAGCATGCGTTGGCTCGGCGGCATGCTCACCAATTTCCGGACCGTCAAACAATCCGTGGCCCGGCTCAAGGAATTGGAAACCATGTCGACGGACGGCAGCTTCGACAAGCTGGTCAAGCACGAAGTTCTCGCGCTGATCCGTGAGCGCGACAAGCTGGAAACCTCGCTTGGCGGCATCAAGAACATGAACGCTCTTCCGGATGCGCTGTTCGTGATCGATATCGGCCACGAAGATATTGCGGTGAAGGAAGCACGCAAGCTCGGCATCCCCGTCGTCGCGGTGGTGGACACCAACTACAATCCTGGCCTGATCGATTACGCCATTCCTGGCAATGACGACGCGATCCGCGCAGTGCAGTTGTATACCAGCGCCGCCGCCGATGCCGTACTTGAGGGCAAGGCAGCCGCGCCGCAATTTGCTGCGGCGGCGAAGGATGAATTTGTCGAACTCGATGCCGACGGCAATCCAGTGTCCAAGGCTGCTGCCAACGAACGCGCCGACCGTCACAAACCCGGCGCACGCAAACCGGCCGCGAAAAAACCGCAGCAACGTCGTGGTCCACCGCCGCCAAAGAAAGCCGGCGATTCCAAGGCTGATGACGCTGCGCCAGTTGCCGCCGTCAAGGCCGACGCAGCCGCCGCGGCCGCCGAGTAAGACGCTGCCTGACCTGTCCCGTTTGTGCGGGAGAGGTCACGGCACGATCAGCACGTCGCTGCGCGGCTGAACTCGCGTACAACCCGTTGCTCGCGATTGGTGTT
>DASSXQ010000028.1:0-7568 GCA_035703725.1 Rudaea sp.
ATTCGCTCTCCAGGTGATCGAATTGGCTTGCGTCTTGGGCGACCAGAACCAGAGTGCCGTCGCCCATCGGTATGCTGCGTCCGTGCATGCCGTTGCGCTGGAAATCGCTGCTGCTGGCGACGCGATCGTTGTTGACATAAAAAACCGTCACCGGGCCATTTTTGCCAGGCATTACCATGTGCACCGACGTGAAGCGTCCGACCGGGCAACACTGCACATAGCTGATGCCGCTCGGGATCTGTTGCAGCTTGACGCCGCGTTTGGCGAAGGCCTGTTGCACCGCGTCGCTGGATACGTCACCCGTCAACGCAAGGGCAAAACGTTCGGTGGGTGCCATCACATGGTCAACGGCCAGCGTGGATAGCGGTGTCGGACGCAAGTACATGCCGATGCCGACAGCGAGGACGGCCGCGGCTGCCAGCGCAAAAAAACCGCCGCGGCGCAAATAACTGCGGCGCTGGCGATGTTGCTCCGTGGCCTGTGCCAGCAGAATGGAGTCAGCCAGTTGCGGCGGCACATCGACGGCGAGTGCGCGTTGCAACGATGCCTCGAACGCCTGCGCGCGTTCGTGCGCCTGCGCGCAGCGCGGGCAGTGCTGGAGGTGACGCAGAAACTCCTGCGCCGTGGAATGCGCATCGATGTTCAATTGGCGGCGGAATTCAAGGCAATTCATGACTTGCTGCCTGGTTGTCTTCGCCAGCAAAAATGGACTTGAGTTTTTGCCGTGCGCGAAATACCTGCGTCATCACCGCGGCCGGAGTGATGTTCAATTCCTGCGCGATTTCCTCGCAGGAATAACCGCCGAGTACCTGCATCAGCAGCGGTTCGCGATACTTGGGGTCAAGTTCGTGCATGGCCTTGCGGATCAGATGTTCGTCGCCGGTTGTTTCGGGCATGTGCGACACCCGATCATCGGCAATATCGAGCTCGTCCACATCGGTGAATTGCGGCGTCTTGCGCTCGTACAAGCGTGCATGTTCGCGGCGCAGTATCGTGATGAGCCATGGTTTGGCCGCAGCGGTTTCGCGCAAGCTGTCCATGGCGCGCCATGCGCGCAAGAATGTTTCCTGGACCAGATCGTGTGCCAACGCTTTATCGCCGCAAAGCCAATACCCATAACGGAACAGATCGCCGGACAGGCTGCGCACCAATGCGTCGAACTGTCGTTGTTTGCTGCTCACTGCGGACATGACCGGGAATCAGCGCCTGGGCTTTCAGCGAATGCGCGCGAGGATACCTTCAAGTTCGTCCAGACTGTGATAACTCACCACCAGCTTTCCGCGTCCACCGCGTCCATGCTGGATGTTGACGCGCGCCGCGAGTTTCTCGGCCAGCTCGCGTTCCAGCGCAACGATATCCGCATCGCGTGGGGTTTTTGCCGACGTCTTGGCTTTGCCCTTGGGCACGGTTTGCGCATTGCGCGCAGCGTCTTCGAGTTCGCGAACCGTCCAGCCGTGCTCCACGGCGCGCCGGGCCAGACCAATGGCAAGTTTCGGCTCCAGGGTCAGCAGCGCGCGTGCATGCCCCATCTCCAGCTTGTGCTGTTCAAGCAGTTGCCGAATTGCTTCGGGCAAGTCGAGCAGGCGCAACAGGTTGGATACCGCTGCACGCGAGCGCCCGATTACATCGGCGATTTGTTGATGGGTGTGCTTGAACTCGGTGATGAGGCGCTGCAATGCTTGCGCTTCTTCCAGTGGGGTAAGGTCTTCTCGCTGGATGTTCTCGATCAGCGCCATGGCCACGACGGCTTGATCGTGAACGTCGCGGACGACGGCGGGAACTTCGCTCAAGCCAGCCAGTTGGGCTGCGCGCCAGCGGCGTTCGCCGGCAATGATCTCGAAGCGTTGCGCACCGATCCTGCGCACGACGATGGGCTGGATGACGCCTTGCGCCTTGATCGAATCGGCCAGTTCCTGCAGATGCTCCTCGTCAATATGCTGGCGTGGCTGATACTTGCCTGGCTGAATGCGGCCTACCTCCAGACTGCGCAAGTCGCCTTCGGCCTGACGCTCGTCGGTTTCCGGCGTGCCCAGCAGTACATCCAGATCGCGCGCGCCCAAACCACGCCGTTTTGCAGCTGCCATGCGTTTCTCCTCAGTTCACGTGCGCCGGACCGACATGCATCGGTGCGCCGCCGCGTTCGCGCCGGATCATTTCGCCGGCCAGACCCAGATAGGCGATCGCGCCACGTGATTCGCGGTCGTACAGATTGATTGGCTTGCCGTGGCTCGGGGCCTCGGCCAGGCGGATATTGCGCGGAATCACCGAGCGCAGCAGCTTGTCGCCGAAGTGTTTGCTCAACTGTGCCGAGACATCATTGCCGAGGTTGTTGCGCACGTCGAACATGGTGCGCAGCAATCCTTCCACCTGCAAGTGCGGGTTCAAGCGCGCACGCACCGCCTTGATCGTGTCGAGCAGACTGGTCAGACCTTCCAGCGCAAAATATTCGCATTGAATCGGTATCAGCACGCCATGCGCAGCCGTCAATGCGTTGATCGTGAGCAGATGCAGCGAAGGCGGGCAATCGATCAGGATGGTCTGGTAGCGATCGCCAAGTTTGGCCAGTTGTTCCTTGAGCCGCGATTCGCGCGCCAGCGCGTCCATCAACTTCAACTCGGCTGCGGTCAAATCGCGGTTGCCGGGGAGCAGATCGAACCCGGCCGGCGTGGGTACAATCGCGCTTTCAATCGAGGCTTCTTCGAGCAATACCTCGCAGCCCGTCAGCGTGACCGTGCGCTTGTCCAGCCCAGACGCCATGGTTGCGTTGCCTTGCGGGTCCAGATCGATCAACAGGATGCGCCGACGCGTCTCGGCCAGCGCGGCAGCCAGATTCACCGCCGTCGTGGTTTTACCCACGCCACCCTTCTGATTGGCTACTGCAATTATTCGGGTCATGCGGCGTGATCCTGCGCCAACGCATCGGAGCGGCGCATTATGACTACATGCCGCTGCGCACCCAAGCCCGGAACATCCAGCGGGTGGGTGGCATCGATGTGGAAGGGAGCGGGAAGGGTGGCAATTTCGTCCGGGTCGATTTGAGCTTTCATCGCCAGCCAGATGCCATTGCGAGCAAGCAGATGTCCGCCCAACGTCAGCATTTGCGCCAACCCCGCGAATGCGCGTGAAGTGATGCAAGCATAACTGCCGCGCGCGCTTTCCACCCGGGTTTGCTCAACGCGCACATTGCGCAAACCCAGCGTTCGCGCCGCTTCGCGCAGAAATCGTGTCTTCTTGCCGTTACTGTCGATCAGCACATGTTCGCGAGACGGTTCGATGATTGCCAACGGGATACCGGGCAAACCGGCGCCGGAACCCAAGTCGGCGAGATTGTCACCATGCAGGTAGGGTGCAATTGCCAGCGAATCGAGCAAATGGCGCTCGATCATGGCGTTCGGACTGCGCACCGCCGTGAGGTTGTAGACCGCGTTCCAGCGTGCGAGCAACTCAACGTAGTCGAGCAGGCGTTCGCAAGCCGCCACCGACAACGCGAGGCCGAGCTGGGTCGCCCCTGCGTGCAGCCGGGCGTACAAATTGGCGCGATCAGATAGCGGGCTCATGCAGTGTTCCTTGCCGCCCCGGCCGTGCATGTACATGACCTGACGGCCCGCCAGTATCCGTGGCTGCGTCGGGAAAATCCAGCGCCGAGAATTTTCCGGCCCGGACCTGTCGTCGCTAATGCAACAGAACTCGCGTGATCAATACGCCACGCTCGCACAAATCGCGATTGAGTTCTGCTTTCACATGGGTAGCGCGCAAGGCCGGATCGGTTTCGTCGCACGTCCCGAGCGTGAGTTCCGGAATACGCTGACGCAACAGTTCAGCCAGATCATCGATCAATGCATCGGCGCGTTGCGCATCGATTACCTGGAAATAGACGCGTCCGTTGATCTCGCCGCCCGGAATGCGTGCTGCAATTTCCACCTCGTTGCCGAGCAGGCGAATCTTGTGCGCAACGCGTTCGATCAGCGGCCAGACCACATGGATGCCGGCGCCCACGGTGCGCATATGACCACCGACACGGCGCAAGGTATAGGCTTGACCCTCGGGAATGCGACGCAAACACATCCATGCCAGCACAATGAGGCAGCAGGCAAGGGCAACAACGGGCATCGGGGAAATCATTTTTAAATCCTCTTTATCAAGAGGTTAGCCGATACTATTAGAAAAAACATAAGAAGTCTAGCGAAACCGATGAAATCAAAGACTTTTGCTGAGCATCGCGTGTATTGGCCGCCGTGTCGTTGATCGCGTTGGCGATATGACTGTGCGCTGATCGACATTGTGGCCACGTACTGGATTTATTACCGCATGAAGGCCGATGCGATCCAGAGCGTGACGGTCGTGCATTGTCGGCAGGAGCAACCGCAACGCGTGGGCGATGCAGCGGTTGTCGGCGAATCCTGATTCAGCCGTGCGGAAACAGCTTGTCGAATTCCACCGACTTCAACGGGCGTGGCTCGCCCAGATAGTTGCCTTGGGCGTAATCGGCACCGCTTTCGCGCAAGGCGGAAAGTGTGGCGAAGCTGTCGACGTGTTCGCCAACCACTTGCAGTTGCAGCGATTGCGCCAGTTGGGTGATGGACGCAACCATCTTGCGGTCCAGCTCGCTGCCGGCCAGTCCTTCGATGAAGCTGCCTTCAATCTTGACGATATCCACCGGCAAATGACGCAGGTGGGTGAACGAGGAAAAGCCGGTGCCGAAATCGTCGAGTGCGAAACGGCAACCGAGCTTTTTCAGCGAGGAAATGAATTTGCGTGCGGTATGCAGGCTGGTCAGCTCGCTGGTCTCGGTAATCTCGAACACCAGTTGTCGTGGCGACACGCCGGAATCGCGCACCGCGGCTTCGATCAGCGCCAGCGCTTCGGGGTCGGCCAGAGTCAAATTCGACAGGTTGACGTTGAAGGCAATCGGCGCACCAAGTCCCTTGATGCTGGCCAGATGGCGAAGCAAATGATTGACTGCCCACAGGTCGATTTTCGACATCATGCCAACCCGTTCGGCCAACGGCACGAACACGCCGGGCGAAATCAACTGGCCGTCCTTGCCGATCATGCGAATCAGCACTTCAAACAGATATTCGAGTCCCGGTTTGCCGGCACCGTTTACGCGCCAACCCTGGCGCTCGACGATGTCGCTTTCGCGCGTCGGCAATGCCGCCAGCGGCACGATCGGCTGCACCAGAAAGACGAAACGCTCCTGTTCCAGCGCCAGACGCAAGCGGTCGGTCCAGCCCGACTCGATCTCGCGAGCGATACGCGCATCGTATTCGCCGACATAGATTTCCGTCTGGTCGCGGCCACGCTGCTTGGCGTTCTTGCAGGCCATGCGCGCGTGTTCCAGCACATATTCGCTTGATGGCGTGTCCTTGCTGATGACGGCAACGCCGATTGACGCCGTTGCGTGGCGCTTTTTTCCATGTGCGGTGTAGTGCGATTGGTGCAGCAGTTCGCGAAAGCCATCGGCAATCGGAAAAAGATTTTCAAGCTGCACGCCTGCAAGCAACAACGCAAAACGATCGCCTTCGATACGCGCAAGCACATCGCCTTCGCGCAGCCGTTTGCCGATGGCAATGGCGACATCGACCAGCAATTGCTCGGCATCCGCGCTGCCCACGGTATCAATGATGTAGTTGTAGCGGTCGATATCGATGTAAAGCAATGCCGCATAGCCGCCCTGTTCGCGGCGCCGATTGAGTTGCTCGGTCAGAATGTGATCGAAATGGCGCGCGTTGGCCAGCCCGGTCAGGCGATCATGATTGAGTTCCCAGCGCAAACGTTCGGCGCTCTTGCGCTCCGAGATATCGCGAAACACCACGACCGAACCTTCGCGTTGCTGCGCAATCGATAGCGGCAAAACCGTGCATTCGACCGGAATGCCTTCGCCCGATGCCTTCCAGAACACCGTTTCGTGAGCGTTGAGCGATTCGCCCTGTTGATAGGCGCGATCCAGAACCGATTCGCCGGGCCGGGTTGGCTGGCCGTCTTCGGTGGCATAATGGATGACCGCATGCGCGGTCTTGCCGACGCATTCGGATTCGTCCGTGCGTCCAAGCAAACGCAGACCGGTTGGGTTGATGAAGGTGATGACGCCGTTGCTGTCGGCACCGTAGACGCCATCGCCGACGGAGCCCAGAATGCCATTCAAACGCTGGCGTTCGGACTCGACGGACTTCTGCATCGTGATCTGACGCGTGAGTGTGCTGACACGGGCAAGAAACAGTTCCTTGGCCTCGTTCTTGAACACGCATTCCATTGCGCCGGCATCCAGACAGCGCTTGATGATGTCTTCGCGATAGGTGCCGGTGATGATCGCCAACGCCGGCGCACCCGGGCGCGCGGACAAGCGTCGGCACAGTTCATCGCCATTGCCATCGGGCAAAAAGTAGTCGACGATGACCAGATCGAACATGCCGTGCTCGGTCATTTCGTCAGCTTCGCGCAACGAGCCTGCCGTCGCCACCTCAAAGCCGTTGCGTTCAAGCAGTTGTCGATAGGCCAGACGCACGCTTTGTGAATCGTCCACGAGCAGTATGCGAATACCGCGAGCATTCGCGGTTGCGTCAACGAGACTCCCGGCGGCTCCGGATGGCGTTGCCGGCACCAATTCGACGGTTGCGACAACTGCTGGAGACGGCGCCAGTGTCTTGATGGCGCCCGGAATGCGATTGAAATCCGACCACAACACCACATTCGTGTGTGCGCGCGCTTGCATGAAACCAAGCAATTCCGGCGACTTTTCGTGCGCCATCAACAGCACCGCCTGGTTTTGCGCCGGATCGCCGAGATAGGCCAGCAAGGCCGCGAATTCCTTGGTCATTCGTGCCGGCGCGCCGATCAACAGCAGACGATACTTGTGACCAAGATCTGCAGATCGCTGCAGATGGTCGAGTGCTTCGGCATAGCTGCTCAACTCATTGGGCGAGCCCATCGCCGCTGCCGCAAGCGTACGCTTGAGCAAATGGCTCAAGGTGACGGAGCGTTCGACGATTAAAATCCCGTCCAAGATGGGCGACCCGAAAAATAAGTTTGATCTGGCCAATGCCTGGCAGCGAACAACATTCGCGGTCGCGCTATTGACGTACCCACATCCGGGTGCCAGGCCGTGACAATCCCCGGCAGGCGAATGCGGGCGCTATCACAACAGCAAGCGTGACGCTTTGCAAGCCGGGACGGTCGGATTTCCGGGGCGCGCAGGCAAAGCCGACATTGCCCATTGGGCAGCCTGCTAAAATGGCCACAACTGCCAAGACCGGAAAATGTCCCGATGTCCTATCCCACCACCCGCATGCGGCGGATGCGTCGCGACGCGTTCAGCCGAGCACTGATGCGCGAGACCACGTTGACCGCGGCCGACCTGATCTTGCCGGTGTTCGTGTGTGAGGGACAAAAGCAGTGCGAGCCGGTCGCATCGATGCCTGGCGTACAGCGCTTGTCCATCGATCAATTGCTGCCGCTGGCGACACAGGCGCAAGAATTGGGCATTCCGGCCCTGGCATTGTTTCCGGTTACGCCGGAAACGGCCAAATCGCTGGATGCGCGCGAAGCCTGGAATGCGGATGGTCTGGCCC
>DASSXQ010000204.1:0-8294 GCA_035703725.1 Rudaea sp.
GAACCATTCGACCAACGCGTTGTTGGCATCGAGGATTTCCAGTTGCAGCCCTTCGCCGCTACGCGCCACGTCGTACCACATGCCGCTGAAGCCTGCGCCAATTGTTGCCGCGCTGGATGCAATCGACACAATCAGAAGCAGCGCAGCGCAAATGGAGCGGACAATTGCCTTGCCCGCCTCGGTGCAGATTGCGGTTTGCAAATTGAATCCGGCGGATGATGGGATGATTCTTTTACTTGGATGCATGATCAAGTTTCCGTTGCGACATCGAACGCAGTTGCCAAAATGACTTCCGCGCGATTGTTGGCACTTGCCTGGGGCAATGGTACGTGCCCACTACGTCGAAACAACCTGTAATAAATTACAGGTACAATTTCGGTGCAGATGTGCTTGGTCGGCATTGCGCCGAACGCAACCAGGATCTATCGAGTCGCCGTTTGGCGACGCCAATTTCCGGCACTCGTGTACGGCAGCTGAGCCAAGGCTCAAATTCTGGCAAGGCTATGCCGGTCGAAAGTTTTGCGCTGCGGCTCGACCGGACCGAATCCGACGCTGCGCGTCAACTTCTCCAGAACGGAAAAGAAAGCCGTTACTCCTCTTGCATGGATCGTAACTGCCAAACCACAAAAAATGACCTTCCAGATCGCGGCACCCGTAACCGGCACCGCCGTAATCTTTTTCCGCGAACTCGTCGATAATGACCACACCGGCTGCACGGGCGCGCTCATGTGCAATCGGCAGTCGGCGACGATCACGCAGGTACATCGGGTTGGGCGACCATCAACTTCCGAATAAACTCAATCCGACAATGCCACAAGGTGACAATGTATCGATAGGCAGTACCCAGCGATGGTCGCCGTACTCATCGAACAGGTAACACTCGAACAAGGCGCTGTTTGTATCAAGGATTTACAATTGCAGCCCCGCGTGCGCAATGCCGAATGCCGCGCGGGGTTCAGGGCCTGCGCATCAGTTCGGCGTTGTCGCGGGTGACCGGCATCAGATCCTTCTTCGATACGCCGAGCCAGAGCAGGATCGGGTTGGCGAAAAAGATCGACGAGAGCGTGCCAATGACGATGCCGATGATCATGGTCAGCGCGAAGCCATGCACGGCCGGGCCGCCGATGAAGAACAACGCCACCATCGTCACGCCGGTAAACGCTGCGGTAATGATGGTTCGCGACAGCGTACTGTTGATGGCGCGGTTGAGTATGTCTTCCGGATCGCCTTTGCGTGTGGATCGGAACAGTTCGCGCACGCGATCGAATACCACCACTTTGTCGTTGATCGAGTAGCCAACCACGGCCAGCACCGAGGCCAGCACGGTGATATCGAACTCGCGGAAGGTTAATGCGTAAAAACCGACCGTGATCAATGTGTCGTGGAATTCGCTGGCGATTGCAGCAATGGCGAAACGCCACTCGAAGCGCAATCCAATGTAGATCATGATGCCGAGGATGACGAAAATGACGGCCGTTACGCCGTTGCTTTTCAATTCCTTGCCGACTTGCGGACCGACGAAATCGGTTCGTGTCTTGGTCACGTCGCTGCGCGTGGCCTTCAATGCCTTGAGCACATCACCGGCAACCTGATCGCTGCGCTTCTTTTCGGCTTGGGAATCGTCGGTTTTGCCGCTCTCGGCTTGCAGTCGAATCGAGACTTCGCGCGCGCCACCGACGCTTTGCACCACGGCATGGTCGAAGCCGGCCGCGCTCAGCGCACTGCGCACATCCTTGATATCGACCGGTCGCTCGTATTTGGCCTCGACCAATATGCCGCCGGTGAAATCCAGCGCATAGTTCAGACCCCGCGTGGCGATCGCGAAAATCGACCCGAGCACCAGCAACGTCGAAATGACGATGCTGATCCGGCGCCAGCGCAGAAACTGGATGTTGCTATCGTGTTTGAAAATTTCCATGGTTCAAGCAACTCCCCGCGCGTGACCGCCACCGACCGACAAACCCTTGAGCTTGCGACCGCTGTGCAGCAGATTGGTGATGCCGTGTGTGACAGTCACCGAGGTGAACATCGAGGTGAGGATACCCACACCCAGGGTAACGGCAAATCCCTTGATCGGGCCGGAACCAAAGGTCAGCAAGCCTGCGGCTGCAATCAAATGGGTCACGTTGGCATCGAGAATCGTCGCCCAGGCTTTGTCGTAGCCGCCGCGTATCGCCGCCAATGGTGTTGAGCCATTGCGCAACTCCTCGCGTATTCGCTCGCAAATCAGCACGTTTGCATCGATCGCCATTCCCAGTGTCAACACAATGCCGGCAATGCCTGGCATGGTCAGGGTCGCCTGGAACAGCGACAGCACCGCTATCAGCATGACCAGATTCAGCACCAGCGCAATATCGGCAATCAAGCCGAACAAGTGGTAGTACATTGCGGCCAGTATCAGCACCGCAATCAATCCGATCACGACGGCCTTTTCGCCTTTTTCGATATTGTCTTGGCCCAGACTCGGACCGATCACGCGCTCCTCGACAATATCCACCGGCGCGGCCAGCGACCCGGCGCGCAGCAACAGCGCCAGCTCCCCCGCCGTTTTCATGTCGCCAAGACCAGTGGTCTGGAAACGGTTGGAAAACACACCCTGAATGACGGCGTCGTTGATGACTTGCTGGGTGGTCTTGTAGGTGCGCACCTGCTGGCCGTCGACCATCTTTGTTTCCGGCACGCGTTCGATATAAACCACCGCCATGCGGTGCCCCACGTTTTTTGAAGTGAAATCCAGCATGCGCTGACCGCCACGCGCATTCAGGTTTACCGATACCGCAGCCTGTCCGGTCTGCTGATCGGGAATGGCCGTTGCGCCAACCAATTCGTCGCCGCCGACGATAATCTGCTTTTTCAACACGATGGGCATCGGCTTGCCGTCCGGCCCCAGACGTTGCGTGTAGTACAAACGCGACTCCGGCGGCACGATTCCAGTCTTTTCGGCTTCCAGCGGATTCGTATCCTCATCGACGGCGTGGTATTCAAGCGTCGCCGTCGCGCCGAGAATCTTCTTGGCCTCGGCGGTGTCCTGCACGCCGGGCAGTTCAACCACGATGCGATTGGTACCTTGTTGCTGGATCAATGGCTCGGATACACCAAGTTGATTGACGCGATTGCGTAACGTGGTCAGGTTGCTGCTGAGAATCGCCCGCTGCTGTTCAAGCAATGTCGATTCGCGGATCTTGGCGATCAGGGTAAATTCGTCGGCACTGGTGCCGCCGTCGCTGATCTCCAGCGGCGGTTGATCGCCCAGCTTTTCCGGCTGATTGACATCCTTCGCTATCACCGTTCCAGCCGCATCGCGATCAGCTTGCGAACGCAACACGACCATGATGCCAGTGGGAGAATTGTTGACCGATTTGTAGCGGATTTTCGCGTTGCGCAACGCGGCGCGAATATCATCGACGTAGCGCTGCTGCATCTTGTCCATCGCAGCCTTGTTGTCGATCTGCATCAGAAAGTGCACGCCGCCCTGCAAATCCAGTCCCAACGGCATCCGGTTCGCGCCAATTGCGCGCAGCCAGCCCGGTACGGTTGAAGCCAGATTCAATGCAACGACATAGTTGTCGCCCAGATCCGATTTGATGACGTCATAGGCAGCAAGCTGCACATCGGTGTTGGGAAAACGCACCAGCATACGATCATCGTGCTGTTCAACGTCCTTGAATTCCATCTTGTGCGTTTGCAAAACGCCGAGCACTTTTTCCTTCAGCGCGGCGTCGATCGTGGCACCACGATTTGCCGAAATCTGCACGGCAGGCTGTTGCGGAAACGCGATTGGCAATGCGTAGATGAAGCCGAGCACCACCACGATACTGACCAGAATATATTTCCACCGGGGAAAATCGTTCATCGAATTCACTCATGTGCCGCGCATGGCGCAGCGTTTTGTTGACGGAAGCGTCGCGAAAGGCAGATTTGTCCGCTCAGGCGGATTTCAATGTGCCCTTCGGCAATACCATTGAAATTGCGGATTTCTGCAACTTGATCTTGACGTTCGGCGCAATTTCCAGGGTGACGAAGCTGTCGCCCAATTCGTCGATGCGCCCGGCGACGCCACCATTGGTCACGACTTCGTCGCCCTTGGCCAGGGCAGCGAGCATCGTGCGTATTTCCTTCTGGCGTTTGGACTGCGAACGAAACATGAAAAACAACATCACCGCCATGATGCCGATCAGCAACAATGGCGAACCCAGCAAGCCACCCGCGCCGGGTGCAGCCCCCGCAGGTGCCTGCGCATAGGCACTGGAAATCAGAAAATCCATGGTTTTCTCACTTTGGTTTGCCCAACGCGAATCGCGCAGGACCTGTCAAAAGACCGCGGATTATGTCACGTGGACGCGCTTTGTGCACCTTGCTCGCATTCGCGCGCCGGTGTTTGCACGCGACCATTTCTCTCCATACAAGTGAAGGATCCTGCTTGCTTCCAATCCCCGCGAGCTGACGCCATTCATATTTTCCGGTCCGCGAGCCGCGGGCATACTTGTTTTCCCTTCCCCACGACCGGGAGGCACACGTATTCCCCTGCACCGCGAGCGGGCATCATTCACTTCTTCCGTTCCCCTGCAAGCGTGGGAAGATGCCGAAGGCGGAAGGGGGCGTTTTTGAGCTCGATCCAGAACACCAAGCGTGCACCTTCAGTCCCGCCAGACAACGTCGCCGCTGCGCGGGACAAGCGAAGGCACCGACTATCTCGCGCGCTTTTGGATTCACCTTTCCCCGCGATGAGCTGGTCGATAAAGCGCATGCCGGAGCGGCGTCCGTCTTCGCCACGCCAAGCTCCCAATGCACAGCCTGACGCATGTGCTGGCCACGCAAAGGTTCCGGGATGACGAACCGGGAACATCCAGCTTCGACTGACAATGTTTTTGTCGGACAGCTAGATCACTTCGACGCGGGCGCGGCGACAGGCCGCACCGGCAATGGGACGCTGCACACATCGATGTATCCGGCTGGAACCTTGTACCAGGTGTCGTGGCGATTGCGCCGTGATTCCACCAGTGCAGTGAATGCCGGAGTGTCCGTACGCAGAATTTCCAGGTTCGTCCTTTCTGCGGTGGGCACATCGGCCGCCAAACGAATCGACCGGATCGCAACGTATTGCGCCGGCTTTTCGTAAAAGCCCAACTCACCATGGCCACGTGGAAGCGAGGAAAGCAAATCCATGCCTTGCACGACGCGTCCAACGACGGTGATGTTGCGGTCGAGCCAGCGCGCGCCGCCAATTACGGCATACAGTTCTGCGCCACTGCCTGAATCCGCATCGTTGTCGCGGCCGACGCCGATGGTTCCGTAGCAATGGGTAAGCCATGTGGTCTTGCTGACCGGATCACGCGCGGCCGGGAAGTCGCCGGAGAATCCGGTTTGCGCGGCCCAGCCATCGCGATCCGGCAAAGGGGTAAACGCCGTGACGTTTCCCATCGGCACGCTGAATTCAGCCTTGAGTGCGGCTGCGGCTTTGCCAAACGCGCGGCGCTTGTCCGCGTTTTCCGCATTTGGATCTCCCCATTGCACGACATAATTGTCCTGCACGCGCAGGATATCCAAACCATCGAAATATTTTTCCCGCACCAGGGCCTTGATGTTGGCGACATGATGCGGCGCAAACGCCGGCGCCAATTCGATGACGACGCGTCCTGTCGCCAATTGCAAATACAGGGTGTTGGCGGGGTCCAACGCGTGCCAATCGGCGGGTTTCGTCGCAGCCAGCACATCGGACATCGTCAACGGTTTTGCGGCCGGTTCGGCGTACGCAGCGGTGGCGATGGTGATCACAGCGCAGGCGCCCAGCAGCGCCACGGCTCCGAGTTTGGGGGATTTCAACGCGCGCATGGTCCTCTCCGGATGTCGATCAAGGTGTTGGGCGCACCGCCGCATTTGGCAACGTGCCCAAACGAACGAGTCGCTTTATCGTCACGTTGCCGCGCCGAAGCGTGAGTGTGACGTTGCGTCCCATATGGCTTTGCAGCAGGGTCTGAAACGCGGCCTTGTCTTTTATCTGCGAGCGGTTGAAGCCAATCACGAAATCACCGCTACGCAGGTTGGCCGCAGATGCCGGCGTACGCCCGATCACGTTACCGATCTCGACGCCATCCGAACCCAGTGCAACGCGTTCTTCGGGCGTCAGATCGCGAAAGTCGGCCCCGAACGGCAATTGCAGGCGAACAAAATACGTCGCAACGAGCTCGGCCGGGCTCGAGGTCAGGCTATCCGCATTCGGCCGATAAATGCGCACGGCGTCGGCACCCACTTGCACGCCGCGTCGAACCGCTTCGTCGCGCGCAACAGACACGTCTGCTGCCGGAAAATGTCCGATGCCGATTTCAACCAACCCCTGCTCACGCAGGAAATTTTCGTCGCCACTGCGCGTGTTGCCGTCGCTGACTCGAGGCTGTGTGGGTGCAGGCGCTGCACGCAGGCGCGCGACCAACTCGGCGTTGCGCCCGCCAACCACGTCGTAGCGCGCTTGCGATCCGGGCGACACCAGCGTGCCGGGTTGCATTCCTGTCTTTGTGGTTTGCGGCGCACAGCCGACCAACACCAGCGCGCTGACGCTGAAACCCGCGACAAGAACGCGACGAAAATTCAACCGTGGATTCAAGCCGCCGATGACCGATCAGGTGTTGACGGGCGCGGCCGTTTGGGCACGAGTTCACCGTCCAGCAGGTTTTCGATGCGCGTAAACACTTCGGAGCGCGAAAATGGCTTCTTCATGAAATCATCTGCGCCAATGCGCTGAGCGTAGAACTGTTCAGTGGCCTGTTCGTTGCCGCTGATCATGAT
The DNA here is from genome assembly GCA_035703725.1 of Rudaea sp. Lineage (GTDB taxonomy): Bacteria > Pseudomonadota > Gammaproteobacteria > Xanthomonadales > Rhodanobacteraceae > Rudaea. The sequence goes on from DASSXQ010000204.1 coordinate 6,784, forward strand.
GACCGGCGTGCGGATGGTAATCGGGTCGCGGCGCAGTTGGCGCAACGCGGCAAAGCCATTCATGCCGGGCAACACGATATCCAGAAAAATCAGGTCGGGCTTTTCGCTGCGCGCCAGTTCCAGGCCTTTCTCTGCATCACCGGCTTCCAGCGTGTCGTATCCATTCTGGCGCAACAATTTGCGCAACATCGCCACAATGGTGGGCGAATCGTCGATGATCAGGACCCGCGTGCCTTCGCGCGCATTGACCCGGGGCTTTTCACGCCGATCCTGCGAACCGAAAAAACGCTTGAACAAGTCGAATGTAGCCACAAACGCGATTCCCGAACGAACAGGCTACAGTGTCTACGCTGGCGAACCATCTGACAAGCCCCGAGTCTGCATTTTCAGCAGCTTTGCATGGCACGGGCTCAGCATGCGTCCGGTGCAGCCATCTCTTGCAGCACGCTCGAACCCGTCATCGCGATGCCTGATCGCAAAATCCATTCATGCCGGCCGCTGCCACCAGTCAATCGGCGCGCCTCGGGTCCTGCGGACAGCTTCCCGCGCAGTGGGGGAAGATGCCGATAACGGAAGGGGCGCTCTTGAACGCGATCTTCATCCTGATCGTGAGGTTGCTCTGCCACCTCGATGCGCTCGGGCCGTTATTGGATTGGCTACTTGGCGAGCAATCCGGTCAGCTTGTCCAGTTGTGCGCAATAGCCGTCAATGACTTTTGCGGTGATCGCGGAATACCGGTTGGCTTCGTCCCAGCGCCGGCCTTCCAATGCCTCGCGCACACCTGGAATGGTCTTGACGCCGTAGCCGGTCAGCATGCCCGGCGCGTAAACCATGTGGCGAAACCACGGGCGACCTGGCAAGCCATCCTGATCGGTCAGTGCCTGTTCCATGCGCAGCATCATCGTGTTGATCTGGTTGCGCGTGTGCGCGGCAAGCTCGAATCCATCGGCAGCGCGCGCCGCATAGGCTGCCTGAAATGCCTGTGCGCTTTTGTCGAGCCTCTTCGTCGCATTTTCCAGTGGAGCCAAATCGATGTTTGTCGGCACGTCCGATTCGCGTTGCGGCGCAGCGATGGGTCGAGTTGGATCAGAATTCAACGTGAAGGCGTGCCGGTCCAGCAACATGTGTTGACGTCGCGTCGCCTTGCGCGTGTTCTCGACAAGCTTTTTCAACTCGCCCGCGTAACGATCAAAGGTATTGCTGAAATCTCCAAAGCGCATGGGTAGCACGCGCGCATTTGCGGTGCGCAGCATGATGCGTCCGGCAACCTTTGCCAGCGCTACGCCGTAAGCGAAATCCGGATCGCCAAAGCGGATGTAATGATCAAAGGAATCGTAGCGCGAATGATAAATGCCTGCGTTGTCATCTTCCCCGCCGAATCCGATATCCAGCGATGCAATGCCCAGATGTTCGAGAAACGCGCTGTAGTCGGAACCCGATCCCAACGCAAAGATGGGAACGTCACCGCCTTTTGCCGCAAGTTCGGCAAATTCCTTGCCTTCTGCGCCGGC
>DASSXQ010000068.1:0-10014 GCA_035703725.1 Rudaea sp.
TGGTCGAACGATCTTGCGGACGAGAAGCGGCACGCTTTCCCTTCCTCCGCTTGCGGGGGAAGGTGCCCGAAGGGCGGAAGGGGGCGCGGCGAAGCCGCGTGAGCTTGGATCTTCTTGCGAATGGAGGTCACCATGCGACAAGGTGCCAAGCGGCAATCCGCTCGTTTCTATCAGCACTGCCTTTGCGGACGAGAAGTGGCACGCTTTCCCTTCCTCCGCTTGCGCCGGGTCAAGCGGCTGGTCGAACGATCTTGCGGACGAGAAGCCGCACGCTTTCCCTTCCTCCGCTTGCGGGGGAAGGTGCCCGAAGGGCGGAAGGGGGCGCGCGGCGAAGCCGCGTGAGCTTGGATCTTCTTGCAAATGGAGGTCACCATGCGACAAGGCGCCAAGCGGCAATCCGCTCGTTGCCTGCGCAAACATTTGACCGAGGCTGAGCAATTGTTGTGGTTCCGCCTGCGTCGGCGCCAATTGCCTGGACATCGGTTCCGTCGCCAAGCGCCTGTCGGGCCGTACATCGTGGACTTTCTGTGTGTCGAATCGCGGTTGGTTATTGAAGTCGACGGCGCGCAGCACGGAACCGACCTGGATTCCATTCGTGACGCATGGCTACGCGCGAACGGATACCATGTGCTGAGATTCTGGAATAACGATGTGGTGGCGCGTATGGATTTGGTTTTGATGGCGATAGTGGATGCGCTGGCTGAGACTTCTCCCTTGCGCCCTGCGGGCACCTTCCCCCGCAAGCGGGAGAAGGAAACAACACGTAATCTGTGCCGGGGAAAACGAAAATAATGCGCTTTGCTCTGGCTCAATTCGATTTTCCGGTGGGCGCGGTGACCAGCAATGGACAGCGCATTCGCGAGTTGATGGCGCAGGCGCGTGATCGCCATGGCGCGCAATTGATCGTGTTTCCGGAACTGGCGATTTCGGGTTATCCGCCGGAAGACCTGCTGTTGCGGCCGAGTTTCCTCGCTGCGTGCGAACGCGAAATGGCGGCGACGGCTGCGGCCGCGCAAGGCATTGCCGCATACGTCGGGCATCCGCAGGTCCAGGGCGAAGTATACAATGCGGCAAGCCTGCTCGCTGACGGCGAAGTTGTGCTGACCGCGCACAAGCAATTGCTGCCGAACTACACCGTGTTCGACGAGAAGCGCTATTTTCGGCCCGGCAGCGATTCCACCGTATCCGATTTCTGCGGAGTGCGTATCGGCTGGCTCGTGTGTGAAGACATGTGGGAGCCTCATCCGGCTGCACGCGCTGTCGAGCAGGGTGCGCAACTTCTGCTGGTCGCCAACGCATCGCCATTCGATGTCGGCAAACGCGACCAGCGCGAAGCGTTGCTTGCGCAGCGCGCGCGCGAAAACAAGGTGGCTATCGTCTATCTCAATTTGGTCGGTGGACAGGACGATCTGCTGTTCGACGGCGAATCATTGTTGCTGGAACCCGATGGTCGCATTGCCGCGCGCGCGCCGGCTTTTGTCGATGCGCTGTTGATCGCCGACTTCGATGTCGCCACGGGCCGTTTCCGTGCGCATGACTGGCCCGCGCAAATCGACGCATCGTCCGAGGCCCGCGTCTACGCCGCATTGGTGCGCGGCATTCGCGATTACGTGGACAAGAATCATTTTCCCGGCGTATTGCTTGGCCTGTCGGGTGGAATTGATTCGGCGCTGGTTCTTGCGCTGGCCGTCGATGCGTTGGGTGCGGACAGAGTGTTGGCTGTGCGCCTGCCATCGCGCCATACCAGCGACATGAGCAATGATCTGGCTGCGCTACAGGCAAGTGCACTGGGCGTGAAAATGCTGACAATTGCCATCTCGGAGCCGTTCGCCGGATTTGCCGATGCGTTGAGTGCAGGCGTTGATCCGCAGTTTCTTGCGCCGACTTCCGCGCACGATGTCACCGCCGAAAACCTGCAGTCGCGATGTCGCGGTGTGTTGTTGATGGCGTTGTCGAACAAGTTCGGCACGATGTTGCTGTCAACCGGCAACAAGAGCGAGATGGCCGTTGGTTACGCGACGATTTACGGCGATATGTGTGGTGGCTACGCACCACTGAAAGATTGCTACAAACAGCGTGTGTATGCGCTGGCACGATGGAGGAATACGCAAGGTGCAGCAGCGCTGGGTGCCGAGGGTCGGCCGTCGACCAACGCGAGCGAGGCGATCCCGCAGGCCGTGATCGATCGGCCGCCATCGGCGGAGCTGCGCGAGAATCAAACCGATCAGGATTCGTTGCCGCCATACGACGTTCTGGATGCCATTCTGGAACGCTACATCGAAGGCGAACAGTCGCAGGAAGATGTGATTGCCGCCGGATTTGACGAAGCCATCGTCGTGCGCGTGGCTCGGCTGGTTCTCAATAGCGAATACAAACGTCGTCAGGCGGCGCCCGGCCCGAAAATCTCCACGCGCGCGTTTGGCCGTGATCGACGCTATCCAATCAGTTCCGGGTGGGAATGAAGAAGCAGTGGGTCAGGTGCCCTTTGCTCGCCATCGCAAATTCACCCGATGTGGCACAACCATTTGATGGATGGGTATCGCTGCGCTCAACCCGCCCTGCGAATCCCGATTGTCCGCTTGATCCATTCCGGCCTGCATCAGCTCCGGAACGGAATCATCCGCATCCACCAATGTGGATGTTTCGGCCAGCGGCCGGCGAAATAGGGATGATTGGGGAAGTTCAATTTCAGCACGCGTTCGGAATCGGCGGCGAGCTTGTCCTGATTGAGTGCCTTGTAGGAAATCACCATGATGGCCAACGCGTCGCCGGCGGCGGGCGTGCGTTGGTACTTCTGGACAATATCCTTGGCCCGATTTGCGGCGGCCACATAGGCACCGTGACGCAGGTAGAATTTGGCGATATTGACCTGAGCACGCGCCAGATTGTCGCGCAGGTAGATCATGCGTTGACGCGCGTCGGCGGCATAGCGACTGTTCGGGAAGCGCGTGACCAGCGCGTCGAAATCCTCGAACGACTTCAAGGTGTTGCCCTGATCGCGTTTGGTCATGTCCTGATTGGCGTAGCGATCAAGAAAGCCGCGGTCGCGGTCGAAATTGATCACACCGCGCAGGTAGTAGGCGTAATCGATGTGCTTCTGCGCGGGGTAGGTCTTGATGAAACTGTTGATGGTCGAGTAGGCATCTTCACGCTTGCCGGTCTTGTACTGCGCATAGGCCAGGTCCAGCTTGGCCTGCTCGGTGTACGGACCGAACGGAAAGCGCGCAATCAGGCGCTGGTCGTACTGAATGGCTTTGCCCATGGCGCCGTTCTCCAGCGCCGTTTTTGCCACGCTGTACATTTGCTCGACGGGCAGCGTCTCGATCTGGTTTTTCTTCGTGGAGCGGTGACAACTGGCGGTCGCGGCAATCAGGATCGACAACGCAATCAATTTCAACAGGGAGGTAACTCGCATCGGATTCGCACACTTTCGACGGGCAGAACCGCGATAATAGCGGAAATGTGTTAGCAGAATGAAAAACGAACGTTGTGCTGTTTCCGGTCGAGGCCCGATTTTGCGCCGCTGACCAGCCTGATCAGGACCCGATGAAGTGACCACGAATTTCTCGAAATATGCCCACTCCGTGCAAGTGCCGGATAGCGCCGCTGGCCGACGTCTGGATCAGGTTCTGGCGCAATTGCTGCCTGAATATTCACGTTCCCGGTTGGGCGCATGGATCAAGGCGGGCGATGTACGCCTGGACGGTGCGATTGTTGCCCCGCGGCATATTGTGCATGGCGGAGAATGCGTCGAGTTGCTCGCTGAACCCGTCGCGCAGGTGACGATGGCAGCGCAGGCGATCGACCTGGATGTCCGCTTCGCCGATGCCGATATTCTGGTCATCAACAAGCCGGCCGGTCTGGTCGTGCATCCGGGTGCCGGTCAGCCGGATGGCACCTTGTTGAATGCGCTGCTGCATTACGACGCCGGTCTGGCCGCGTTGCCGCGCGCGGGTATCGTGCATCGGTTGGACAAGGATACGTCCGGGGTGATGGTGGTGGCGCGCAGTCTGCGCGCGCATACGGGATTGATTGCCAAGTTGCAGGCGCGCGAAATCCATCGTCAGTACGCTGCGGTGGTCTACGGCGCCATGATTGCCGGCGGCAGCGTCGATGCCCCGATCGGACGCAGCCCACGCGACCGATTGCGTCAGGCTGTCGTCACCGAGCCCACCGGCAAGCCGGCCGTGACACTCTATCGCGTACGCGAACGCTTCCGCGCGCATACGCTGATCGAGTGCCGCCTGGAAACCGGACGCACCCATCAGATCCGCGTGCACATGGCGCATGTGCGGCATCCACTGCTCGGCGATCCGACCTATTCGAGCCTGAAATTGCCCAAAGGCGCCAGCGCGGAATTCATCGAGACCCTGCGCGGTTTCCGACGTCAGGCATTGCACGCCGAAAAGCTCGAATTCGCCCATCCGGTCAGCGCAGAAACGGTGAGCGTTGAAGTCGAGATGCCGCAGGACATGTTGGCGTTGATTGAAGCGTTGCGCGTGGATACGAAGGAGATGGTTCCGGGCTGAGAATTGAGAACAGAAGGTGGCGCGCAAGACTGCGACCCGCCTGAGCCTCAGCCATCAACCCCCGGCTTTTAGCCCTCAGCCCTGACTCACCAGCCTCAACCAACCCGATGCAGCCCGAATTCCCGGCCCTCAGCCCTCAGCCCTCAGCCCTCCAGCCAAACTGGCCGGCGCCGGCAAACGTTCGCGCCGTGACCACGACACGCAGCCTGCCGGGCAATTCGCAGCCGCCATTCGATGCGTTCAATTTGGGCCTGCGTTGCGGTGAGGATGTCGGCGTGGTGCAGTCCAATCGCGACTTGCTCGTGCGCGCGTTCGAGCTGCCATCGCCGCCGCGCTGGTTGCGTCAGGTGCATGGCAGTCGCAGTCTGCGCCTGACCGCCGAAGTTCCGGAAAACGAACCCGAAGCCGACGCGGCGTTCACCACCGTACCGGGTGTGGTGCTGGCGATTCTCACCGCCGATTGCCTGCCGCTGCTCATGTGCGCGGACGATGGCACTGAAATCGCGGCCGTGCATGCCGGCTGGCGTGGGTTGGCCGGCGGCGTTATTGAATCCTGCATTGCGCGCCTGGCCACGCCGCCAACCCATCTGCTGGTGTGGCTGGGGCCGGCGATTGGCCCGACTTCTTACGAGGTCGGCGCTGACGTGCGCGCGGCATTTCTTGCGCACGATGAACGCGCGGAATGCGCGTTTGTGCCGACACGTGCCGGTCATTGGCATTGCGATTTGTATACTTTGGCGCGCCAGCGTTTGCGTATGCTCGGCGTGGGTCGCATTTACGGCGGCGACTTGGACACGTTGACCGATGCGCGTCTGTATTCGTATCGGCGCGACGCCGGCAATAGCGGACGCATGGCCAGTCTCATCTGGGTGCAGCCATGACCACGCTGTTCATCGACCTGCTCGGTGCAGCGAAATTCAATCGTTTGTCGCCGTGCGTGCAAGCGCTGCATCGCGCCAGCGGCACACACGGGTATCGCGGGCAGGCGCAGGTGACGCGTGGAAGAAACGTGCTGGCGCGCTGGTGTGGACTGGTCACTTTGCAGCCACCTGCGGCGCAGCAAGTGGCGTTGCGGGTGGAAATTGCCGCGACACCACGCGGCGAATGCTGGACCCGCGATTTTGCCGGGCATTCGATGCGCTCGTTCATGTGGGCGCACGATGGTCTGCTGTGCGAACGCCTGGGGCTGGTCACGTTCGGGTTTGTGCTCGCGGTGGAAGATGGCGCGTTGATCTGGCGTGTGCGTCGAGTGAGCGCGCTTGGTTTGCGCCTGCCGGCGCGCTGGTTCGACGGCGTACGCGCGCGCGAGTCGCAAGTCGACGGACGGTATCATTTTGAAGTCGTCGCGCGTCTGCCGATGATCGGCTTGCTGGTGCATTATCGCGGGTGGCTGGATGTCGGCTGAAACCGATTCGATTCTCGTGTTCGATGGTGATTGCGTGCTATGCAGTCGCAGCGTGGCATTTGTCCTGCGTCATGATCGCGACAGACGCTATCGCTTTGCGACGACACAATCGCCCAGTGGGCGCGATTTGTTGCTGGCCCACGGGCTGGACCCGCACCAGCCGACTTCTGTCTTGTTGATCGACCACGCTATCGCCTACACGGAAAGCACGGCGATGCTGCGCGTCCTGGCAAGTTTTGGTGGTGGCTGGCGGGTGCTTGGCGGGTGTCTGCGCATCATTCCGCGGGGATTGCGCGATTCGCTTTATCGCTGGGTCGCGCGCCATCGTTATCGCTGGTTCGGCCGGCGCGACACCTGTTATCTGCCCTCGGAGCAGAACGCAGCACGCTTTCTGCACTGAGCGGATCAACCGTGTTCGCGCTGGACCTGCGTGCGAATGTCGTAGTCGCCGAGGGCTTCAAGAAACTCATCGACCGTGAACCGATCCAGGCACGGCATGGCGCCTGTGGTGGTCAGTTCGGCGTGCGCAAGTTTGCGTGCGAGCACCACCGCCGCCGTTGCCGGCACCTGAAGCCCGTGCCCGCTTGCTGCAATCAGGGTCCAGGTGAGACATAGTGGTCGGCCATCAGTGGCGGTTCCCGACAAACGCACGTGCATCGCACCGGCATCACTGCCACGTGCGAGAAACCATTCACTCATGCGCTTGAGTGCGACCGTCCAACGATCCAGTCGCGGCAGCAAGCGCCAGCGCACGGGCCACGACAGCAGCCACAGCGCCACGTGCAGCAGTCCGATTTCCAGACCGGCAGCAAAGCGCAAGTTTTGCAGGCCGCGATGGCGAACGGGAAACAAGTCCAGATCCGGGACATCGCAATGGCTGAGCCAGCGCGTGCCGACGGGCTGTGGATAGCGGTGCCGATGCAGGCCTTGCCAGCCCGTCACGACATGCCGTTTTCCGCCGTGCCACGCGGGCATGGGCTGGCCGACGTAGCTCAAAATGGCCGCAACGGTTGCCGTGCCGCGCGGCGTGCGATTTCCGGGACTGATGCCGATGTCGATGTCGCTCAATCTGGCGAATTCTCCGGCGTAGCGGTCAATCACCGCGGCACTCAGGCCCGGTACCGAACTCGCGCCGGAGACGGCCAGGCGACGACAGTGGCGTGCGTGCGCGCCCAGCGCGGTGATGCCGGTGACGAAATCGCGCGCGTCTGCCAGATCGATGTAATGCGCCGCGGCATCCAGAGCCGCCTGCGCGACCCGATAGTCGTGGCCTTGAAACGGACCGCACGCATGGATTACCAGATCAGGTGCCAGCTCGACGAAACTTGCGCCGAGATCGGCGTGATCGACATCCAGTGCTACTGCATCGACCCGAGCACGACCTTGAACACGCAACTGCGCGGCCAGACGCTGCGCCGCATCCGCATCGCGCCCGGCAAGCACCAGGTCGATGGCGGCGTCGCGCGCCAGTTCCTGCGCAATGCGCGTACCGAAATTGCCATAGCCGCCGAGCAAAAGCACGCGCATGGGGATGCAGGAAACCTGTTTGCGAATTGAATGCCACGCTATCACGCCGGCGTGTCGTGCTGTTGAAGCAGTGCGCACGTTTCGATGCCGCGGCGCTTCTGCAGGTGGTCAGATCAGCCGGGTCGTGTGGATTGGTTGGCAGCGCACCCGTGAGCTCGGCGGTCGCAGCGGCAAATTCGGAAAGCACCAGCACGCCATTGCGATCCAGCAACCCTTGGGCGGCGACAATTTCCCTGGCGACGAAGTTGAGTCCATCGCGCAGCGGTGTGATCCACATGACGTCCCAGATCCGCGACAAGCAGGAATTTCGTGGCGGGCGCGGGCCAACACGGGCGAGGTTACGGGACAGTTGCAGTCAACAGGATTTCTTGCGACAAGCGTTGCGGATGAGGTAATTGAAATCCGTCGTAATGTATAACATATTGATTGGACAACGGAAAATGTTGAAGACTGGGATTCGGGAATCGGAATTCGGGAATGGTCAAAGCAAATGCTCGTCATTGCTTGGCAGGCGGGAACGACGCGGTTGTTTTGCGCGTCCGGATTGCCCATTCCCGATTCTGGCACCTTGATCCCGCGCCCCTTCGACCGCACTTTCATTGCTTCGCAGGCAACGACGTGTTCACGCGTTGCCGCCCCGAATTGCGGAGACAAAAATCATGCGAATGGACAAACTGACCTCGCGCTTTCAACAGGCATTGGCCGATGCGCAATCGCTTGCCGTGGGACGCGACAACAACATGCTCGAGCCGGTGCACTTGATGAGTGCGCTGCTCGAACAGCAAGGCGGATCGACGCTGCCGTTGCTGGCGCAATCCGGCGTCAATGTGCCGGCGCTGCGCCAGCGTATTGGCGAGGCCTTGGCGAAATTGCCGAAGGTGTCGGGTCAGGAAGGCACTATCAACGTTTCCAACGATCTGACCCGACTGCTGAATCTGACCGACAAACTCGCGCAGCAACGTGGCGATGCGTTTATCGCCAGCGAACTGTTCGTGCTTGCCGCAATCGACGAAAAGGGCGTCGTTGGGCAGGCGCTCAAAGCAAGTGGTGCGAACAAGTCGAATGTTGAAGCGGCGATCGAAAAAATGCGCGGAGGCGAAAAAGTGGAAGACGAAAATGCCGAGGATCAGCGTCAGGCGCTGGAAAAATACACCATCGACCTTACCGCACGCGCGGAAAAATCCAAACTCGATCCGGTTATTGGCCGCGACGAGGAAATCCGTCGCGTCATCCAGGTGCTGCAGCGACGCACGAAAAACAATCCGGTGTTGATCGGCGAACCCGGCGTGGGCAAAACCGCGATTGTCGAAGGGCTCGCGCAGCGCATCGTCAACCATGAAGTCCCCGAAGGCCTGCGCGACCGCCGCGTGCTGTCGCTGGACATGGGTGCGTTGATCGCCGGTGCGAAATTCCGTGGCGAATTCGAGGAACGCCTCAAAGCCGTGCTCAAGGATCTGGCCAAGGAAGAAGGCAATATCATCCTGTTCATCGACGAGCTGCACACCATGGTTGGTGCGGGCAAGGGCGAAGGATCGATGGATGCCGGCAACATGTTGAAGCCGGCGCTAGCGCGCGGCGAACTGCATTGCGTCGGCGCGACCACGCTGGATGAATACCGCAAATACATCGAGAAAGACGCGGCATTGGAGCGGCGCTTCCAGAAAGTCTTTGTCGGCGAGCCCAGTGTCGAAGACACGATCGCAATCCTGCGCGGCCTCAAGGAACGCTACGCCGTGCATCATGGCGTGGAGATCACCGATCCGGCCATTGTCGCGGCGGCAACCTTGTCGAACCGCTATATCGCCGACCGCCAGTTGCCGGACAAGGCCATCGACCTGATGGATGAAGCGGCCTCGCGCATCCGCATGGAAATCGATTCCAAACCGGAAGAACTCGATCGTCTCGAGCGTCGCCTGATCCAGCTCAAGATCCAGCGCGAAGCGCTGAAAAAGGAAAAAGACAAGGAATCCAGGCAGCGCCTTGCCGATTTGGAAGCCGACATCGCCAAGCTCGACCGCGAATTTTCCGACTTGAACGAAGTGTGGAAAGCGGAAAAAGCCGCCGTGCAGGGAACCAGCAAGCTCAAGGAACAAATCGAGGCGGCGCGTGCCGAGATTGAAACGGCGCAACGCCATGGCGATCTGGCCAAGGTTGCAGAAATCCAGTATGGAAAAATTCCACAATTGGAAAAGCAATTGCAGGCAGCGCAAGAAACCGAAGCCAAGGGATTCACCCTGTTGCAACAGCGTGTGACCGCCGAGGAGATTGCCGAAGTCGTGTCGCGCTGGACCGGCATTCCGGTGTCCAAGATGCTCGAAGGCGAACGCGACAAGTTGCTGCGCATGGAAGACGCGTTGCACCAGCGCGTGGTCGGTCAGGACGAAGCGGTACACGCTGTCGCCGATGCGATCCGGCGCTCGCGCGCAGGCTTGTCAGATCCGAATCGGCCGTACGGCTCATTCCTGTTTCTCGGTCCGACCGGCGTGGGCAAGACCGAGCTTTGCAAGGCGCTCGCGTCCTTTCTGTTCGATTCCGAGGATCACCTGATCCGCA